>JAMJFU010000358.1:264-3744 GCA_023544525.1 Anaerolineae bacterium | reverse complement strand
CCACCGATCTCCACGTGCACCAGCTTGCCCTCCTCAACCGCGAGGGCCTTGGCATCGTCCCGGTTGAGCGCCAGATAGGGTGAGGGCGCCAGACTGGCGATGCGTGGGGCCATCATGCTCAGTGCCTCAGAACCAAAGATGTGATAGACAGGGATCGAGAGCCACTCACCCTCCCGTGGCTCAAAGGCAGGCGGCACGCCGTCCAGGTAGTGCACCTCCCCGTCCTCCTCAGGCTCCAGGAGCCGCTGCCCGGCGTCACCACCCCTCAGCGGTCCGCCCACTTCCTGCTGGAACTTGTTGAGAGCCTGGACCGAGTTCCAACCAGGTGCCCAGAAGCGGGGGATCAGGGCCGCCGGGGGCTGGCCCTCATAGCCTTCCATCGAAAACGCCAGGGGCGCATCCGGGTCGGCCGGTGGCCCGGGTTCGCTGACGTCGACATGGGCATCGATCGCCGTGCGCCCGCTATAGCGGTGGGATTGTCGTGGCACTTTCTGGCCAAGTAGCCGGAAATCCCCGCTGGGCGCTGCGTCCATGGCCCCCTGCAACTGCGGCATCCCCTCCACCATCGCCGCCAGGACCTCGTCCAGGTTCTGCCACGCGTTAGCCTCCAGGCGGCCGGTTGCGACCATGATGTCCCGTATCCATCGCCAGCTCTCCTGGATCTCGCCCTCCGGCACAAGAACCTGGTAATAGCGCTGGGCCCGGCCCTCGTTGTTGACCAGGGTGCCATCCGCGCCGGCAAAGGTCGCTGCCGGGAGCAAGACCTCTGCCCAGTCTGTAGTCCTGCTCGAGACATGATCCAAGACAATGACGTGCCCAGCCTCGCCCAGGTCCTCCAACGCTGGGGCAGCGGCCCGCCGGTACAGGTCGTTTTCCAGGACGATGACCGTATCTACTCGACCCTCGCGCACCGCGTCTGCGGCCGCCTCCAACTCGCCGCCACCCATCAGAGCCAGACCCAGGCTATTGCACTCTGGCACACAGAAGCCCAATCTGGCTGGCTGGCCAGCCTGGCACAGAGCCCAGGCCACATTGGCCGCCGCTCGCAGGACCGCCTCGCTGCCGCAGCTTGTGCCTGAGAGGACTAACGGCCGCTCTGCGCCCTTTAATGCCTCAGCAATCTGGCCCGCCAACGAGCGCATTTCGTCCGTGAGGCCTGCTACGGCCGGTGCCCCTCCGTCGACCGCGTGGGCCACAGCAAAACCCAGGCGGGCAAGGTCGTCTGGGGCACCGTGCAGCGTGCCAGTCGCCAGCACATCGAGCTTGCTGCCGTGGGTGGTGGCAACAAAGAGGGGTCCCCTCTCGTTTTGGATCGTCTGGCGCACAGCGGCATCGTGCCAGCCCGGCACCTGCACGGCCTTGAGCTTGGCCATCGGCTGTTGGCGTACCGATTGGCGCAGAGCCAGGTCCAGCATGGGTGCCGTGTTGGTCACGTCCTCTCCCAGCACCAACACCGCGTCCGCCCTGGCAACTTCATGCTGGGAGGGCGAGCGCGCCGGACCCGTGCGCAGGAGCCGCAACGCCTCTGACAACAGGCGTGCCTCGTGCCCGGCCAGGCCCTGATAGAACCGCCCTGGCCCAACCAGGGACCACAGGGCGAAATTGGCCTCGAGCGAGGCCCGCGGCGAGCCGATGCCGATCACACGCGATCCGTCGCCCAGCATCGGCGTGATGCGCTCCAGCGCGACCTCCTTTGCCGCCGGTTGCAGCGCGCCGCCCGCATCCCGTAACAGTGGCTCACGGATCCGCTCTCCGCTGTTGACAAACTCGTAGCCATAACGACCCCGATCGCAGAGAAAGTAGCCGTTGACTTCCCGATTGTAGCGGTTGCGGATCCGGCGCACCTGGCCATAACGCTCGCCGGGGATGGTGTTGCAGCCCAGGCCACAATGCACGCAGACCGAAGGTGCTGTCTGCAGGTCCCACTTGCGGCTGTAGTGCTGTTTCAGTGTCTTGTCGGTGAATACACCTGTAGGGCAGATCTCGACCAGGTTGCCGCTGAACTCGCTCTGGAGCACACCATCTTCATAGCGGCCAAAGTAGACGTCATCGTGGGTCGCAAACGCGCCAAAGTCACGACCACCCGCATGATCGCAGTAAAAACGTACGCAGCGGTAGCAGGCGATGCAACGGTTCATCTCATGGTTGATGAACGGACCCAGGTCCTGGTTGCGGTGCGTTCTCTTCTTGAAGCGGAACTCGCGGTAGACGTGCCCCGTCATCACCGTCATGTCCTGCAGATGGCATTCGCCCCCCTCATCGCAGATGGGGCAGTCGTGGGGATGGTTCACCATCAACCACTCGATGACGCTGGCTCGAAAGGCCCGAGCCTCTGGATCGTCTATGGAGATGCGAACGCCGTCTTCGACCGCCGTCATGCAGGCCATCACGATTCTGCCCTTGTTGTCCTGCTCATCCCTGAACTGCTTCACCGCGCATTGCCGGCAGGCGCCAACCGAGCCCATGGCCGGATGCCAGCAAAAATAGGGCAGGTCGAACCCCAAAGACAGGCAGGCCCGCAGCAGGCTCTGTCCTGTCTTTACTTCGTACGGCTGGCCCTCAACAAAGATCGTCAGCACGGGTCATCTCCACGGGCAGCGTTTCTCTCGGATATGCTGCTCAAAGTCGTCGCGAAAGTACTTCAGGGCACTGCGCAGCGGCTCCATCGCGCCCGGAGCCAGGGCGCAAAAGGTGAAGCCCAACCATAGGAACCGGCCGTGTCTCTCCAGCAGGTCCAGGTCGCCGGGCTGGCCCCGCCCCTCCTCGAGGGCGCGCAGCACCTTCTCTACCCAGGGCAGCCCGTCGCGGCAGGGTGTGCACCAGCCACATGATTCCTGGGCGAAAAAGCGCTCCAGATTGTGGACCATACCGACGGGACAGGTCTGATCGTCAAGGATGATCATCGTGCCGGTGCCCATCCGGCTACCTACCTCGGGAATGGTATCAAAATCCATCGGCACGTCCAGGTGCTCCTCGACAAGAAAGTCCGTCGAGCCGCCGCCGGGCAAGAGCCCGCGGAACTTGAGCCCCTCGCGCATCCCACCCGCGTACTCGTTCAAGATCTCGCCGATGGTAGTGCCCATGGGCAGTTCCCAGGCCCCGGGGCGCTGCACTTTGCCGCTTACTCCATAGATCTTGGTACCACCGTTCGTCGTCTTGCTCAGGTTCTTGAACCAGGCTGCGCCCTTGCCGATGATGTGCGGCACGTTGCACAGTGTCTCGACGTTATTCACCACCGTAGGCTTGCCCCACAGGCCGACGACGGGCGGAAAGGGCGGCCGAGCCCGGGGGATGGGCCGCTTTCCTTCCAGGGAGTTGAGCAGCGCTGACTCCTCGCCGCATATGTAGCGTCCTGCGCCGGTATGAAGGTGCACGTCCAGGCTGTAGCCTGAACCCAGGATGTCTTTGCCCAGATAGCCAGCCTGGTACGCTTCGGCGATGGCTTGGCGCAGCAGCCTTGCGGCTCGCTTATAGGCCCAT
>JAMJFU010000358.1:0-254 GCA_023544525.1 Anaerolineae bacterium | reverse complement strand
AAAGATGAAAACGACGTCGGCCTGGATCGCGTAGGCGCTGATGATGGTGCCTTCCAGCAATTGATGCGGGTCCCCCTCGAGCAGCAGCCGGTCCTTGAAGGTTCCTGGCTCCATCTCGTCGGCGTTCACCACCAGGTACTTGGGCCGTGGCGCATCCTCGCCCATCGGCACAAAGCCCCATTTCACGCCGGTGGGGAAGCCCGCGCCACCGCGTCCCCTGAGGTTCGAGTCCTTGACCGCCTGGCTGACCTCCG
>JAMJFU010000357.1 GCA_023544525.1 Anaerolineae bacterium | reverse complement strand
ATTGGAGATTAGGGATTGGATATTAGGTATTGGATAGAAGGTATTGGATATCAGGTATTAGGCGTTCTCTCGGCGCCGGACGGGAGGTCGAGGTACCAGAGGAGCATAACCTCGTGGGCGACGTCCGGGTGGCCGGCATAGCCATGGCGGTGGATGGCGCCGAGGCGGCAGCCCTGGGCGGCGTAGAACTGGCAGGCGGGCACATTGATATTCTGGGTTTCGGCCTTGAGCTGGCGGCAGCCTCTCTCGCGAGCCCAGTCCGCGGCCTGGTGGAAGAGCCGGTGGCCCAGGCCCCTACGGCGAAAAGCGGGGGCCACGCGGATGTCCCACAGGACGGCCAGGTCGTCGCGGCCCTCGAGCATATTGACCTCAGGCGTCCCAAAGGCGACGGCGGCAGCGCCCACGCAGCGCCCATCGTGACGTGCCAGGAAAAAACACCAGGCGGAGAGATCCCATTGCGCAGCCCAGCCCTCAGGGCCGCCCTCTTCGGAGGCGTCGTAGTCCTTGAGGTAGGGCGGCTGCACCGGCTCCTGGCGCAGGGCAATGCCGCCCAACCCGCCGTCGAGGAGCACCGGGCGCAGCAGGGAACGGACCTCGAACCTGCTCGGGATGGTGGCGTATTCGGGCAGGCAATCGGGGCCGGTTGAAAGAATCTGAATCTCTGTTGTTCCGGACATGGGTATCCCTTTCTGAGGCGAGTATACCATGGCGTGCGTCCGGGCGAGGCTCTTCGAGCCCTGCGGGCATCGACGGCCCGATCAGGACACTGTCGACGGCCAGGGGGGCTCGGTGCCGGGCACTATCAGGAAGATGGCCATGTCGGGTCGAGGGGATCGACCAGGGTCAGGTCATCTATCCAGGCAAAGTCGTCCACGTTGTGGGTGACCAGGGGCAGGCGATGAACGAGCGCGGTAGCCGCCACCAACGCATCACCCAATGTCATCCTGCGCTGCTGGCGGAGTGTAACGGCTTTGTCGAGCACGTCCTGATCGATGGGCAGCACCGTAGAGACGGTAAAAAACTCGCGAAACAGCGATTCTTCTGTGGCGGTCAACTCGTGGTAGCCAAGCACCTCGACATAGCTCACGGCTGAGACTGCAGGGACTTTTGCCGCGATGAACTCACGCAACCTGGCGTGCTCAGGCTGCGAGGCGTAGATGATGATGTTGCTGTCGATCAGCATCAGCTATCCCGCCCAGTTAGGGACCGGTCCTGGCGCTGCTGGCGTTGCCAGGCGGAGGGATCCACAACCGTAGTACGTTCCTGTAACTGAGCCAGCTTTTCGAGAATTGCCGCCAGTCTCTGGGCTTGCTGCTGTGTTGAGATGCCGGTCCGGAGCTCGGCCAGAGCAGGTTGGAGTGCTCGATACGTCTCGTAGCTGATTACGGCAGCAGTTGCCTTACCGTGCCGCTCAATAACAATGTCAACGCCTCCCTGACTGGCGAGATCGAGCAGAGTGCGCCACTCAGTGCGGGCCTGCTCACTACTGATCGTTCGCAGCGTCATGGTCTGCCTCCTAACTGGTTCGTAAGAACCTTACAGATTTGTCGCCATTATACAAGCCAGACGCCAGACTGTCAAGTATGCATGGCGGTCTACCAGGGAGCGGCTGAAGCCGCTACTGCGAACAGGAGGGCGCCAAGGGAGGCGGCTTGATTTGACAGTCTCCCCACTGTGTGTTACAATTTTCACAGTTCTTTGGACAATCGTTATGCAGCATCTCCGAGCCTTGTCACCTAAGGGCCAGGCAGGCCTATGGGGCAAGGACGGTAAGGTGTAGTTGGAAACGACTATGCCTCCCAGCTTTGGAAAGGAGATGCGCCGGTAGGTGCTACGGGCGCGGCGTCTCCTGGGAGACGCCTTTGTTTTGGGCCCAGAACGTAGCACCTGCAACGGCGTCCCTTTCCGGGACGCCGTTTTTGATCCGGCCGGACCCGGCCTTGCAGCGGCGTCTCCTCTTCGGGACGCCGTTTTTCGTTTGCGCAGACTGAGGACAACCGCCCTCGGGGGCCGGGGGGGGCCGGAGGGTCACGGCAGACCAGCACCTGCAGCGGGGCAAGCCAAAGCGATCTGCCGGGTAGGGCCGCTGCAGAAAACAGGGGGGAGGACGCTCTTGATCACCGCCGATACACCTGTGGGCGATATGGAGGATACATCATAGACGAGATCCTGCGCGGCCTGGCAGAGGCTGTACGATTGATAAGCTCCCTCGACCCGGCACTCATGGAGATCGTGTTGCTCTCACTCCAGGTGTCGGGCACGGCCCTCTTGCTGAGTACCCTCATCGGCATCCCGTTAGGCGCGGCGATGGGCCTGAGCCGCTTCGCCGGGCGCCGGTTGGTGATCGCCCTGCTCTACACGGGCATGGGCTTCCCGCCGGTGGTGGTCGGCCTGTTCGTCTACCTGATGCTGTCGCGGACCGGCCCCTTCGGGCAGCTGAACACGCCGCTTATCCCTGACCTCTTTACACCGGGGGCGATGGTCGTCGCCCAGACCATCATCTCTTTTCCGCTGGTGGCCGGCTTTACCATGGCGGCGGTCATGGGCGTCGACCCGGCCCTGAAGCTGCAGGTCCAGTCGCTGGGGGCGACCCGGTGGCAGACGACCCTCTCGATCTTGGTGGAAGCGCGCATCGGGGTGATCGTCTCGGTCATCGCCGGCTTTGGGAGCATCATCTCCGAGGTAGGGGCGGTGATGATGGTGGGGGGCAATATCGAGGGCAGCACGCGGGTCCTGACCACGGCCATCGTCCTGGAGACACGCAAGGGGAATTTCGACCTGGCCATAGCCATAGGCATTGTCCTGTTGAGCATCTCGTTCTTGACCAACGTGGCCATGCTGCGCCTGCAGGGCAGGACGTTCGACGAATGAATGACTTTGTGTACCGTTTGCAGAATGTGACCAAAGCCTACGACGGCCGGCGGGTGCTCCAGGTGGATCACCTGAAGATCCAGAGGGGCGAGGTCTTTAGCCTGGTCGGTCCGAGCGGCGCCGGAAAGAGCACCCTGTTGCGGCTGCTCAACTTCCTGGAGCCGCCTACGGCCGGCCGCATCCGCTTCCTCGACGTCGAGTTTGGCCCGAACCAGCCGGTGCCGCTGAGGCTGCGCCGGCGGGTGACGACGGTGTTCCAGCGACCGCTCCTGCTGAACCGCAGTGTAGAGGCCAACGTGGCCTATGGCCTCGGTCTCCGGGGGCTGCGCGATCCGGACGATGAGGTGGCCCAGGCGCTCAGGCAGGTGGGCCTGACGGACCTGGCCCGGCAGCGGGCCAGGACCCTGTCGGGCGGCGAGGCGCAGCGCGTGGCCCTGGCGCGGGCCATCGTGCTCAAGCCTGACGTGCTGCTGCTGGACGAACCCACGGCCAACCTGGATCCGTACAACGTGGGACTCATCGAGGAGATCGTGCAAGAGCTGAATCAGACGCGGAACGTGACCCTGGTGCTGGTGACGCACAACGTCTTTCAGGCCAAACGCCTGGCCCACCGGGTTGCGCTCATGCTAGAGGGGCAGGTTGTGGAGGTGGCAGATGTAGAAGGCTTTTTCGAATCTCCAAGCGATCCCCGCACAGACGCCTTTGTGCGTGGCGAAATGGTCTATTGAGGTACGAAGCGTCGATGTTGCGCATCGAGCGCGGAACAAGCCTGTAGTGAACCCAATCTCCCAGGAGGAAAAGATGTCAAAGAAAGCATTTGCCCTGCTCGTCGTTCTAATCCTGACACTTGGCATGCTGGCCGGTTGCGGCGGGACCCCGGAGCCAACGTCGGCCCCGAGCGAACCGACAACCGCCCCTGAGCCAA
>JAMJFU010000356.1 GCA_023544525.1 Anaerolineae bacterium | reverse complement strand
CAGCAATCTGTGGCGCAGGGAGCCCTTGCAGGCGCTATACTACCGCTCCAGGGCTATGGCGCGGCTGGTTGCCGAGACCGTGTCGTCGGGGGACTTTCAGGCTACCTACGTGCATCTCTTCCGCATGGCACCGTACGTAGCTGGGTACCCTGAACTCTACCGCATTGTCGATCTGACGGACGTCATCTCAAAAGAGATCGGACTGTCGCTGCCCTACCGTGGGCTGGCGTCGCGCCTCGTGTACCGCGTGGAGGGCCCGCGGATTGCGCGCTACGAATGCTGGGTTGCGCGGCACTTTGAGGAGGCGTGGCTGATCTCCCAAGCGGACCACGACATCCTGGCTGCAGCTTGCCCGGGGGCCAACATCCAGGTGGTGCCCAACGGGGTTGACACCCAGCACTTTCGGCCTCTCGGCATTCCGGCTGTCCAGAACCGCTTGATCCTGGTTGGGCACATGGGTGTGTTTCACAACATCGACGCGGCCCACTACCTGGTGCGGGACATCTTGCCCCTGGTGCGGCAAGGAGTGCCGGGATGCAGCTTGCAGATCGTGGGTGCCCATCCCGACCCCTCCGTGGAAATGCTCGGCCGGGAGCCTGGCGTCACTGTGACCGGTTTCGTGCCCGATCTCAACGAATATCTGAACCGAGCCGCCGTCTTTGCTGCGCCCCTCCGGTTTTCCGCCGGAGTCCAGAACAAGGTCCTGGAAGCGATGGCTGCGGGACGGCCGGTAGTCACGACAAGCCCCGTCAGTGAGGGGTTGGGAAGCATGCCCGGCCGGGATCTGCTCGTGGGCGACGAAGCCCAGGCGTTCGCGGCCCAGGTGCTGAGGCTGCTCACCGACGAGCAGCGACGAGAGGAACTGGGGCGGGCCGGGCGGGCCTTTGTGCGCTCCAACTATAGCTGGGCATTTGCCGTGGAGCGGGTGAAGGCTGTTGAGGATCTGCTTGGCACCTCATAGGCTGTCCCACCGCTCGTTTGTCACTACGACGACGGACATCGAGCTTCCCATCTACGAGAATTGTGTTATAATAGGGCGCGTTCGGTGGAAACGGTCAGGGTAGCACCCTGGAAGAGGGCGATCAGATCCAGCCGGAGCAGCCTCCAGTCTCCGGCCCTGAAGAAGCGATGAGGCAAAAGCGACTTGAAGATCCTGGTGACGGGGGGAGCCGGTTATATTGGTTCTAACCTGGTAGACGCACTGCTGTCCGAGGGTCATGAGGTCCACGTAGTGGACAACCTATCCACGGGCAAGATCGACAATATACAGCACGTCCTGGGCCACGAACGGTTCCATTTCGTAAACGACTCGATCTTGAACCGCACGTTGATGGACCGGCTCATTGCCAAGGTAGACCAGGTGTACCATCTGGCGGCCGTGGTCGGCGTCAAATACGTCGTGGATGACCCGCTCAAGGGCATCATCACCAACGTAACCGGCACCGAGGTCGTGCTCCAGAAAGCGTACAAGTACTGGAAGAGGACGGTCATCGCCTCCAGCTCTGAGGTCTATGGCAAGAGCACCGATGTACCGCTTGCCGAAGAGGCTGACCGTCTTTTTGGACCTACGACCGTTCCCCGCTGGTCCTATGCCATGGCCAAGGCGGTCGACGAGCACTTTGCCTATGCCTACGCCAACAAAGGCCACCCAGTCTCCATTGTGCGCTACTTCAACTCCTATGGGCCGCGACTGGATCCCAAAGGCTATGGCAGTGTCATTGCCAAATTCATCACCCAGGCGCGCCTCGGCCAGCCAATGACGGTGTTCGACGACGGTGGGCAGACCCGTTGCTTCACTTATGTAAACGATACGGTGCGCGGCACGTTGCTGGCAGGCACGGTGCCTGAAGCGGTCGGACACGTGTTCAACATAGGATCAAACCGCGAGACCACGGTCCTGGAGTTGGCCCAGATCATCCGCGAACTCGTCGGCTCCGGGTCCGAAGTACAGCAGATACCTTATCGGAACGTCTTCGGCGAGCATTTCGAAGAGACACGCCGCCGGGTGCCCGACATCCGGCTCGCTGCCGAGGTGCTGGGCTTCCGGGCCGAGACGCCGTTGGAGGAAGGGTTGAGGAAAACGATCGGTTGGTTCCGCCAGGCCTGGCCCCGGGAGAAGTTGGCGCCTGGCCGTTCTGACCTGGCAGGCTTCTTTGAACCGAGCGAGCAGGAGCTAGGTGCTGGCCGTTGATGATGTTGGTATGGGAATGGTGATGCGTACGAAACTGAGTTTGATCTGTGACAAGGTAATCGAGGCTGGCTGGCTGGCGGCAGCGGTGGTCGTCCCGCTGTTTTTCAACATCCACTCAAGCCGGGTTTTTGAGCCGGACAAGCTATCATTGTTACGGTCTATCGCCTTGGTCATGGCCGGGGCATGGTTGATCCGGACGGTCGAAGCTTGGCGTGCGTCACAGAGCAATGGCCGGCCGAGGGAAGAACGTCCCTCGGTCTGGCACCAGGTCCGTAGGACACCGCTGGCCGTCCCGACCCTGCTGTTGGTCTTGATCTATCTGGTCAGTACGGCATTCTCCCTGGATCCTGCTGTCAGCCTGTTAGGCTCCTACCAGAGGTTGCAGGGCACCTACACCACCCTGTCCTACATCGTCATCTTTGCCCTGCTGTTGCAGGGTATGCGTACCAGGCAGCAGTTTAACCGGCTGATCACGACGGTGATCCTGGTCAGCTTCCCCATTGCCCTGTACGGCTTGGTGCAGCACTTTGGGCTCGACCCACTGCCCTGGGGCGGCGACGTCAAACGGCGGGCCGCCTCTAACATGGGCAACGCCATCTTTGTGGCAGCCTTCCTGATCATGGTCGTTCCACTGACCTTGACGCGCCTCCTGGAGAACTGGAAAGAAACTCTGGACGAGGTCAATGTCCGCGACGGGCTCTTTGGCGCGGCTGCCTTCTTGCTCATGGCCGGGGCGGTGGTGGTAGGCATGCTGGTCCCCGTCAGCGAGAATAACCTCTGGATCCGCCTGGCGGCGATTTTTGCCGGGGTCGCACTCCAGATTCCCATCTATCTGCTGAGCCCGGGCTCGCGGCGCACCAAGGTGTTGACCATCTCGTTGCCGTTGACCTTTGCCTTCCTCGTCGCCTTTTCCTGGGTGCTGGAGCTTTTCTTCCCTCCGGCGATGCCCAATTACTTCTGGCTTGGGTTAGTGGCCATCGTGCTGTTCATGCTGGCCATGGCCGCCTTTGCCTACTACCTGCGCAAGCCGTTGGCCCGCCTGCTGCTCCTGGCGGGCTACTTTGTGATCCTCATCGCCCAGCTGGTGTGCATCTTTTACACGCAGAGCCGGGGTCCTCTCCTGGGATTGCTGGCCGGCTTGTTCTTCTTCCTTTTGCTCCTGAGCTTGGTGCGGCGGCAGGTCTGGGCCAGCTGGGTCATGTACTCGGCTGCTGCTGCCCTCGTCGTCTTTTTGATCGTCTTTAACATCGTCGATACGCCGTTCATCGAGAGGTTGAGAGAGATACCCTATGTTGGGCGCTTGGGACAGGTCTTGCAGACCGAGGAAGGGTCGGGTCGCGTCCGGGTACTGATCTGGGACGGAGCCGTCGACCTGATCGGCTGGCACGAGCCCCTGGTGTCGCCCGGGCAGGATGGAGGACCGGATACGTTCAATGCCCTCCGGCCCATTATCGGCCACGGGCCAGAGTCGATGTATGTGGCCTACAACCGCGTCTACCCTCCCGACCTGGCGCACTTTGAGAAGCGGAATGCCTCGCCCGACCGGTCGCACAACGAGACCCTGGATGCGTTGGTCATGACCGGCTGGTTGGGTACGGCCATCTACCTGCTGCTATTCGGCAGCATCTTC
>JAMJFU010000355.1 GCA_023544525.1 Anaerolineae bacterium | reverse complement strand
ATTCCAGCCGACCACATTGACCTGGCCGGATGGGGAGGCTGGGGTGCGGACCGTCACGGTGGAGATTCGAGATGATAGGGCCCCGGAGGGTTGGGAGTCGATCGTACTTGGACTCCGGAATGTTACCGGTGCGTCGATATACAGTCCTAGTTCTACTTTGTCACATTACCAGGCCCGCGTGATCAAGGTGGGGACGGCGGCGAAATTCTGAGGCGGGCAAGCGTTTTTCGCGGGACTTTTCCGTTGTATGGGCGTAGCTTACAAAGGGATGGACTCCCTCGCCCTGGACACGCCGACGCATCGCACCCCTTGCCAGCGCTCCCCGGTGCCGGCGAAGCGCCCGGGAGTGCGGTGTGGGCCTGCCGCTGCGATCCTGGTGGGTCTTGCTCGGCGGCTCCATATCTTCCACGCGAGATTCCACGACTTTTTTGTGGTTCGGACCCGCGATGTGAATGACCAGTCCAAGAAGTACTTGCTGGGCCTGGTTCAGTCGGAGAAGCGCAACATGGAACGAATGGCCGAAGTGGTGCCGGACTCTGACGATCAGGTGCAACAACATTTCATGACGAACTCTCCGTGGAGCCACCGTGCCGTTTTGGATCAGATTGCCCAGGATATGGATGCCGAGTTTTGTGGATCTGAAGACTACTGCTTGATTGTCGATGAAAGTGCGCTTGGAAAGAAGGGCAAGGATTCCGTCGGCGTGGCCCGGCAATGGAACGGACGACTGGGCAAGGTGGACAATTGCCAGGTTGGCGTGTTCGTCGCTCTGGGCTGCGGTGACGAGGTGACACTGACGGACGAACGGTTGTTTCTGCCACAAGCATGGATCGATAACCCAGGCCGCTGCAACAAGGCAAAGATCCCTGTCGAAAACCAGGTATTCCGGAGTAAATCGCAGTTGGCCCTGGACATGGTGCGCGACGCTCGCCGACGGGGGCTGCAGTTTCGTTGGGTTGGTTTGGATGGTGGCTACGGTAAAGAGCCGTGGCTGTTGCGGGCCTTGGACCGAGACCACGAGCAGTGGGTTGCCGACGTGCACTGCGATCAGCGCGTCTACCTTGAGGATCCGCAGCCGATCATCCCCGTGCGGGGTCACGGCAAGGGACGGCCAACTTCGCAACGGGTGGCGCAAACGCAACCGGTGCGTGTGGATCGATGGGCTGCGCAGCAACCCGCTACGGCCTGGAAGAAGGTGGCGTTTCGGGAGAGCACGAAAGCAACCTTGGTCGTTGAGGTGCTCCACCGCCGCGTGTGGCTCTGGGACGGAAAGGAAGCGGAGGCCCACTGCTGGCATCTGCTCGCACGCCGGGAGATCGACTCGCCCAAGGAGATCAAATACTCGCTGAGCAATGCCCCCGAAACGACGCCCACCGAGCGCCTGACCTTCATGCAGGGCCAGCGCTATTGGGTCGAGCACTCGCTGCGCAACGCCAAGAGCGAAGCCGGCATGGGGCACTACCAGCTGCGGCTGTGGCAGGGTTGGCACCACCACATGGCCATGGTCATGCTGGCAATGCTCTTTCATTTCGAAACACGTCGTGCCCATAAACAAGACCTGCCGTTGCTATCCTGCCATGACGTGGGGGAAGTCCTGCGGGTGCTGTTGCCGCGAGCCAACACCACCTACGAGGACGTGGTTCATCAGGTCGAAACGCGGCACAAACGCCGCCAGGCCTCCATCGATTCTGCCTATGCAAAACAACACCGAACGCAGTTACACAGCGGCCCATGAACCGGTGGCCGAAACCACCCATGCTGTCGTCGCTACGGGGTTCGATCCAGTGCCCGGCCACTGCTTGTCAGGGCAGCAGCCGAGTCATGCACGGCCAAGGCACCGATTACACCTATTGACTACCGGGGCCGACAGCGTCACGCCTGGGCAACCATAACAACGGGCCTACCTCCCGCACGGCACCCCGCTGAGGGGTGATGGCCGGTTCCATCCACCGCCCTCTTCCCCTCGTGCCATGGAGGAAGAGGATCATCGAACTTCGCATTAGCGTAATGTGACAAAGTAGCTTGAGCAGGCCGGCCGGCGGCCCGACAAACGGGTGTAACGGGTTGCCTGTAGGCGCCCGTCGGTCGATCCTAGGGGGCAGCGCCCGGGGCAGTCGAGGCCGTTCATACACTGGTGCCTTGTGCCCGTAAAGTAGCTTGGTCGGGAGAGCTGGCGACGACATCACTGGTGACACCGGGCACACCGCTCGGTGATCCCGTTGGGAAGACTGCGCAATCCGCTGCTCTCCCTGCCCCGTGTGCCGTTTATCCACCCCAGGCTTCTCCGGAGGACGACATGGACCCATCCCGATCGCGCTCGAAACCAAAGAAACCACCTCGCCGCAAAACGGCCATTCCGCCCGAGCTACGCCACGTCAACCTCGATGCCGCCGGCATCGACGTGGGCTCCGAAGAGCATTACGTGGGGGTCCCGCCCGGGCGCGACCCCCAAGGGCAAGATGTCCGTCACTTTAGCGCCTTTACCAGCGACCTTCATGCGCTGGCCGACTGGCTGGAACAGTGCGGCATAAAGACCGTTGCCATGGAGTCGACCGGGGTGTACTGGATCCCCTTGTTCGAGCTCTTGGAGGAACGTGGCTTCGAGGTCAAGCTGGTCAATCCACGTCACCTCAAGAACGTGCCAGGCCGCAAGAGCGACGTGCTCGATTGCCAATGGATCCAGCAGTTGCACACCTACGGGCTCCTGACCGGGTCGTTTCGGCCCGCGGGCGACATCTGCGTCCTGCGCAGCTACCTGCGTCAGCGCGAGTCGCTGGTTCAGGACCGTGCGCGCCACATTCAGCACATGCAAAAGGCGCTCGACCAGATGAACATCAAGCTCCACAAGGTGGTTTCCGATCTCACTGGAGTCACGGGCCTGCGCATTGTCCGGGCCATTGTCGCTGGCGAGCGCGACCCCCAGCAACTGGCTCGGCTGCGCCACGGCCGCTGCCACAAGTCTGAGGACGAGATTGCCCGCGCCCTCGAAGGGTCCTGGCGCGAAGAGCACCTGTTTTGCCTGCGCCAAGCGGTCGAACTCTTCGACGTCTACAGCCAGAAGATCGCCGACTGCGACGCCCGGCTGGAAGCCACACTCAGCGCGCTAGATGATCGCGCCGGTGGCGCCCCGCCCCCCAAGCCCCCTCGCCGCTCCGGCACCAATACCAGCGCGCCTGGATTTGACGCCCACGGCCTGCTCTACCGTGCCACCGGTGTCGACCTCACGCGAATCGACGGTATCGCCGAGACCACTGCCCTGATCCTCCTGACCGAAGTGGGCCGCGACATGACCCGCTGGCGCTCGGAAAAGCACTTTGCCTCCTGGCTAGGCCTGTGCCCCGGCAACAAGATCTCCGGCGGCAAGCGACTGAGCGGTCGCACCAAGTCCTGCGCCAACCGGGCTGCCACCGCCCTACGGCTCGCCGCCCAGAGCCTCTACCACAGCCGCTCTGCCTTAGGCGCCTTCTACCGCCGCTTGAGAGCCCGGCTCGGTGCCGCCAAGGCCCTCACCGCCACCGCCCACAAGCTCGCCCGGATCGTCTACCGGATGCTCCGGTACGGCACCGAGTACGTCGACGCTGGTCAGGACTACTACGACCAGCGCTATCGTGAACGCGTCCTGCGCGGTATCGAACGCAAAGCCCGTGAACTCGGCTATAACCTCTCAAAGATCAACGACTTACCCAAATCAGCCGAGGCGCCCTAATGGGTTTGTTACTGGGAAGTTTCGAAGTTTAAACCCCGCTCATGGCGTCTCAGCCCTCTGGGGCGACACTTCTACGTCGAAGGGCACTGTGTACACCGTCTCACCACGCTGGAACTGGGTGTAGATCCGGTA
>JAMJFU010000354.1 GCA_023544525.1 Anaerolineae bacterium | reverse complement strand
CAGGCCCACACAGGGCGATCCGGGCTCGTTTCTCGCCCAGCTCTTCGCGAATGGCGGAGTGGGTCTCTTTGTTCTCCAAGCCCCACAGGTGAGAGGCATCGCGCAGTTCGGCCTCTCCGTCGTGTACCCAGAGATAGACTGGGGACCCGGCTCGCCCGTGCACGACGAGGGCATCGAACCCTGCTGCCTTTAGCTCTGCTCCCCAAAAGCCTCCGACGTCGGCCTCGCCCATAGCGCCGGTCAGGGGTGACAGGGCACCGATGGCGTTCCGTCCGCTGCCGGCCATCGGGATCCCGGTCAGCGGGCCCAGGGCAAAGACAAGGCGATTCTCCGGGCCAAGCGGATCAGTGCCGGGTGCGACCTCCTTGAGGAGGTAGTAGGCGACAAACCCCGCACCGCCCAGATAGCGCCGGTAAAAGACGTCAGCGGGCCTCTCGACAGAGATCTGGCCCTCGGTCAGATCTACGCGCAAGATGCGACCATGATATCCTTCGGTCATAGTCCTGTTCTCTCCTGGATTGCTTCGGTTGCGGCAGGGCAGTGTCCAGGGCTGGGTGCTTTGCCAGCCCGCCCTGCTCTCAGCCAAGGTGGCGACCAGCTGGCCTATCTTACCACACCTTGCCTTGTTCGGCAACGCTTTCCGATTCTTGATTGGAGCAATCTCACTTGGTGAGAGATGGTGCAGTGTGCTTCCTACGTGCCACTGGTGGCCATGGTCGCCATGCTACCGGTCATGTGGCTCAAGTTCAAGATAACGCCCGAGGTCGAGGAGCAGGCAGCCCAGGCGATCCCCGATCCTGCGTCGCAGTAGGCCGCGGGCCAGGCGCTCATCATCACTTGCCCATTCGACACACCTCGAATAATGGTGTATCTTCTTTGCAGATACAGGGGGTGTGGAGGTGCAGAATGGAAACGGTGATCAAAAAGTGGGGAAACAGCTTGGCGTTGCGAATTCCAAAGCCACTGGCGGATGAAGTTGGCCTGGAGGAGGGCTCGGCGGTGGATCTTAACCTGGAAGAGGGCAAGTTGGTGATTGTGCCCGCCGTGGCGCCACGGTATACACTCGACGCCCTGTTGGCTCGGGTAACGGCTGGCAATTTGCATGGCGAAGTAGACACTGGCGCAGCCGTAGGAGGCGAGGTGTGGTGACGGCACATGTGCCTGCGCCCCAGCGCGGAGATGTCGTGTGCATTACGCTCAATACTCAGGCAGGGCACGATCAAGCAGGACGGCGCCCGGCTGTGGTGTTGTCGCCATTGGTGTACGACCCGTCTGCGATAGACCTTTCTGTTGTCGCCCCATCGGACACGCCCAACGAGATAGGGAGAAACGTCGTGCCTGGACCAGGATTCTCCAACCAGTGCACTTTGTGGTATAATGGCAGCAAATCGGACTGGATAGGTACTGTTTGTCTCTTATGGATCAGATCCTGGCGCGAATTCTGCCACAGGTGAGCAAGCCGGCCCGCTACACGGGCGGTGAATGGAATAGCATCGTCAAGGACTGGGAGGCCACCGAGGTCCGCTGGGCCCTGGCCTTTCCCGACCTCTATGATTTGGGCATGTCCAACCATGGACTGGCCATCCTCTACGACCGGCTTAACAGCGCCGAGGGAGTGTTGGCCGAGCGCGTATTCGCGCCCTGGGTGGACATGGAAGCCGCCATGCGTGCTTCCGGGTTGCGCCTGTTCAGCCTGGAGAGCCGCCGGCCATTGGCTGATTTCGACATCATCGGCTTCAGCCTGCCCTACGAGCAGCTCTTCACCAACCTGCTGAACATGCTCGACCTGGCAGGCCTCCCCGTGTTGGCTGCCGAGCGGGACGAGCGCCAACCTCTGGTCATCGCCGGCGGTGGAGCCACCTACAACCCGGAGCCGATGGCCGGCTTTGTCGACGCCTTTGCCATCGGCGAAGGCGAGGACGTCATCTTTGAGATCAGCCAGGCGATCCGCCAGGCGAAGCGCGATGGGGCGGGACGCTACGAGCAGTTGCGCCGCCTGGCCGGCATCCCCGGCGTTTATGTGCCGCGCCTCTACGAGGTGCGCTACCACGAGGACGGCACGCTGGTCGGGGTCACGCCCAACGTGCCAGAGGCCCGGATGCCGGTGCGCAAGCGCATCGTGGCCACCCTGCCGCCGCCCGTCACGAGCCCGGTCGTGCCCTACGTCGATACGGTGCACAACCGGGGTGCCATCGAGATCCAGCGCGGCTGCGGGCGCGGTTGTCGCTTCTGCCACGCTGGCATGGTCTACCGCCCCGTACGGGAGCGGCCGGTCGAGGAGGTGCTAGAGGCGGTAGATGCCCTCGTGGCCAACACCGGCTACGAGGAAGTCGCCCTGCTTTCGTTGAGCTCTTCTGACTACAGTGACATCGAGACCCTTGTGGGCCAGTTGGCGGCCCGGCAGGGGGACGGCGACGGGGATCTGCGGCCTGGCCATCTGTCTATTTCGCTGCCCAGCCTGCGCATCGAGTCGGTGTCGGTCGACCTGATGGACAAGCTCCAGTCCACCGGCCGCCGCTCCAGCTTCACCTTTGCCCCGGAGGCTGCCACTGAGCGCCTGCGCAGTGTCATCAACAAGCCCATCCCCGACGAGGACCTGCTGGCGGTCGCAGAGGAGGTGTACCGCCGGGGCTGGAAGACCGTCAAGCTCTACTTTATGATCGGGCATCCCACCCAGACCCTGGACGACGTGGCGGCCATGGTCGATCTGGCCATGGCCGTGCGGGCCGTTGGCCGGCGCGTGCTGGGCCGCAAGGCGCAGGTCAACGTGGGTGTCTCGACCCTGGTCCCCAAACCCCACACGACGTTCCAGTGGGTACCCCTGGCGGACGAAGAAGAGGTCCGGGCGCAGCAGGATTATCTCAAGGAGCACCTGCGCGGGCCAGGCCTGAAGCTGAACTGGAACGGCTACCAGGAGACCTTGCTGGAGGCCGTATTGTCCCGGGGTGACCGTCGCCTGGGCCCGGTCATTCACCGTGCCTGGCAACTGGGTGCCCGGTTTGACGGGTGGAGCGATCAGTTCAAAGTGGAGGCCTGGCGGCAGGCGTTTCGTGAATGCGCTGTTGAGGTGGGCTTTTATGCCCGCCGCGAGCGATCGCTCGACGAAGTGCTGCCCTGGGACCACATCGACGCAGGTGTGACCAAGAAATACCTGGCCCGGGACTATCAGGCCTCCCTTCAGGGCCAGACCCGGCTCGACTGCCGGGAACAGTGCTATGCCTGTGGCATCTTGAGCGCCTTCCGTGAAGAGCGCGCAACCGTGCCCGATGGTGCCTGGGCATGTCCCTGACCAAGGAGCTTGTGGAGCTGGCAGATGACGGATCAGCAGGGACCTGAGCAGAGGCTGAGGATCCAGTTTGCCAAGGGCGCGGAGCTGCAGTACATCTCCCACCTGGACCTGGCCAGGGCGTGGGAGCGCATCTTTCGCCGGGCGGCTCTGCCCGTGGCCCATTCGCAGGGGTTTAACCCGCGCCCTCGCTTCCAACTGGCTGCAGCGCTGCCGGTGGGCGTGACGGGGCGGGCAGAATTGCTCGACGTGTGGCTTGACGCGACGATGGATCCCGCCGAGGTTCTGGCCCGCTTGGTCCCTGTGCTTCCGGCCGGGCTCGAGGTCCTTGGGGTCGAGGAGGTTGGGCTGCGCGCTCCGGCGCTCCAGTCTCAGATGCGAGCAGCCGGGTACCGTGCCGAGGTCCGCACCTCAGAGCCCCTGGCAGGCATCGAAACCCGCGTCCGGGCGCTGCTGGAAGCGCCGACCCTCCCGCGCCAGCGGCACCACAAAGGCCGGATGCGGAGCTACGATCTCCGGCCCTTGATACAACAGGTCGAGGTGGAGCGTGGTGAGGAGGGCA
>JAMJFU010000353.1 GCA_023544525.1 Anaerolineae bacterium | reverse complement strand
TGCACATCTCAAAGAGGAGAGAAGTAGATGAAGGATAGCGCGGCGGAGGAACCTGGTTTTGCAGCACGCCCCCCGGCAATTCGGCTCGTCCTCGTCTTGGTGGCCATCACATCGGTCCTGAGCCTGCTCTATGCCGTCCAGTATTATCTGGGCGGGCCAATCCGGCTGTCAGTGGTTAGCCCCTTTAATGACCTGGCTCTCAGCCCCAACAGCTCCCTGGTAGCCGCTGCGGCGCAGGATGGAACCGTCCACCTCTGGGAAGTCCCCCCGGATTTCACGACACGGTTGCCTGCCGATTTCGACGTCGCTGAGCAGACGGCCTGGACCGTTCACAAGTTGGCGGGCCACCGAAGTCCGGTGCTCGCCGTCGCATTCACTGACGGCGGATCAGCGCTGGTCTCTGTCAGCAGCGATGGTGAGCTCCGTCGCTGGGACCTGGCGGCGGTGCTCGACGGTGGAGATCCCGGGGCCGCGAACACGCTGCTGACCCTGCCTGGGGGCCCGTTGGCCGGCGCCGATCTCGACGCTGCTGGTTCGATGCTGGCTGTGGTGGGTGAGGACGGCGCGGTCCATGTCGTGGACGTGACGTCGGGCCAGGCCCTCCAGTCCATGGACGCCGGAAGCAGCGGTTATGCTGTGGCCCTCAGCGACGACGGCACTCTGGTGGCCTCGGTCCAAGGCACCGGCTTGCAGATCTGGGACGTCCAGAGTGGCGAGTTGGTGCGGGCCATCGAGGGCTATTGGGACGACCCGGAGGTGCAAGAGACCTGGAATGGCCACGATGAGCCGGTCACGTCCTTGGCATTTAGTCCAGATGGGCAACTTGTGGCTTCGGGCAGTGCGGACACCACCGTCCTCTTCTGGGACATCGAGTCCGGGGAAATCCAGACGACGTCCGAGGGCCATTGGGCCACAGTTACAACGATGGTCTTTAGCCAGGACGGTGACTTTCTGCTGTCAGGCGGAAAGGACAACAAGGTCCGCAATATCCGCGCGCAGGGAGGCAAGAGCAGCGGTTCCTACGAAGGACATCTGAGCGCGGTTAGCAGCACTGCCTACGGCCCCCTGGAGGATGCCATCCTGAGCACCGGCGACGACGGGACCATGCGGGTGTGGGAGACGACCAACCAGCGGATCGTGCACATGGAATGGTCCCGGTTCGGCTTGCAGCCAACCTGGGGCAGGGTCCTCGGGGCCTGGATGTTGATCAGCGGTGTCCTCGGTCTCTTCTGCCTGTGGGGCTTGTCTGGCTACCGCACCTGGAGCCACCTGTTTGCCACCGTCCTGTTCCTCGTGGGTCCGATCATCGTCCTGGGGCTGCCCCTCTTTGAGGTCATGTCCTATCCGCTCATGTTCTTGACCAAGCTGCAGATCGCCTGGCCTCTGATCGGGCTGGCGGTTTGGTACATCTTGCTGCTGGGGGTCCTGTTGCGAGAGCGGGTAGCGGTGGCCTACGAAGCACCCCAGGGCGCTTCACTATCGGAGCAGATCACCGTCAGCCAGCGGACGGTCAAGACCCGCTTTGGGATCTTTAGCCTGGCGGTCTGGATCGCCCTTCTGGTGGTCCTCTACTCGGTACTGCGTCGCTTCAACCTCGATATCGCCTTCATGGGCCACTTTTTCGGGTTTATCATGGCCGGTGCAGGGCTGACCGTGCTTGTCTCGGCGCTCTCTATCGCACTGGCGGTGGTTCTGGCCCTGCTCGGTGCCCTCGGACGCCTGTCCAAGAATCCCATACCCAATGGCATCTCCAGTTTCTACATCTCTCTGATCCGCGGTACACCCCTGTTGGTCCAGATCTTTATCTGGTACCTGGGTCTGCCGCAGCTGGGTGTGATCCTGCGGCCCATCGCCGCTGGCGTCCTGGCCCTGGGCGTCAACTATGGCGCCTACATGACCGAGATCTTTCGCGCCGGTATCCAGGCCATTGGCAAGGGCCAGCGAGAAGCGGCTGAGGCCCTGGGCATGTCCGGGGCGCAGACCTTCCGGCGCATCGTCCTGCCCCAGGCCTTTCGTATCGTGATCCCACCCATTGGCAACGATTTCATCGCCATGATGAAGGACTCATCCCTGGTCTACCTGATGGGTGTTTGGGAGCTCACGTTCCGCGCCCAGAAGATCGGCCGCCAGAACTTTCGTACGATGGAGACCTTTATTATCGCTGCCGCGTTTTACTGGCTCTTGACCGTCATCTTCCAGGCCCTGCAGGGCAAACTGGAGGACTATATGGCCCGCGGTGAAAGGAGATAGATCGATGTCTGAAGTCATTGGCCCGCCCACGGACGAAACAGAGGCACCCATAATCAAGGTCCGGGATCTGCACAAGTATTTCGGTCCCCTGCACGTCATCCAGGGGGTGGACCTGGATGTGCAGCCGCGCGAAGTGGTGGTCATCATAGGGCCTTCAGGGGGTGGCAAGAGCACGTTCCTGCGTTGCCTGAACTTCCTCGAAGAGCCGTCGGCGGGCGTCATCGAGGTCGACGGCGTGGAGATCAGAGCCCGCGAGCCGGTCCGGGAGCAACGCCGTCACATCCGCGAGATCCGCCAGAAGGCGGGCATGGTCTTTCAGCAGTTCAACCTCTTCCCGCACATGAACGCGCTGCAGAATATCATCGAGGCACCGGTCACAGTCAAGGGGATGTCCAAGGAGGAGGCCGTAGCCAAGGCTGAG
Organism: Anaerolineae bacterium; assembly: GCA_023544525.1. Classification (GTDB taxonomy): domain Bacteria; phylum Chloroflexota; class Anaerolineae; order JAAYZQ01; family JAAYZQ01; genus JAMJFU01. Next base: position 1,210 of record JAMJFU010000353.1, on the reverse strand, counting down.
GAGTTGCTGAACTGGGTAGGCCTGTCCGAGAAGCGGGACGAATATCCTTCGCGCCTCTCGGGCGGCCAGCAGCAGCGCGTGGCTATTGCCCGCGCCCTGTGCATGGAGCCCAAGATCATGCTCTTCGACGAGCCGACCTCGGCCCTCGACCCGGAGCTGATCGGCGAGGTCGTCGACGTCATGGAACGGCTGGCTGACGAGGGCATGACCATGGTCGTCGTCACCCACGAGTTGCACTTTGCCCAGGATGTCGCGGACCGCGTCATCCTCATGGCCGATGGGGTCTGGGCCGAGATGGCACCGCCCGAGGTGTTCTTCACCAACCCCAAAGAGGATCGGACCCGCCAGTTCCTGGCGCACATCCTGTAGATCATCATGACCTCCAAGGCCTCGCCCATCCGCGTGATGCTGGTGGACGACCACGCTGTGGTGCGAGGTGATCTCGCGGCCTTTCTGAGGGTCTACGACGACCTGCATCTGGTAGGCCAGGCGGCCAACGGCTGGAAGCGTCGGTCCGGTCGTTGGCTGGCGCTCCGGCGACTGAAGTGGTAGACGGCCCGGTCGATGAGGTACGGCGCTTGGCTGCCGGCACCCCCCTGCCGGATGACCTGACCCTGGTCGTGCTTGTCAGAACCGGCTAGAACCACCTGACATTCCAGCCATTGTCATTGCGAACCCCGGAGGGGTGCCTGTCCCGCCTGTCCCGGGGAACCGAGGGGAGGGCTCCCGAGGGGAAGCAATCTCCGGCCGACCCCGACTGTCATTGCGAACCCCGGAGGGGTGAAGCAATCTCCGGCTGACCAGTGGGAGATTGCGCCGCTTGGCTTACGGGCCAAACCACGGCGGCTCGCAATGACTCGTTCCGTTGCCCCACCGTTGGTAGTGAGCGCTTTGGCGCTGCCCCCCTCCTGCCACCTGGTCACCTGACCAGGGCAAAGACTGGTCGCCTGACCAGCGAACAATCCAGTCACCTGCCTGATGCGCCGCAACCAGATCTGCCCTATACTGGGTTCAGACTTGTACTCAGGCGCGGGTAGCGGAGGAGCCTGGTTTGGAGATATGAATGAAGCTACTACTGGCCGATGATCAGGCAAAGGTGCGGTCCGCACTGCGCTTGCTGCTCGAGCAGCAGACGGACGTCGAGATCATGGGCGAAGCGGTGGACAGCAGGGGGGTTCTGGCTTGGATCAGGGTCGCGTGCCCTGACCTG
>JAMJFU010000352.1 GCA_023544525.1 Anaerolineae bacterium | reverse complement strand
CTGGGCACGCTGGGGGGCACGCTCAGGCCCAGGAACCCCAGACCTGCCTCGTAAAAGATCATGGCCGACATCTCAAAGGTGGCCAGCGTGATGAGCGGGCCGATGAGGTTGGGGATGATGTGGTCAAAGATGATCCGCCCTGTGCCGGCCCCGGCGCTGATGGCCGACTCCACATAGCCCGACTGGCGGATGCGCAGGACCTCGCCTCGGCTGACGCGGGCAAAGATCGGCGAGCAGGTGACACCAAAGATGAGGATGACGTTGACCAGACTCCGGCCCAGGATGGCCGCGATGACCACGACAAAGAGAAGATAGGGCAGCGCCAGCACCAGATTGACGACAGCCATGATGGCACTGTCGACCCGTCCGCCAATGTAGCCCGCCAGGGCGCCAAAGACAAGGCCCAGGCCAGCCGCGATCAGCACTCCGAAAAAGCCGACGGTCAGCGAGACGCGTGCCCCATAGATGACGCGGCTCAGGAGATCGCGGCCCAGGTTGTCGGTGCCCATGGGGTGGTCCCAACTCCCTTCGGCCTCCCACGCGGGCGGCATCTTGGCATCGCGCAGGGTCTGGTTCAGTGGATCGTAGGGCGCGACCACGGGAGCGAACACGGCGGCAAAGACCACCAGCAGGAACATCAACATGCCGATGACGCCGCTGCGGTCACGCCACAGGAAGCGCCCGGCATAAGCCACCCGGTCCTTCAGGGTGCGCTCTACGTCCAACAGGGTATCTGCAGTTCGGACGGCTTCACTAGTGGCCATAGCGGATCCTCGGGTCGATCACTGCATAGGCCACGTCCGTCAGCAGGTTGAGCATCAGCACCACCATGCTGGTAAAGATGGCAATGGCCATGATCAGGGGGAAATCGCGCCAGCCGATGGCCTGTTCCAGCAGCTGGCCGATGCCGGGCCAGGCAAAGATGGTCTCGATATAGATCGAGCCGCCCAGCATGTAGCCGAACTGAACGCCGATCACGCTGATGAGCGGGATGGCGACGTTCCGAAGCACGTGCTTGACGTAGATGGTCTGCGGTAGCAGGCCCTTGCTGTGAGCCGTCCGGACAAAGTCCTCGCTCCGGATCTCTAGCACAGCTGATCGGGTCAGGCGCACGATCTGGCCCAAGACCGGCAGGCCCAACACGAAGGCTGGCATGACTACCGACTTGAGCTCATCCCGGCCAAAGGAGGGGAACCAGCCAAGCCGGACGGCGAAGAGGAGGATGAGGATCAGAGCCAGCCAGAAGTTGGGGATACTCTGTGCCAGCATGGCCAGGAAACGGCCCACCGAATCGACGGTACTGCCCGGGTTAAAGCCGCCCACCAAGCCCAGGGGAATGCCGATAGCCACGGAGATGAGCAATCCCACCGCGGCCAGCTGGATCGTGGCCGGCAGTCGTTCCAAGACCATGGGCATGGCTGGTGTCTTGAAATGGTATGACTTGCCGAAATCGAGCACGGCAGCACCCGTCACAAAGTCCCAGAACTGGACGATGAGGGGACGGTCAAAGCCCCACTCCTCCCGGATCTGCTGGATCGTTTCCGGGCTGGCTTCCCGGGAGGCCATCAGGTTGGCCGGGTCCCCGGTGATGCGCACCAGGAAAAACACCAGGACCATCACGCCCAGCAGGAGGAGGATCGACTCCCCCACTTTGGTCAGGAAATATCGCTGCATCGCACCTCCTACAACACACCAAAGCCCGTCTCTTCCAGAGCCATGCCCCTGGTTGCGCATCCCGCTCGGCTGGTCCAACCCGCTGTCATATCGCCGGTCCCGCCTCGGTGAGCGACCAGCCTGGCAAGCCGTTGTGCGGCGACAGCATTCCGGAGCACTCGGGGCCTTACAGGAAGAAGGGTGGGAGGGAGCACAAAGCTCGCTCCCACCCTTGATTGCACACTCGCTCGTCGTGGTTATTCCCCTACGACAAAGGTATCGTACAAGAAGTAGACTTCTGAGGAGCGTGGCCTGTAGTTCTGGACTCGGGTATTGATCGCCTCAAAGGCAACCGGCTCGTAGAGGTAGATGAACGGCGGGTCCTCCTTCATATAGACCTGCAACTCCTCGTACAGAGCCTTCCGCTCATCCCGGTCAAGAGTCGCCTTGATCTCGTTCAGCATATCGATGATCGTCTGGTCTTCCCATGAGGAGAATGCGGCTTCCTCGCCCATCAGAGCGCCCATCAGCCTCCGGAAAGCCTCACCCCCCGGCGCCGACCAGCTGTCGCCAAAGAGCGGGGGCAGTTCCTTGTTAGCCTCCAGGTCCCAATACTGCCCGGACTCCATGAACTCGAGGCTCACGTCGATGCCGACATCGCCGAGGTAGGCCACAACAGCCTCACATACTTCCTCAAAGTGCGTGTAAGCGCCAGCAGGGCAGGCCATGTCCATGGCGAAACCATCCGGGTAGCCGGCCTCGGTCAGGAGCTCAATCGCCTTATCCGGGTCATAGCCAAACGGCTCGACAGCGCCATGTCCCAGCTCGCCCGTCGCAACGTAGCCAGTGGCCGGCACGGCAAAGCCATCGAACAGGGCATCGATGATGGCATCGACATCCACAGCATAGTTCATGGCTTGCCGGACCAGGGGATCCTCCGTCGGCTGGCCGACGCCCGTGGTCATGTTGTTGAAAGCTATATAGTAAACACGGGTCTGGGGATACTTGATAACCGTGACGTCTTCTACACCCAGCAGGTTCTGCGCCTCTTCCGAGGACAGCCGGGTGACAATATCCACCTCGCCCGTCTGGATGGCGGCGACCCGGGTGGCGGACTCGGGGATGGGCCGGAAGATGACGGTCTGGATCTTGGGCGGCCCCCGCCAGTAGTCCATATTGGCTTCCATGGTGATATGGTCGCCCTTGACCCATTCGACAAACTTGAAGGGACCGGTACCGACCGGGTTCTCGGGGTCAAAGCCGACGGGCACCATGGCCCACTGATCGAAGATGATGTTCATAAGCAGCACGTTGGGTTCCGGTGTGGTGATCTTGACGGTATAGTCGTCGATCTTTTCCACCGAATCGGCCTGGGTCCACTGATCGCTATATTCCCAGTCGTTGTCGACCGCGCGCTGCCAGGAAAACACAACCGAGTCCGCGTTAAACGGCTCACCGTTGTGAAAGGTGACGTCCTGGCGCAAGTAGAAGGTGTACTCGGTGCCATCGTCCGAGATATCCCACCTCTCGGCCAGCGCTGGCTCGATCTCGTTTTCCTCGGTCATATAGACCAGCGAGTCGTACAGCTGCCAGGCGGTCGTGGAAGCCTGGCGCTCCGCTGCCTGCGGCAGGTCGAGGGAGTTGGGGAAGGTCGAGAGGGCTCGCACCAGGGTGCCCTCGGGCCCCTCCGGCGGAGGCACAGCCGTAACCTCTTTGACGACCTCCTTCTCAACCTCGACGGTCTGGATGACCTCTTTCTCCACTTCGACCGTCTCGACCACCGTCTTTTCTACCTCAACGGTCTGGACAATGGTCTGCGGTTCTGGTGTAGGGCCACAGGCTGCTACCAAGCTTAGCACTATCAAGACAGCCATAATACTGAACAACTTTGTTCTCATATTCTTTCCTCCGTTTTGACTTTTGCGGTCAAGTTCCTCTATCCACTCCGAGAACTCGATGCCTCACGGCCTATCTTACCTCGATCACCTCCTTTCCCCGGCGAATCGTGCCGGGCGATCGCGGAGCCAGTTCGCGAATGGCTCGCACTCGGGCTGGCTGCCTCTACAAGCTCAGCACGGGACAGGACTGCAACAGCCAGGGCATAAGACGCTCACCAACGACTGTGTCACCTACCTGCGTCATTGCTGGTGGTCTCCCGAACCATCGGGTACTGGGATCTCGGGTGCGGGAAAACGCGCCCGCCGCTCCAGGTCATCCAGGTCCATGTGGTTGCGC
>JAMJFU010000351.1 GCA_023544525.1 Anaerolineae bacterium | reverse complement strand
CCCATGCAGGAGCCCTCAGGGGGTCCGCGGACAGTAGAACGGTGAACGTTCTGCCAAGAAAAGACGTTAATTGGGATGAAGAGCTGGAATGAAGAACGGTTAGCAGGCCTGGATACGGAGGCATTGGTCCACCGCTGCCAGCGTGGTGACCGGTTGGCCATTGAGGTCCTGATCCGCCGCTACCAGAACTATGTCTTTCGCCTCTGCGTCCTTGTGATGCGCTCTGAGCAGGACGCGGAGGACATGACGCAGGAGACCTTCATCCGGGCTTTCCGGGCCCTGCCGCGCTTCGAGTTCCGGGAGGGCACTGGCTTTGAGGGCTGGCTCTACCGGATTGCGGTGAATGCTTGCCGCTCGCGAATGCGCCGGAAGTGGTATCAGGTCCTGCCCTGGCCGGACCCGGCACCACAGCTTACCAGCGAGCCGGCAGAGCAGCCGGACCAGGTCTTGATGCAGGGAGAGCACCGGGACAGAGTCCTGGCAGCGGTCGATACGCTGGGAGACAAGCACCGGCTGGTGGTCATCCTGCGCTATTATGGCGGGATGTCCAACGAAGAGATCGCGCGTGCCCTCAACATTCCTTCGGGGACGGTGCGTTCGCGCTTGCACGTTGCGCGGCAACGCTTGCGCGTGGCGTTGGAACAGGAAGAGGAGAAAGCAGGAAACACCATGTCAAAAGGGGTGGCTGCATGACCTGCGAGCAGGCCGGCCATCTGCTGGACGATTACGTCGACGGCGCACTCAGCCAGCGGGACCGGCAGTTTCTTGAGGCACACCTGGAGCGCTGTGGGCGCTGCGCAGAGGAAGTGCGCCAGCGTCCGGCGTTTGAGCGCTGCCTGCGCCGTGCGCTGGCCAAGTCTGTGCAGCCCCTGGCCTTGACCGTCGACGCCAGCTCCAAGATCATCGATGCGGCCGAGGATAGCTTGCGCCGGGCGCAGCGTTCCCGGCGAATCACGCTTACCATTCACCTCCTGTCGGCCGTTGTGGTCGTCTCGCTCCTCGCGGTTGGCGTCCTCTTCATCTTGGGTGAGATTCCCGTCCCCGACCATCTCAAGCGCGTGACGCTGTTGCCTGTGAAACGCCTGGCACTCGCCGAGGCACAGGATGGTGCCCTCTCCACCGAGGATCCCTCCCTGTCGCGGCTGACCGAGCCGAGCCAGCAATTACTGCCGCGCGTCAGCCTTCTCATTGAGCCGCGCGATATGCGTCCTGCCCAACCCTTTACCATGACGGTGCTCCTGCACAGCGAGCTTGCCCAGCCCCTGGATAGCCTGCGCCTGGACCTCGACGTGAGTGGGCCGACGGGCTACTACAACTTTGGCCTCACTGTGCCGGGACCCCTGCCGGCGCACGGCGTGTCTATCCTGCGGCTTACCCCAGAACTACTGGCGGAGTCCTGTAAAGACCGCTACCTGATCGCACCGACCGAGGTCTTTCGGTTTCCAGGTACCTACAACATCAGGCTGACCTTGTTTGATGCGGTTGCGGCATCGCAGTGATGATGCGCGGCCGATGCCCTAGCCCGGCCCCAGTCCTCACCGACTGATGCGCACTCCTCTCATGCGGCGCTGGCTGCCGTGCCGGGGTATACCGCTGTCCCTCCTTCTCCTCCTCTTCTTGATCCTCGCCTTGTCGGCTTGTGATGGCACCTTATCCGGTGGGCAGGGGGAACCGGCTGGTTCGTCGAGTGCCTACCTGCCGACGCGTTCCTCGTCCACGGCAACGCCCCAGGGCCCGGTCCTTGAGCTTAGCCTGGATACCGAGGGGCTGGCGGTGGCCCCCCAGCCCCTGCGGGCCGGCTTCCCCTTCACGGTGACGGCGACAATCCATAACGACTCCGGCCTCACGGCCGCCGAGGTGCCGGTCATGGTCCATATATCGGCCCTGCGCGAAGGGATCGGCTACGCTCCGTTCCTGGAGGTGTTGACGGTGACTGTGCCAGCATCGCAGTCGTTGACGGTCGACGTGCCGGTGCACTGGAACTTTGACGGCGGGGAGCACCTGCTCTGGGTCCAGGTGAACCGCTTGCCTGAGGCCTGGCAGGACCGGCAGCAGCTCCAGGCCGAGGGCGCCATCGCGGACAACATCGCGCTGATGGACCTGATGATCGATCCCTTCGATGCCTACACCAGCGACCTCTGCTCGGGCCGGATCGACGTCGAGATCGGTCCCGCGGACGTGCTCCCCGAACCGGACAAGCAGCAAGTACGTGTGACTGTACATAATCCGGGCAATAGCGCCGTGTATAACCTGCCGGTGGTGGTGCTCGGGCGTAATGCCAGCGGCATCGTCTATACCCCCGCTATCCCGCCCTGTGGTGGGACTGCCCAGGTTGTGGTGCCGATGGACCGTCCTTTTGGCGAGGGAGTCAGCCTCGACGTACTGGTCAATCCGAGTGACTGGGAAGGCGGGCTGGTTGAGGACAACTTTGACAACAACCAGGTGGCAGTCACGGGTGGCATCGAGCCGGGGACGGTTGCATCCGGGGCAGGCGGGCTGCAGGACTATGATTTTGCCATCACCAGCCAGGAGATCGAGATCCCGCAGCAATGGGTCGTCCTGGTAAAAATCCACAACCTCGGCACGCGTGACGCCGCCATGGTGCCCATCCGCATCGAAAACGACCGGGGGCGCAAGATCCTCGACGCCATCCCCCTGGTGCGGGGCAATGGGCTCGGGATCGCGGCCTTTCCGGTGGGATATCTCTGGGTGCGGGGCGGGACCCTGACTTTCACCGTCAATCCACCAGACGCCACAGGGGCGTTGCCCGAAACCAACCGCGATAACAACGTCGCGACCTTTACCCTGCCCTGAGTGTTAGCAGCCGCCAAAAGTAAGCCCGCAGCCAGGGCCGGTCCGTTTTTGTCGTTTTGATGTCTTTTTGGTATAATTTGTGCATTCGCTCGCCAAAGGATGGTCCTTGAGAGTCGCCATCGTACATGATTGGCTGAATCAAATGGGTGGGGCTGAGCGGGTCCTTGAGGCTCTCGTCGAGATGTTTCCCGGGGCGCCGGTATACACCTCGATGTACTGGCCGGAAGGCATGCCCGCGCAGTATCGGCAATGGGACATTCGCACCACGTGGATGGATCGCCTGCCGGGTATCCACCGCAATCATCAGCCTTACCTGCTGCTCTATCCCCTCGCCTTTGGAGGGCTGGAGCTACGAGGCTACGATCTGGTGATCTCGAACAAGAGCGCATTCTGCCTGGGGATCCGGACGCCGCCAGGCACCCGTCACGTGTGTTACTGCCTGACGCCAACCCGGTTCGTCTGGGACTTTGACACCTATGTCCACCGGGAGCAGGTCAATGCGCTGGCGCGGCGAGTCGTCAAGCCCTTTGTTGCGTGGCTAAAGCGCTGGGAGCGTCAGGCCGCTGAGCAGGTGGATGCGTTCGCCGCCATCTCGCGCGTGGTGCAGGAACGGGTCCGCCGCTTCTATGACAGCCGGTCGGCCATCATCTATCCGCCGGTGGACACCGATCGTTTTGTGCCTGCCTCCGACCCGCAGCCGCAGGAGTACTACCTCATCGTCTCGCGCCTGATCCCCTACAAGCGCATTGACCTGGCCGTGCAGGCCTTCAATCAGTTGGGCCTGCCGCTGTGGATAGCGGGAGATGGCCGCGATCGGGCCAGCCTGGAGGCGATGGCTGCACCCAACGTGCGGTTTCTCGGCAGGGTGCCTGACTCGGACTTACGTGATCTGATGGCCGGCTGCCGGGCGTTTCTGTTCCCCGGCCTGGAGGACTTTGGCATCGCGCCCGTGCAGGCCATGGCCGCGGGCCGGCCCGTGATCGCCTTTGCGGGGGGTGGGGCGACGGATTACGTGGTGGAAGGGGTGACTGGCACGTTCTTCCACGAGCAGACACCAGAGGCCCTGACCGAGGCCGTCCG
>JAMJFU010000350.1 GCA_023544525.1 Anaerolineae bacterium | reverse complement strand
TACCCGTTGGATACGGCGGTCCTGAGCCTGACCGGATCGCAGTGTGCCCTGGATTGTGCACACTGCGGGGCGCACTATCTGGGTGGCATGCGCCCAATCTGGGAGGCAGAGCCGGACGGTTCGAGCAGCTGCCTCATATCCGGTGGTTGTGATCTGACTGGCCGGGTCCCGGTGTTGGCCCATCTGGATCGGGTCCGTGCCTGGCGCCAGGGGCGGCAGATGAACTGGCACGTCGGCTTTGTGGACGAGGCCGAGATGCAGACCATCGCTCCCCTGGTCGACGTGGTCTCGTTTGACTTTGTGGGTAACGACGTGACGATCCGGGAGGTGTACGGCTTGGACCGCACGGTATCCGACTATGTCGAGACCTATCGCCTGCTGCGCCGCTATGCCCGCACCCTGCCACACGTGACGGTCGGCCTGCGCGGTGGAGCGCTAGGTCACGAACTGCCGGCGTTGGAGATGCTTCAGGAGCTCGGGGTCGACGGGCTGGTGATCCTCGTCTTTATGCCCACGCCCGGCACGCGTTATGCAGACCGGCAGCCTCCCTCCGCGGAGGCGGTCGCTGACATCCTGGCAGAGGCGCGGCTCAGGTTTCCCGCTGTGCCGCTGTACCTGGGTTGCATGCGGCCCAAGGGCAGCTACCGCGAGGAGCTGGATCCGCTGGCGGTCAGGGCCGGCTTCAACGTGATAGTCAGCCCCTCCCGGGCAGCCCGTGATGTCGCCGATGGCCTCGGTTTGACGGGACGGCGGCTGCGCGAGTGCTGCGTGCTCTAATACTGGATGTTGTCTTGCCAGGTGTTTGATGCTAAAATGACACGAGTGGTCAGCAGCCACCCGTTGCCCCAAAACTACATACAAGGAGGTCCAGAGAGGAGATGAAGTTCGATCCCAACTGCAAGTATGACCAGGAACACGAATGGGTCCGTGTCGAGGGAGATGAAGCCCTCGTCGGCATCACCGACTATGCCCAGGACCAACTCTCCGACGTCGTCTATGTCGAGCTGCCCGAGGTAGGAGACACCTTTGATAGGGGCGACGTCTTTGCCGTAGTCGAATCGGTCAAGACAGCCTCAGACGTCTACATGCCCGTAACCGGCGACATCCTGGAGATCAACGAGGCGCTGGAGGATTCGCCAGAACTGGTCAATGAGGATCCCTATGGCCAGGCCTGGTTTGTGCGCGTCGCAATGGCCGATCCCTCAGAGCTGGACGAGCTCATGGATGTCGATGAGTACAAGGAGTATGTAGAGGGCCTGGATTAGGGAATGGACTGCCCCAATTGTGGCGTGTACAACCCAGAAGATCGCATCGTCTGCTGGCGTTGCGACCAGGAGCTTCCCAAACCGAAGGAATCCAAGAAGAAGGCGGATCCTGCCCAGGCACAGCGCCGGATGTGGCTCATCCTGCTCGTGGCACTGGTCGTCTGGATCCTGATTACCTGGGTCCTACCCAGGCTCCTGGGGGGCGGCCTGCTGCCTGGCTCCTGATCTGCCAGGGGAGGTTGAGGGACAAACCCCTATAACAGCCACCTGCTGGCAACCCAGGGCAGGTATGGATGGCTCTTGCCTACAGCTTCCATGATCGAGGGGATCTGAAGCGTTCCGCTCGGAAATGCCGGGTGTCCACGCAGGTTGCTTCCCCGTCAATGATCCACTCGGCCAGGATCTGCCCACCTGCGGGTGCGTGCATGATGCCATGCCCTCCCCAGCCGCAATCGTTAAAGAACCCAGCCAGGTGGGGTGCCGGCCCCAGAATGGGGTCATCATCGGGCGTGATTGGCCGCAGCCCGGCCCAGCCACTCTGGATGCCCGCGTCGATGAGGGCCGGCGCCCGGTAGAGTGAATGGTCGATTACCTCGTCCAGGAAGGACCAATCTACCTTTGGATCCTCCTCCCTGGTCTCGGCGTTGCCCATGCCGATAAGCAGGCCAGGTCCCTCCCGGCGCATATACCAGGGTAACTCAACCTCATAGGTAAAAGGGATGGGGCCGGTATAGGTGGCTACCGGCCCGGTACAGAAGATGTGGCGCTTGACGTTGGTGATGGGCAGGTCCATGCCAGCCCAGGCAGCCACCGTCTGCGCCCGGAACCCGGCGGCGTTGACCACGCAGGGCGTGGCGATGGGGCCACTGCTGGTTCTTACGCCGGCCACGCGGCTGCCCTTGATCTCCAGGCCGGTCACCTCTACCCCCTCCAGGATGCGGGCGCCCAGCCGCCGGGCCTGGTGCGCATAGGCCATCATGATGGAGTGGGGTTCCAGGCAGCCCTCGCTGGCGCTATATAGCCCCACCTCGATGTCGTCCAGATACAGGCCCGGTGTCAGCTCAGAGATGGCGGCCGGATCCAGTAACTGGCTATCGACGCCCAGTTCCTTCAGGAGTGCGTGACGCTGGCGCAGTGCCGGTGCACCCTCTGTGCCGCCCATCAGCAGGCAGCCGATGGGCTCATAGCCAGGGTCAAAGCCCAGCTCTTCCTGGAAGCGCATGAACGCTGCGTAGGAGAGCTGGACCAGCGGCAGGCAGTGCTCGTTAGGAAAGCCGTGGCCGATAATGGCCGCTGAGCGTCCTGAGGATCCAGCGCCCAGGGTGTCCTTCTCAAGCAGGCAGACATCCGTGGCGCCGCGCAGTGCGAGGTGGTAGGCCAGGCTCAAGCCCTGGATGCCACCGCCGATGATCACAACATCTGCCGTATCATTCACTGCCCACCCCTGTTGTTGAGATTCGGCCCGTGCAGCGCCCCGCATTATACCATCCCCGGTTGGGAAAAGCAAAGGCATCAGCGCCACGACAGAAGGAGAGGCCGGCAGCTTACATGATAATTGTCATACGGACCCCACAATATCTATGATATAATTACGACAAAGTGGTCCAATTTCGGGAGGCCTCTCCGGCACCCTGATTCCGGGAAAGGAGTAGAGGGATGAAGAAGCGTACCTGGATAGCTCTGATCGCCCTGGCTCTGCTACTGGCGGCATGCGGGACGGTGGAGCCCACCCCGCAGCCAGCGCCCGGCGTCTCGGGCGTCACCCAGGCCACGGTGACCATCGCCGACCAATCTTTCCAGCCGCACACCCTGGTGGTCGCCACCGGAGCCACCGTCACCTGGCAGAATGGGGACACGCTGGCCCACACTGTAACGAGCAACGGCGAGGCCTGGTTTGACTCGGGCCAGCTGGCAGCCGGTGACAGCTTTGCCCACGAGTTCGACAAACCGGGCACGTTTCGCTACCACTGCAACAACCATCCCAGCATGGAGGGGGTGGTCGTTGTCCTGCCGGGCGGAGCTGTAGCCCCTTCGCTCTTTGGAGGGCAATCGGTGGAAGCCGCCTTTCGTGATAGCTGCAGTGGCTGTCACGGCCCCAACCGTGAGGGGGCGACAGGCCCGGCGTTGATCCCTGGTCGTCTGCAGGCTGACGACGATACCTACTTTGACGTGATCAAGAATGGAAAACCCGGGACGGTGATGCCTGCCTGGGGTCCGGCTGGCCTGTCTGACGAGGAGATCTGGTCGTTGGTGGGCTACATTCGCAGCGAACCCGAGGCCGAGGCGGTCCAGTGGGATCTGGATCAGGTTGCTGCCAGCCGCCAGGTGCTCGTGCAAGAGGATGATCTGCCCAAGGGGCCGGCCCACGACGGCAACCTCGACAACCTGATGCTGGTCACCGAGCGTGAGGCACGGTCCATCGCCGTGTTTGACGGGGACACGCACCGGCTGTTGGGCCACGTGGAGGCCAGCTACCGGGCCCACGGTTATGCTTTCGATCCCACCTCGGAACGCTGGGCGTACAATGTCGGCCGCGATGGCTGGCTGTTCAAGATCGACCTCTACACCCTCCAGGCGGTGACCAAGGTGCGCGTTGGCCTGGACTCGCGGGGTCTGGCCATTTCCGACGACG
>JAMJFU010000034.1 GCA_023544525.1 Anaerolineae bacterium | reverse complement strand
GCCTGGAGGTGGCCGAACCGGTGACACACCCCCGGACGCTCATCACGACGGTGGCGACGGGCTACCCGGGCCTGGCCTATGGCTACCTGCGCCGGGTGATCCTGGAGCATGGGGGCAGTTTTGAGGCCGTCTCTGACCAGGAGGCCTTTCGAGCCATGCACGTCATGGCCAAAATGGACGGCATCTCCATGGAGCCGGCGGCGGGACTGGCCTTCGCCGGCCTCTTCAAGCTGGTCGGCGCGGGGGTGATCAAGCCAGATGACCTGGTGGTGGTCAACTGCTCGGGCCATACCTTTCCTGTGGAAAAGCACCTTCTGGGCGATGCATGGGCCCGCAGTTTTGACGCAGGCGAGGCTGGACAGGCCCAGTATACCGAGGAGGGGCTGCTCACCTCCTTGGATAGCCTGGACGCGCGAGTCCAACGGGTGGCCATCATCGAAGATGACGCGGATGCCCGCCGGTTGCTGCGGCGGGTGCTGCAGGCTCGGGGCGAGTACCAGATCTATGAGGCGGCGGGTGGTCACGAGGGGATCGCGTTGGTCCGCGAGCAGCGCCCTGACCTGGTACTGCTGGATCTGATGATGCCTGAGGTCGACGGTTTCGAGGTGTTGGAGGCAATCCGCGGCGACGATGAGCTGAGGGACACGCGGATCATCGTCATTACAGCCAAGACGCTGACCAGCGGCGAGCGACGGCGCCTGAGTGGCCACATCGAAGCCCTGCTTCAGAAGGGATCGTTCCTGGACGACGATCTACTGGAAGAGATCCTGGCTACGCTGGGACCGGAGCAGGGCGTTTGACGCCCAACGCCAGTTCTGGCGGGCGAGCTATGTGATCGCTGGTGGCAACGGAGGGTGGCCTGCATTTGTCTCCGGTAAGGGGAGCCTGAGGGGCCACGGCGGGGTTTCTGCTCTGGATTTGCCACGGGTTACCGCCTGACAACGCAGTGGGCGCGCCTGAGCGGGATCTGATTTGCATTCTCGTGTCAGGGATGGTATAATGCGGAAGCTAGGGCGAGTAGCTCAGATGGCTAGAGCGCGTGTCTCACATACACGAGGTCAGGGGTTCGAGTCCCTTCTCGCCCACTCCAGGATATTGTGCGTGGTCACACAGGCCTCGAGGCCGCAGTGCCTGACCACGTTTTGTTGTGGGGCAGATACTCCCGCCCCGGCTCTTGCAGGCTGATTCCCCTTGACCGAGATGAGGGAGGAGCGCACAGGTACTTCTGGCTCCGACACGCCGGCGATCCTGCGTCCGGGCTGTCATTGTAGACGTTCCCGTGGTAACATAGTAGCGACGGAGACATGGTTGCATCCGAGGCTCCACTGAGGGAAACGAAAAAACAGCGAGAGCAGACGACCGAATGGGGGGTCTGGCTGGTCCGCTGGGGACTACTGGCCTGTGCAGTGGCGGTGGCCTGGCTTGATGCTGCTGCCGAATCGATCCCGACTCATCTGCTGGTCTTTTTCTTGGTTGCAGGTGTCTACAACCTCATCATTACCCTCGTCCTTGCCTTTCGCGCTTTCTTCTGGCAGTTGCCGATGCTCACGCTGATCGGGGATGTGGTCATGGCGCTGGCCTTGCTGTTCATCAGCGGGAGCGAGGAGAGCGTCTTCTTCTTTTTCCCTGTCTTTCCCATCTTGGTCGGCGGCCTTCGTTTCGGTTGGCAGGTGGGGCTGCTGACAGGCATCATTTTTGCTGCGGAGGTGGGCTTTCACACAGCGCTTGACTTGCAGCCGACAGCACAGGCCGGTCAAGTACTCGTGCCCACGGCGTACGTGATACTCTATCTTTCGGCGGCGGTGGTAGGCGCCGTTATGAGCAAACGCTCGCTGACCGCGGGATCGCCCGACTACTGGAAGCGGGGCTCGGCCGACGAGATTGTACCCCACCGTTTTCGCACGATCTATGAGATGGCCTCGACTCTGAGTGCCACCCTCAACTATCAGCGCGTTTTGGAAGCGGTTCTCGACATCAGCCGGCTGGGATTCGACGAGCTGGGCTTGCGCATGGGTGAGTCAGTCGGCCTGGTGTTGCTCTATGAGCAGGATGGCTACCTCACGCCCGTCTCGCACCGGAACCTGGTGACGGCGATGGACGAGAAGAAGCGGATCCGGGGGCTGGGTGGCATCGTCGGCGAAGCGATCGCCTCCGCCCAGGCAATCATTGGCGGTCCGCCGCGCCTTGACGCTGAGCTGAGTGTGTACCGTTCGCTTGAGGGTTGCCGCTCGATGATCTGTGTGCCGCTGCGCGCCGGCTTTGAGACCTATGGTGCGGTCATTTTCGCTTCCGTAAAGCGGGATGCGTATAACGCCGAGCATGGGGAACTCCTGACCATCTTTTGCAATCAGGCGACGATCGCCCTGCAGAATGCCAGCCTCTATCGTTCCTTGCGAGAGGAGCGCGACAAGATCGTCGACAAGGAAGAAGAGGCCCGGCATAAGCTGGCCCGCGACCTGCACGACGGCCCTACACAGGACGTAGCAGCCATTGCCATGCGGCTGAACTTTGCGCGTTTGCTGGTCGACCGGGACCCCCTGCGAGCCAGAGCGGAGCTGGAGCGCCTCGAAGATCTTGCTCACCGCACCGTGAAAGAGATCCGCTCCATGTTGTTTGCGTTGCGGCCTGTAATCCTCGAGACTGAAGGCTTGGTGGCAGCTCTGAACCAGTACGCCGAGAACTTTGAGGACGATGAGCTGCAGATCCGGGTCGAGGCCGAGGGCTATTGGGACTGCCTCCAGGACGACGTGGAAGGCGTGGTCTTTGCCATCCTTGAGGAGGCCATCAAGAACGCCAGGAAACATGCTCAGGCGTCGCGCATTTCGGTCACCCTGGAGGTCACGGAAGACCTATTCGTGGCCCGGGTCACCGACAATGGCCGCGGGTTTGAAGTGGAAGAGATCGAGAGGAACTATGGCACCCGCGGTAGCCTGGGCATGCTCAACCTGAGGGAAAGAGCGGGCCTGATAGGGGGCACTCTAAGGGTCGAATCGACGGTAGGCGAGGGAACCCAGGTCACACTGCTCGTGCCGCTTTCAGAGGATGGCAGTTGAGAGGGCTGGCTCTTCTGTGCTGGACCAACTGACCTCCCAGATGGCTTCCTCTCCCCTGCCGTTGTGGGTATTGGCCTCAGTCCTTGCTTACCTGGCTGGCACTTCCCTTGCGTGGCATCTCAGGCGTCGCGACTCCTGGCGTCTGCCCTATGACCAGTGGCTTGTCGAGGTTGCGCGCTTTCTATTCTACCTGGTAGTTCCATACTTGGCACTGGGCGGCTGGCCCCGGCAGCCGTACCAGGGCTTGCTCTCGCCTGGGGACGTGGGCCTGGTCGGGCCTGGACCTGCGTGGCCCGCCAGCCGCTGGCTGGAAGCTGCGGGCACCGGGCTCGGGTTGGGCCTGCTGGCGCTGGTCGTCCTCCTGGTAGCCTGGAACCGGGCCAACCGCCCTGCTGAGAGCACTCTCAACTACCCTTTCCGGCCGTGGTGGCTATTGCTCGTGGATGGATTGTACCTGGAGGCGCACTGGGCCTTCTACCGCGGTGCCCTGATCATCACTTTGGGCGACCTATATGCAGGCGTGTTTGTGGGGCTTGGGCTGGTCTTTGTGGAGTGGGCTACGAACCCCTTCTGGCGCTTGGGTTGGCGGCAGCCGTCACAGGCGGCGTCGGTTTGGCTGCGCGCGGCCCTGGTTCTGCTCTCGGCCTTGCTCTTTCTCCTCACGCGCAACCTGTGGGTCTGCCTCGGAGTACACTGGCTGTTGACGCTGGCGCTGTGGCGTCCCCAACGCCAGCAGCTGCCGGACCCCGTGCAAAGCGCCCGGGTTTGACCAGGAACAGGCAGACGGCTCCGATCGCCTAATTGGGGGTTATCTACGGGGTAGGAGACCACACCGGCTGCTAGCCCATCATCTCACCGTTGGCCCGGTTGTAGCTGGATTGCATTGCTCACGATTCCCACAGGCGGCAGAAGGCGCAGAGATCGCCTGCTGTCGTCGGCTGGCTGCAGCGACGGCACGGCCGGAGCTCGACCGCTCCCTCCCCTGCGAACCGTATCTCTCCCTTATCGCGAGCTTGCAGAAACTGAAGGTAGAACTGCTGTTTGGCACCCGGCGACTGGAGCTCGAGCTGGTTCAGCAGTTCCTTGTAAAAGTTGGTCGTAGAGCCCCTGGCAAAGGGACACTCGTCGTAGATGTAGTCAATCCCACGGACCAGGGCATAGGCCGCAGCCTCCCGCTCGTAGATGCGCACGAATGGTTTGACCTTGCGCGCCAATCCGTCGCGTTCCAGCAAAACAGGAGCCTGCCGGGCCAGATACCCGGCCTGCCAGTGTAGCGTATTCTGCATCAGCACTGCGACTTCGTCGTCCAGGTTATGCCCGGTCGCGATGGCCGCGAAACCGCCATCACGCGCCACGCGATTCATGATGTGCCGCTTGACCAGGCCGCACACCGAGCATGGCTTGCCCCGTCCGCGTTGGCGGGTGTGAGCCAGGTAGGGGATATCCTGACCGTATTCCTCGCCCAGGTCCACTACATGCAGGACAGCGCCAGGATGGTGTTCGGTGACGAACTGGCGACACATGGCCAATGATTTGTCTGAATAACCGATGCCCTCGTCGATGCCCAGGCCTATATACATGCCCTCGGCCTCATAGCCAGTGCGCAATAGCACGTCCCACAGTGCCAGGCTGTCCTTGCCTCCAGAAACGGCAACCAGGACCTTGTCGGCCGGGCTGAACATCTCGTATTTCTCGATCGTGCGCTGGACCATCGTGGCAAACCACTCGGTGAAGTGGCTGGTGCACAGACGCAAACGATGCTGCCGCATGTTGATGACGGCCAGCCCGCCACACTTGCTACACTTCATAAGGGCTTGTCTCTAGCCTCCAGAGACCACGCTGACCAGCTTGATGACATCGCCTTCCTCGGTCAAGGTCGCCTCGTTTATGAGCTTCCCGTCGCGCAGGGCCAGTATCGACTCAGGATTCAGGTCTGCCTGTTCGATCACGTGGCGCACCGTGCTGCCTGCCTTTATCTCCCAAGTCTTGTCACGGTAGATGACTTTGACCACAGCCTACACCCCTATCCTCTGCCCGGAAAGTGGCCTGCCAGGGGGATCTGTTAACAACACTGCCTCGCAGATCTGGCCCCTCTCCATCGCTCTGTGTCCAATTCCAGGGCAATTGTACCACGGTGATAATAGAAAATCAAAAAGCTTGGACCGTCCGGAGCCTGTTGATATGGCCCGTGCCGGTCTCAAGCGGGATGTCCGGATTTGGTGCTGGAGGGGCAGGACCCAGGCATCCCGGGGAGGACCGAGAACAGCCAGCCTGCATTGTGCGCACAATGCAGGCTGGCCGGACTAGGATGTCCTGGTGTAGCTGGCGTTTTGTCTGGCTACAGCGCTCTGTCCTATTTGCCGGGGCATTGCACAATCACGCTGGGGTCAATGCCCTTGTTGCCATAGGCTTTGTCGAAATGCCTGCAAAAGTCGCTGGCCAGCTTCTGTGCCCGCTGGTCAAAGGCGTCCTTATCCTCCCAGGTATTGCGTGGGTTCAGCATCGAGGAGGGAACACCCGGGCAGCTTTTCGGTACGAGAATGTGGAACATGGTGTTGGGTTCGTATTCTACATCCTCCAGGTCGCCGCTCAGGGCTGCATGGACGATGGAGCGAGTAACATCGATGTCCATTCGCTCCCCAATGCCAAAGGGCCCGCCACTCCAGCCGGTGTTGACCAGGTAAACCCGCGAGCCATACTTCTCCATGCGCTCACCCAGCATGCTGGCATAGACGTCGGGATTGCGGGGCATAAAGGGTTCGCCAAAGAAGCGAGAGAAGGTGCTGACCGGATCGACGATGCCGGTCTCGGTGCCTGCCAGCTTGCTGGTATAGCCCATGAGGAACCAGAGCATGGCCTGTTCGGCGTTGAGTTTGGCGACAGGCGGCAATACCCCGTTGGCGTCCGCAGCCAGGAAGAGGATGGTCTTGGGATGGTCGCCCACCGGTGGGGTCTTGATGTTCGTGAGGAAACTCAGGGGATAGGAGGCCCGGGAGTTGGGCGTATAGCGCTCGTCGTCTACGTCAAAGTCACCCCAGGGGTACATCATACAGTTCTCCACAATGGCTCCGTGGTCCAGATGGGGTGCCTCGTGAAAGACCGCCCTCCAGATCTCGGGCTCTTTCTTTTCCCTGAGGTTGATCAGCTTGGCGTAACAGCCGTTCTCGAAATTGGCGACCCCGTTGTCACTCCAGGCGTGCTCATCATCGCCAAGGAGCGCCCGGCGAGGATCGGCTGACAGGGTGGTCTTGCCTGTGCCCGAGAGCCCCAGCAGCAGCGCAATGTCACCCCTGGGCCCCTCGTTCGCCGAGCAGTGCAGGGGCAGGATGTCTTCAGCAGGCAGCACATAGTTCATGACCGAGAACATGAGCTTCTTGACGCTGCCTCCGTAGGCTGAGCCAAAGACGATGCCCAGGCGGCGGTCGAAATCCATGGCCACGGCCATGTTCGAGGTCTGGCCGTTGGGCATTTTGCGCAGCCGGCCCGAGTACCGCTCGCGATCCAGCTTGTCGTAGGGCACGACGAGCAGGGTAAAGCCACGCTGGGCAAAGATGCTGCCCTCGATCCCGGCAGGTACCGTTCGGAACATGTTGTCGGTGAACAGGGCGGTCAGTGCCCAGTCGCTTACAACTTTCACCGGCATGGCGAAGGAGGGATCTGCCACCAGGACCCGGTCGGTAACGTACAGCCTATCCTTGTTGGCGAGGACCGCCAAGGCATCCTCAACCAGCATGTCGAAGGTGCTGGGCTCCATGGGGATGTTGTTTGGCGAATCCCAATCGATCTCGCCCTCGCTTTCAGGATGACAGACGATGTAGGTGTCCTTTGGGCTGCGCCCGGTGGATTCGGGCGGGGTCCAGGTGGCCAGTGCGCCATTAGCACTGACGATGGCTTCGCGGCGTTTCACGCCCTCCTGGATCATCGTTACCCGGGAGGGGTTGTCCAGCACGTCGGGGTGCTGGGCCAGGAGCTGGGTCACTCTCGTAGTGAATTCCACGTCTTCCTCCGTATGTCGTCAGTCAAAGATCTTGCCCGGATTCAGAATTCCATGAGGATCGAGGGCGTGGCGTACCGAGCGCATCACATCAATAGCCACGGGTCCTACATCGCTCTCCAGGAACGGTTTCTTTAGTGTGCCGACGCCATGTTCGCCGGACAGGGTGCCACCGACAGCAACGGCGAGACCAAAGAGGTCAGCAACCGCTGCCTGCACCCGCTGCCATTCCTCTGGGTCATTCTTGTCGAAGAGGATATTGGGGTGAAGGTTGCCGTCACCGGCGTGCCCAAAGATCACGATGGGCAGGTTACGATTCTGAGAGATCTCTTTGATACCCCGGATGGTGTCAGGGATGGCGCTGCGCGGGACTGAAATGTCCTCTCCGAGTTTGTTGGGACGCTTGCGGCCCAGGGAGCCGGAGATGCTGCGCCGGGCCCGCCACAGTTCGTCGCTCTCGGCTGGGGTCTTGGCGATGCGCACCTCGCTGGCGCCGCCCTCGCTGCAGATACGAGCCACCACGTCCATGTCACGAGCGGCATCGGCAGGGTCGCCGTCCGTCTCGATGATGAGGATGGCCTCGGCATCGCGGGGCAGGCCCAGCTGCATGTAATCTTCCACGGCGTTGATGGCGGTCTCGTCCATTAGCTCCAGCGTCGCCGGCACGATCCCACCCCACAAGACGGCGTTGACAGACTTGCTGGCATCCTCCAGCCGGGGGAAGATGGCCTGAGCGGTGCGTTTGGCCTCAGGTAGGGCGATGAGCTTCAGAGTGGCCTCGGTGATGACGCCCAGGGTGCCTTCGGAGCCGGTGAAGAGGCTCACCAGGTCATAGCCTGTGACATTCTTGATGGCCTTTCCGCCGGTACGGAGGATCCGGCCATCTGCCAGGACGACCTCCAGGGCCATCACATAATCTCCGGTGATGCCGTATTTCAGGCAACGAGGTCCCCCGGCGTTGCAGGCGATGTTGCCGCCAATCGTCGAATGGCGGACACTGGAGGGGTCAGGAGGATAAAAGAGCCCGAGCTTTTCCACCTCCAGCTGCAGATCTGAGGTGATGATGCCTGCCTGGACGGTGGCCATCATGTTCGCCTTGTCGATCTCCAGGAGACGGTTGAGGCGCACGGTATTGAGTATCAGTCCCCCGTCCACAGGCACCGTCGCCGCGGCCAGGCCGCTGGCCATGCCCCGGGGGATGACCGGGATCCGCTGGCGATTGCACAGCTCCAGGACCTGGGCAATCTCGGCCGTGTCCGCTGGCAGAATCACCGCCTCAGGCAGCGACTCGTGAAACGTCCCATCGTAAGAATAGCAGATCAGTGCCTCAGGAGAGGTTAGCAGGTGTTCGTTACCGACAATCTCGCCTAGTTCGCTCTGGATGCTCTCGCTCAGCATAGCCAGTCTCCTACTCCTCCAACGCTTGCAGGGCCAGCTCGGCGACATCCAGGACGCGAATGCGGACCCGGTTGCGGCGGGCAGCTTCGGTCAGGGTCCGCTCGCACTGCTGGCAGGCAGACGCGATCACCTTCGCCTCGACCTCCTGCGCCTGACCCAGGCGCAGGTCCGAGATGGCATACGACAGCTCCGCGTTAAACGTCTCGAGGTTGCCACCGCCGCCGCAGCAGTGGGAATTCGCGCGATTATCCCGCATCTCGACCAGTTCCACGCCGGGGATGGCCTGCAACACGCGTCGGGGCGCATCAAAGATCTTTTCCTTGCGGCCCAGGTCACAAGGATCATGGTAGGTAACTCGCTGGGCTGGTAGTTCGCGGAAGCGGAGCTTGCCGGCGTCGACGAGGTCGGCCAATAACTGTGTCGCGTGCAGTAGCTCAAAGGGTAGCTCCTCGCCTGCCACGCTGCGATAGACGTGGTTCCAGATATGCAGGCAGGAAGGGCAGGTGAAGACGACCTTTTCCGGGTTCATGCTCTTGATCGCTTCCAGGTTGTGCTGGATCAGCTCGCTGGCTTGGTCGAGCTCGCCATTGATCAGGAGTGGATAGCCACAACACCACTCTTCACCGCCCAGGACGGCATGGTCAATATCTGCCTTTTCCAGCAGTTGGACCATTGTCTGGGGAAGGCGGTAGCTCCGCGGGAAAAACGAGCCCACGCATCCTACAAAGTAGACCACATCGGCGGTCTCGCGCGGCTTGAGGGCCATGGGTTCGTCCTCCATGTTGGCCGTCCACAGGAGGCGATGCGCGTTATCCTCGCCAGATATATTGTGATGTTCGGCAATGATCCGTCCAAGCTGTGCCAGGCGCTCTGGCTCGAGCTTGTGCAGGCTCATGTCATCCCGGGCGGCCTGGATGATCTCCTCCAGGGGAACGCCGCTGGGACAGATGGTAGCGCACGCCCCGCAGAGCAGGCAGCCATAGTAACGCTCGGAGAACTCCTGTCCAACCTCCAGCCGGTCGTCAGCCACGGCGTTCAACAGCGCAATCTTGCCCCGTGGGCTATCGGTCTCGCGCAGCGTGGTGCGGTAGACGGGGCAGGTAGCCAGGCAGAGCCCACAGCGGATGCAGGCGGGATTCTGTCTGTCTGTAACGATCTCGGCACTTTGGAACTCTGATGGGCTAGTGATTTTGACGTTCACGTTGTTTCCTATCTAGCACGGATAAGCTGCAGACTCTACTGCTCTTGGACGATGGGCAGCGTCAGCAAGGCGTGCGGCACGACCAGCACGTCCAACTCGTTGCCAAGGGTCTGGCCGATCATGGTGAATGCAGCCTCCATGGTTGGGGCCGCCAAAAACTTGGCCGAGGCAACCAACGTGGGGTCCTCTGCTCCCACGACGATGACGTCATTCGCTTCCAGTACCTTGGCCATGACAAAGGCTCGCTGTTGGCCCGGCGGATAGCCGTGCTCGCGAGCGTCATCGAGGATGGATTGGACGTCGGGAGCGTCTTGCATGGCCTTCAAGAAGCGCTGCTCGCCAACCCCCTCGCCCGCGCCCTCACCGCAGGGAGCCGGCACGATAAAGACGCCGCCGGGCCTGACCACCGGGGTTGGCGCGAAAAAGAGATAGCTGGCCGCCCGGCTGGCCTGGTAGAGGTTGGCATCCTTGGGGAAACCCACGCCGGCGACGGCCACGTCGTATTGCTGTGGCACCGGCACCTCGTAGAGCGTCTTGGCAAAGGCGACCAACTCGCCGAAGGCTGCCTCCGGCTCACCGGCCCGGACATAAGCCACCCGCTTCTGGTCGTCCTGGACGACGTTGACAATGAAGCGCAGCCCGGCACGCTTTGCGGCCTCGCTGATCGCCTCGTGGAAAGGGTTGCCCTCAATACGGCCCAGGCGTGTGGCCGGATCGTCGATCATGTGTGGGCCGTGGGTGTAGGCGATCATCGCCTCGCCCGCTGCGCCGACAGCCAGGGTCTTGCGCCCGCCCGAGTAGCCGGCATACTGGTGGGGCTCGACGATGCCAGTGGCGATGAGCAGGTCGGCCTCGTAGGCTGCCTTGTGCACCGACAGGGGGATACCGCTCTCGGTCGTACCCAGGGACACAAGCACTTCGGGGTTCAACGGTTCGTTGTCGATGACCCGGTAGCGATCGACCACAGCCTGCCCCAGCTTGATGATCTTTTCTTCGAGTGTGCTTGGGCGGTGCAGGCCGATGCCACAGAGTAGCGTGATATCCTCGTCGTGGACCCCCGCGGCCTCGAGATCACTGAGCACTGGCGGCACCAGTAGGTGGTCGGGGCTGGAGCGGGTGATATCGGTAAAGACGATACAGACCTTGTCGCCGGGCCCGGCCATGTCCCGCAATGGACGCGAGTTTGTTGGGTTAGCCAGCGCAGCGCTTACCGCAGCGGGCACATCCTGGATGGGCGGTACGGTCCTGGACTCGACGACAGTACCCTTCCAGCCCGGCGGAAGCTCAAAGGCCAACTCTCCCTTGTCGAATGGCACTCTGTACATTCGATCTTGACCTCCTCTGGTCCGGAGGAACCACCCCTGCGGGCCTACCTGGTCTACACCTATTCTCGCACGAGGTTCCCCGGATGACTTCCAAACAGACAACGCCCTGGCTTGACAGGGCGTCAAAGACAACGTCGCTCAAGCCGCCATTGGCCTGGACCTTTTGTGCCTTCGTTCACATTATACCACAGGGGATGGCTGCCCACAAGAACGGGAGCTGGCAAGGCTGGGCTCAGGCTGCCAGGGCCGGCCCCGGGGTGACCCTGTGCTCGTGGCTAGACCTCACCAGTCGCGCTCGACCGGGCCCCGCCACTTTTTGATCTGGCTGCGACGTTTCTTTTTGCGGATCCGCTTTTCCTCCGAGGCTGCACTGGGCTGGGTGGCCTTGCGGCGCTTGCGGCGTTTTAGCGCCTGGCGTAAGAGATCCTGGAAGCGCTCGACGACCTCCTGGCGATTGCGCCACTGACTCCGCTCCGACTGCGAGACCAGGTGGAGCACGCCGTCTGTGTCGATATAGCCCGCGAGACGCTTCAGAATCCGCGCCCGCTGGTCGTCGCTCAGGCTGGGTGAGTTGGCCACGTCGAATCGCAGCTCAACCCGGGTGGCCGACTTTTGCACGTGCTGCCCACCGGGCCCGCTGGCCCGCGAGAAACGGAAGTCCAACTCGCTGGCAGGGATGGCGGCCTGGTCGTCGATCTTGACGTCTTCACTCACGAACCGTCGCCCCTCTGCTACCAGAGGCCAAAGCCGCTTGGTTCGCGGCGAGCTTTCCACTCTGTCGGATCGCCCCAGTCGGCCGCCTTCCAGGGTATGTTGGCTGGCTCAACCAGGGGCAGCATCTCGCGAAAGAATTCCAGGCGTTCGGGGCCTGTCATCGGCACAAAGCTCTCGGCGACGGCCAGGTCTGCCTCCAGCTCGGCCATTGTGGAGCAGCCGGCAATGACCGTGGTCAGTGGCAAAGCGAGGGCATAACGCAGCGCCCGGCCGGCCACGTGCGCCAGCTTCTTGTAGCCAAAGATCTTCATGCCAACCACGCCCACGCCACGCTGGGCAGCCACTGGCAAGAACTCCTCGGCAAAGCTGTAGATGAAGTGATCCAGGACAGACGCGGCTACGAGGGTCGTATCGAAGGGGTAACGACGCAACGCCTCGACCTGGATCTGCGGGTCGGTATGACCGCTGATGCTGACCAGGCGGACCAGGCCCTCGTCGCGTGCCTGAACGGCTGCCTCCAGTGCTCCCCCTTTGGCCGTCATCTGGTCCAGCCGGTCAAAGCTGTAGACGTTGTGCAGGCGCCACTCGTCGACGTGGTCTGTCTGGAGGCGGCTGAGGCTCTCTTCGAGCTGGCGGCGGGCGCCGTCGCGGCTGGTGTGCGTCGTCTTGGTGGCGATCCACATCTCGTCGCGGCGGTGCTTGGCGACCATGCCCACCCTTTGCTCTGATTGGCCTTTGGAATAGGCCCAGGCTGTGTCAAAGTAACGGATCCCGCGGTCCAGGGCGGTGTTCAGGATCTCAAGCGCCTGATCCTGGCTGCAGCCCTCGTCGTCGACGACGCGCTGGGCGCCGAAGCTGAGGATGGGCAGGCGCTCACCCGTCTTGCCAAAAGGCCGCGTTTCCATGGTCGCTCTCCTTTCGTGTCGGTCCTTTGCCACGTAGCGGCTGTAACTGGCCTGCCCGTGGCGAACGTGGGCTGATGGCTGCGCTTCTCCCGATTCCGCACCTGTCCGCGACAGCCCATGGCTTTCCGTTCAGCCACGCCGCGGAGGGGACTGTATTGTCGCGCCATTGAGTATAGCATAGGGCCAGATGGGCGTCAAGGAGATTCTTCCAGCCCACCGGCGATGCTGTGACAGGTGCTCCAGAGGCGTTTCCTGGGTGAGGTGGCCCTCGATCTGGCTTGGGGCGCACTGCCCGGCCAGGAAGGATCTGGAAGGGGAAGCAACTACGGTGTTTGACGGCTGTGGGGCCTTTTGCTATAATTCCGCCGACTGGAGTCGTCATAAAGCAGCGCGGAGAGGCGCCGGGGCAGGCACCGGCGTGAGGCATTTGCCAATAGCCTGCGACTTGCACATGGAGGCCTGGTTGGACCGTCCGATGTCAGAGTTACTGGTCGGCAGTGTCGAGCGGATCACCTACTATAACGAGGAGAACGGCTACACCGTGGCCCAGGTCATCCCCGAAGGCCGCGCCTATACCGTGACCGTGGTGGGCACCCTCATGGAGGTCAGCCCCGGCGAGAGCCTGCGCCTGCACGGCGAATGGAGCAATCACCCGCGCTACGGGCGCCAGTTTCAGGTTGAGCGCTACACGACCGTCCTGCCGGCGACCGCCAGCGGCATCGAGAAGTACCTGGGCTCCGGGCTCATCAAGGGCATTGGGCCGGTGACGGCGCGGCGCATCGTGCGCCGCTTCAAACTGGACACATTGCGGGTCATTGAGGAAGAGCCGGCCCGTCTGCGCGAAGTCCTGGGCGTGGGCAAGAAGCGGGTAGATATGATCCAGGCGGCATGGGAGGAGCAAAAGGCGATCAAGGAGGTGATGATCTTCCTCCAGAGCCACAACGTCAGCACCTCCCACGCCGTCAAGATCTACAAGACCTACGGCGATGCCAGCATCGACGTGGTGCGCAGCGATCCCTACCGCCTGGCCCGGGATATCCACGGCATCGGTTTCCTCACCGCGGACAAGATCGCCCGGGAGATGGGCCTGGCCCACGACAGCCCGCAGCGCGTGGAGGCGGGCATCGCCTACACGCTCAGCCAGATGGCCGACGATGGCCATGTCTATGCGCCCCAAGGCGAGTTGGTGCACGAGAGCACGCAGATCCTGGATGTGGCGCCGGAGCTGATCGTGACGGGCGTGGAAACACTGGCCGCCGGACAACAGGTGCGCGTGGAGTATCCAACCGCCGATGCCCAGCCTGCCCTCGGGGGTCCAGCTATCCACGAAGATCGCGCCGTCTACCTGCCGCCCTTCTACCACAGCGAGGTAGGGGTCGCCAACCGGCTGAGGTTAATCCTGAAGGTGGAGGGCAGCCGCCTGGCCTTCTACCGGCAGGCCGACCTGGATCGCGTTTTTGAGCACCTGGCTGCCGAAGAGCGGATGGCCCTGAACGAGGGCCAGCGCAGGGCGGTCCAAATGACGCTGAGGCACAAGGTGGCGGTGCTGACGGGCGGGCCAGGGACCGGCAAGACCACCGCTATCCGGACGGTCATCCGGCTGCTAGAGGCCAGGGGTTATCGTTATGCCCTGGCGGCGCCCACGGGCCGGGCAGCCAAGCGCCTGGCCGAAGCGACCGGGCGAGAGGCCAAGACGATCCACCGCTTGCTCGAGTTCAAGCCACGCCAGGGCATGCAGTTCCTCCGGAACGAGGAGAACCCCCTGGAGGCCGACACTGTAATCGTGGATGAGGCCAGTATGCTGGATCTGCTGTTGACCAACCATCTGCTGAAGGCGGTGCACCCCGAGAGCCACCTGCTGCTGGTGGGCGACGTGGACCAGCTGCCGAGCGTGGGCGCCGGGAACGTGTTGCGCGATATCATCGAATCGGGTGTGGCAGCCGTGGTACGGCTGACCGAGATCTTTCGCCAGGCGGAGGGCAGCCTGATCGTCGAGAACGCCCACCGCATCAACCGCGGCGCGCTGCCCCTATTCAGAAGAGACGCGACCGACTTTTTCCTCTTCCCGGCCGAGGATGCTGAGCGGGCTGCAGACCTGGTCGTAGACCTGGTGACAACGCGCATCCCCCGCAAGTTCGGTCTGGATCCCCTGGAGGACATCCAGGTGCTATCCCCCCTCTACAGGGGTGCTGCCGGGGTGGCAGAGCTCAACAGGCGGCTTCAGGAAGCGCTGAACCCTGGGTCTGAGCGTAAGCCGGAACGGCGGCAGGGCTCGCAGGTCATCCGGCTCGGGGACCGGGTGATGCAGTTGCGCAACAACTATGATAAGGAAGTGTTTAACGGTGATATGGGCCGCGTCGTCCGGCTGGATGTCGTCGACCAGGTGGTGGCGGTCCGCATCGACGGTCGCGATGTGCCATACGATTTTGCAGACCTGGATGAGCTGGTCCACGCCTACGCCGTCAGCGTACACAAAAGCCAGGGTAGCGAGTACCGGGCCGTGGTCATCCCGGTGTTGACGCAGCATTATGTGATGCTGCAGCGCAACCTGCTCTATACGGCGTTGACGCGGGCCAAGGAGCTGGTGGTCTTGGTGGGCACGCGGCAGGCCATTGCCATCGCCGTGCGGAACAACCAGATCACCAAGCGCCACACCGCTCTGGATGTGAGGCTGCGCGGAGGGGATGCCGAGCTGCTCAGTGCTCGCCCGTGAGAGGTACAAAGAGTACGCCGGTCACGTTTCGCTTGGTGATTTCTTCCCCTTCTTTGGTGACCTCCCATAGGGTCTGGTAGCCACCCGGCGGACCTACGGGGATGACCAATTTCCCTCCATCGGCCAGCTGTTGGACGAGGGGCTGAGGGATATGGTCAGGGGCGGCGGTGACGATGATGGCATCGTAGGGGGCGTGCTCTGGCCAGCCAAAGTAGCCATCTGCATGCAACACCTCCACGTTATCGTATCCCAGCCTTTCCAGCCTCTCACGGGCCTGGGTGGCAAGGGCCTCGATGATCTCGACGGTATAGACCTGGTCGATGATCTCGGCCAGGATTGCAGCCTGGTACCCAGAGCCGGTGCCTACTTCCAGAACACGGTCGCCAGCCTCCAGCTGAAGCAGCTCAGACATCAGAGCAACGATATAAGGCTGGGAGATGGTCTGGCCGTGGCCGATGGGCAGGGGGTGGTCGGCGTAGGCTTGCGACTGGTACTGCTCGGGCACAAACTCGTGGCGCGGGACGCGTTCCAGGGCGTCGAGCACCTGCTGGCTAGAGATGCCCCGGCTGCGAATCTGGCGTTCTACCATCTCCATCCTTTCCTCCACCCGTTCGTCGCTGGTTCGGCTGGCAGTTGGCGCAGGCGTTGTTGGCACAGGTGGTTGGGTAGGCGCCAGCGCCTCGCCGCAGCCGGCCAAAAGGGCCAAGAAGATGGCCAGGCACAGCCAAAGCCGTGCCTTGAGCCGCCCTATGTTTCTGTGAGATCGGCCTGCGGCCATATCCCCAGCCTCTCTACCTCAGCGACGACGTCGCCGACACGAAATGGCCGGACCAGCAGGTGTGCTGGTGGCATCCCTTCCTGGTCCAGCAGCCCGCGGTCCAGAAGACCTCCACAGAGGAGAAGGGGCGCCTGGTCTGTCAGTTCCCACAGCCGGGAGAGGTCATCCCGCTTGAGCCCAAGGCCTTTGCTATCGACAATGGTCAGGAGAGGCCGCGGGCCAGCGCCCTGCAGGTGGAACTGGGCCACCTCTAATGCCGGAAAAGCCTGCACCTCGTATCCCTCCTCCAGGAGCTGGGCCCGGACCAGGGCCCGAAATTGCCAGTCTGCTGCGATCAAAAGGATCTTTTCCACAGCGTTATTGTATCATGTTACAGGCGGAATTTCAAGGAGGGGCTGGAACTGCCGGGAGTCCGGACCAGGCATGGTGCCGCACTTCCGCGAGATGAGCCCCAGTGTCGCCAGGAGCAAGAGCTGTGGAGCGCCGCCAGGATTTGACGGAGCACCGTTCGTGGTCTACAATGTCCCCAGTGCGTAGTTGCCTGGCTGTACCAGTGACAGGCAGGGTTGAGGGGCTGTAGACATATAAAGGGGGTGTATGCGATGGAGATCACGATTGCCCTGGCCCAGATGGCCATTGTCCCGGGGGAGCCGGACGCCAACTTGCGAATGGCACAGGCGCTGGCAGAAGAGTCAGCGGACCGGGGAGCCGATCTGTTGATGCTGCCGGAGCTCTGGCTTACGGGGTACGATCTGAAGCGTGCGGTTGAGCTCGCGGCGCCCCTGGATGAGGGTTCTTTTGCGCACATGGCTGACCTGGCACGCCGCTACCGGATCCATTTGGTTGGCACAGCACTGGAGGCGCGCCCCGGGAGCAAGCCCTTTAATACGTCAGCTCTCTATGGCCCCGATGGCAGGCGGCTGGGCGCCTACCGCAAGGTCCATCTCTGGGCGCCCTTGGGTGAGGTGGAGCATATGAGCGCTGGCGAGGAAATGCCGGTCTTTGACTGGCCGTGGGGGCGGGTGGCATTGGCGATCTGCTACGACCTGCGTTTCCCCGAGCTGTGGCGCCGCTTTGCCCTCTCGGGCGCCCAACTCGTCCTGATCCCATCTGAATGGCCGGTGGGGCGCATAGAGCATTGGCGGTTGCTGCTGCGGGCACGGGCGGTTGAGAACCAGTTCTTTGTGACAGGCTGCAACCGGGCTGGCGCCGGCACAGACGGCGACTATGGCGGCTTTTCCGCGGCAGTGGATCCCTGGGGACAGGCTGTGACAGAGGGCGGGGCAGAACCGGGCCTGTACTTTGCCACGCTGGAGCTGGGGGAAGTGGAAGGAGCCCGTCGGCTGTTCCCCTTCCTGGCTGACCGCCGCGCCGAGGTCTATGGCTGACCGGCTGGGGCATCTCTTGGATGCCAGTGGCTATGCCGACGACGCGCCGCTGCAGGTGGGGGGGATGGCGGGGGCCATGTGCGAAGCCGTTGCCTCCGGTCCAGGAGGGGCAGCTTTGCTCCTGGACCGGCGGGACGCGCGGAGACTAACGCTCTACGACGGTGATGGTCTGCTCCACGACGTTGCCCAGGCCTTCTTCGATCTCTTCCACTTCCTGGTAGGCATCTGCCTGAGCTGAAGTGGGCCACCTGTCCTCAACCCGGGCTGGGATCCAGGTGTAGCTCAGCACCTTGTCCTGGTTGGCGGGCAAGCCAGGCAGATCCCATTCTACCGGCACAGCCTCGGCCCCTTGTGGTGCCCACCGGACCACAAAGTGACCTGCCTCCAGGGTCCCATCATTGCGAACCTTGACCCTCACCTTGCACTTCAGGAGGCGGAAACAGGGATTCGGCTCAAACAGGATCGACTCGACGATGAGGTCGGGCAGATCGGCCAGGCGGCCTGGTGAGACGGTCACCGTCAGCCTGGCCTCGCTGGTGCCACCCGGGCCCTCAGCCTTCATGACATATTCGGTCGTCGCTGCCGGGCAGAGCTCCCTGGACCCCGGGGTGCCCACCCCGCCGATGCCGTTGTCGATGGTGACGGTGGTAGCATAATCGACCTTGCCCCAGCCCAGGGTAGTGCACTCGCCTGCCTGAATGTTCGCCGGATTGGCGGTGAAAAAAGCGATCACCGGCTGCTGGACGGCCTCGCTGGAGACGATGAGCGTAGCCCGCGCGGTCCCCGTGCCCTCAGGGCTTTGAGCCGCAAGTATGTAGGTGGTGGTGGCACCGGGGCAGACCTCTGCACTGCCTGGCGTCCCGACGCCGCCGATACCGGGCTCGACGGACGCCGATAGCGCATTCTGGACGGTGCCCCACTCAAGCTGGGCGCAGTCGCCGGGCGCAATGATGCTTGGCACCACCCGAAAGTACTCGATAATTGGGCCGGGCGGCTGCTGGAGGGTCACCTCGGTGCTGCGTTGGGTGGTGCCCCCTCCACCGGTCGCTTCGAGTGTGTAGGTAGTGGAAGAATCGGGACACACGTCGATCTTGCCTGTGGCGTCAACCTGGCCGACGCCGCTCAGGACCAGCCGCGTTGCGTTCCCTATGTCGCCCCACTGTAGCCGCGTGCACTCGCCGGGCGCAATGGTCGAGGGCTCAGCCCGGAAGTATCCGATGAACGGCAAGAGGCTCGTCGGCTCTATCTGCGGGGTGGGGTGGATCCTTGGCAGGAGCGTGGGCCGCAGGCTGGCCGGCGCGATGGTGGGCAGCGCGGTCGCCGTAGGCCTGGAAGTCGAGGGAACGGTGGGTGAACCGTTGCTCACATGGGCGGGACCGCCAGCCACAGGGGTCGTTGCAGGTTGGTCTGAGGGCTGTGATGGACCCAGATCTCGCGGCTGGAGCAGCAGCGCTACTGCCAGGATGACGGCCAGGATCGCAATCGTCGCCAGTCCCACGAAGAGAATGGCCCGGCGCCTTGACTCGGCTGGCAGCCGGGCGGGTCCAGGCCGGCGGCGCTCGACCAACGTGTCCTGGACAGAAATCGGAGTAGAGATCTCGGCGCTGAACCGGGCCTGGCCAATCCCGAGGAGGTCCCCGTCCTTCAGGACGTGTGGCCCGACGATCCTTTCACCGTTGACGTAGGTTCCATTGGCACTGCCGAGATCCTGCATCACCCAACGACTGCCCTGCATCGTGATCTCGGCATGGTGGCGGGATGCCTGCGGGTCAGGCACTACGACCGTGTTGTCTGGGTGGCGACCAATGGTCACGACCTCGAAGCCCAGGGGGTAGACCTGGCCGCTGGCCTGTTCGACGAGTTTCCCCGCGCTCATTCGCTGACTCTCCTCCACCCCAGCCTCAAGACTGAGCCGGCACGAGTATACCACATCCGCATCATGGCGCCAAATCCGTGCAACGGCCATCATCTCCAGGGAAATGATCGCAGGCAATGACCGTGTCCTCTTCGCAACTTTTGCGGTCTTGATACGTAAGGGATGTTGAGGCTTGGTGGACTCGACATGAGTTAATAAGCGCCTATAAGGAGAGGATAACGATGAGCGACGAAGAGAAGATCGTCGAGGAAGAACAGCCAGAGGTAAAGCATAGGACGGTGACGGAGGAGGTCAGGCTCCAGACTCAGGACCTGTTCAAGGCGATCAATGACTTGATCCGCGAGGGCACGGTGCGGCGGATCACCATCGTGCGCAATGACCGGACCCTGTTGGACATTCCGCTGGCCGTCGGTGCGGCTGGCGGCGTGGTCCTGGCCATGTACATGCCGGTGATCTCGGCGATCGCAGGCCTCGGAGTGCTGTTGAGCGGCGCTACACTGCGCATCGAACGCGAGGAGCCGCCCGAAGAGAGGTAGCTCACAGGCACAAGCAAGGGGCCCGGTTCGACGGATGAGCCGGGCCCCTTGTTCTATTACGGGCTTGGCTCAGTCAGGCGGCACGGTGGCTTTCATCCAGCCGCTGGTATTGTGGAAATCGGAGACGGCCATGCCGGGTGGGTTCAGTTCGTCGAAAGCTTTGCGCAGGTCGTCATCCGCGTGCATCCCGGCTACCTGCAACGACTCGGCCAGCTGCTCCACGGTACGGGGCCCGATGATCGGCGCGGTAACGCCGGGCTGGTCCTTGACCCATAGAAGGGAGAGCTGGCTGGCGCTAAGGCCGTATCCCTGGGCCATCTTGACGACCTCTGCTCCCACCTCGACCCCCCGGCGGTTGATGCGCTCGGCATAGATCCCCTGGGGGTTGGCCGCGGCGCGCGAACCCTTGGGGAAGGTCAAGTCCAGGGGGTACCGGCCGGCCAGCATGCCCATGGCGATTGGAGACCAGGTCAACATGCCCAGGCCATACTTCTGGCAGAGGGGAACTCGCTCGTTTTCGACACGCCGGTCCAGCAGGTTATAGGGCGACGATTCGACGACGTAGCGGGCATAGCCCTTCGCCTCGCTGACCATGATGGCTTCCATGATCTGCCAGCCAGGGTGGGTGGAGCAGCCAATATACAGCACCTTACCCTGGTGCTGTAGGTCGGTGAGGGCCGACAGCGTCTCATCTACGGGGAGGCTGGAACTTGCCGAGCGGTGGGTGATGTACAGGTCGATGCGGTCGGTCTGCAGGCGACGCAGCGAACCCTCGCAGCCATGCAGGATATGATAGCGGCTCAGCCCCCGATCGTTCGGCCCGTCGCCGACCGGATAATAGACCTTGGTAGTCAAGACGACCCGATCTCGTTGCCCGGTGTCCTTGAGAAACCGGCCGATGATGCGCTCGCTTTCGCCGCCATTGTAGCTGTCGGCGGTGTCGATGATATTGATCCCGGCATCCAGAGCAGCCTGCAGGATCTGGCGGCATTCAGGCTCCGGGGTGGGATTTCCAAAGTTGGCTGTGCCCAGGCATAGGGACGAGACTTGAACCCCCGTCCGTCCCAAGGTTCTGTACTCCATGCATATCCTCCTCAAAAAAGCCTCTCTGTAAATCTCCGATCTGCTGCTTCGCCCGCTGAGTGGGCACGGGCCTGGTCAACATGTATGATCCCTGACCGCCTGCTTATCCTTGCTCCTCGGCGGCGAGTTCCTCTTGGACAAGCTGCTGGCGCATGATCTTGCCCACGAAGGAGCGCGGCATTTCCGCTCGGAAGCGCACACGCCGCGGGATCTGGTAGGAGCGGAGGCGACCCTCGCAAAAGGCCAGGATCTCCCCGGCAGTGGCTTGATGGCCGGGGCGCAGGACTATGTGGGCCCGGACCTCACCGCGTCCGTCAGGACCCGGCACGCCGATGGCGGCTATTTCCTGGACGCTGGGATGCTCGTACAGCACCTCCTCTACGTCGCGTGGATAGACCTGCCGGAAGCCCACCGGGATCAGGTTGTTTATACGATCGACGATGCGGAAGTAGCCGTCGTGGTCCATCAGGGCCAGATCCCCTGTATGGAGCCAGCCGTCGCGCAGGGCCCGTTCCGTGTCTTCGGGACGACGCCAGTAGCCCTGCATGACCTGGGGACCCCGGATCACCAATTCGCCGATGGTCTCTGGTTGGAGCACGCGCCCTGTCCGGGGGTGGACGATGCGTGCGTCTGTGCTGGGTAGGGGAAGCCCGATTGCACCCACCTTGTTCTGCCCGAACAGCGGATTGGCGTGGCTGACCGGGCTGGCCTCAGTTAGCCCATAGCCCTCGACCAGCCGGCCCCGGGTCAGTTTCTCAAAGCCTTCCTGCACCTCCACCGGCAGGGCACTGGCGCCGCTGATGCAGGCCTTGACACTGGCGACCTCGTAGTCGCGCACGCTGGAGAACTCGTTGATGCTGGCGTACATGGCTGGCACGCCGGGGAAAATGGTTGGTTGGTAGCGGCGTATTGCCTCGAGGAGTGCCCGGGTATCGAAGGTGGGCATGAGTATTACCGCCGAACCACTGGCCAAGGCCACATTCAGCGAGGCTGTGAGCCCGTAGGAGTGAGCGAAAGGCACTACTCCTAGAAAAACCTCGCGGCCTTCGCGCAGGTCGGCGAACCAGGCCCGGGTCTGGATGGCGTTTGCCACCAGGTTTCGGTGGTTCAGCATGACGCCTTTGGGTTCGCCCGTGGTGCCGCCGGTGTAGAGCACAGCGGCCAGATCGTCGGCGATGACCGGCACCGGCTGGCTGATTCCTGGCGAGCGGCGTATCAGTCGCTCCCACCAGAGGACTTTGTCAGCCTGGTAGGACGACAGGCGGTGGCCCTCCCGGCGTTCGCGCGTCAGACCGAAGACAAGGCGCTGATACCAGGGAAGGTAGGTCTTGATATTGGTTAGGACGACGTTGCGGACCAGCCCCTCCTGCTGCAGGGGCTCGACGACGCCAGGATAGAAGCGGCTGAGCGTCAGGACGGTGCTAGCCCCCGAATCGGCGATTTGACGCGCCAATTCCTCCCGCTGGGCCAGCGGGTTCACCATGACCGCCACGGCACCAGCCATCAGGGCGCCGTAGAGGCCCATGACCAGTTGGGGTACATTGGGCAGGAGGAGCAGGAAGCGATCACCCTTGCGGATGCCCAGGTCTCGGACGACGCTCGCCCAGCGGCTCACCTCCTCGGCAACAAAACGGTAGGATAACTGGCCGCGACCGTAAATCAGGGCCGGCCGGTCGGGCCAGCGCCCGGCCGATTCGATTAGAAGATCATGTAAGGGCTTCTCTGGAACTGCGATCTCGGGCGGCACGCCTTCCTCGTAGTGGTCGAGCCAGGGCCGCTCATGAGCCACAGCGCGAGCGTCCTCCACACTGCTTCGCCAGGAACGCAGTCCGGATTCCAGAAACCGCTCTAGAGCGCGGTTCACGGCCGCTGGCCGCTCGAGAGGTGACTGGTGCCCTGCTGCGCGGATAATCTCCAGGCGGGCGCGCGGCATCTCATAGGCCGTCTGGCGGGACACGGCGGGGCGCACATACCAGTCTCGTTGCCCGGCGAGGATCAGGGTGGGCGTTGTGATGTCGGGCAGCACGTCCCATCCACGCCAGGAACCTACCGTGCTCTCGACGAACTGCTTAAAGATATGCGGGGGGGCATTGAACCGGCCGCGACGCTGCAGGAAGGGCTGGGCGACAATCATCAGGAAAGAGGGGATACGCAAGCCCATGCGCATCCAGCGACTCAAGGGAAGCTCAGCGGCGCTGTTGATGAGGACCAACTTGGTAAGGCGCTCTGGATAGCGTGCGGCAAAATTGAGCGCCAACAGCCCGCCGGCCGAGTGGGCGAGGAGCACAATCGGCTGCAGGATCTCCAATCGGTCCAGTACGGCTAGAAGATCGTCTGTGATCTCGTCGATCGTGTAGCCGGTGCGGGGCTTGTCGGACCGGCCGTGCCCGCGCAGGTCGGGAGCCAGGCAGCGATGGCGTTGGGAGAAGTGCTGAAGCTGGTTCACCCACTGCAGGGCATGGCCGCCCGCGCCCTGGACAAATAGTAGCACCGTGCTGGCGTCGCGGGGGCCAGCGTCTATCACGCTCAGGCTGACGTTGGGCCTCGCCTGAACCTGAAACCGGACTCGATCGGCATCGAACTCATTCATGGCCAGCGTGTCCCGTAGTCGTTCTCATCTCCTCGAAGCCGAGGAGACTGCGTCTTTGTCGTCCGCCATCTGCATGGCCGATTTGATTGGGCTGCCGTCATTATACGCGAACTCGCCGCCGCGGGCAAGCGCGGGCGGCACCCCCCGCCGCTTCAGGGCCGCCTTGCCGGGGCCGCCGGATCAAAGTGATAGGTGCAGAGCGTGCGCCCAGCAATTCTGATTTTGAGGGAGTCGAGAGTTTGAGAGGCGAACCGACGCATGATCCCGGGAACCTGGCCGGTAAATGATGCTGCTGCAAGCTGGCAAAGCGGAGTGGATGAGGGTCGCTGCAGGGAGCGGGGGAGCCAGGCAGCAACGGTGTGTGGGAAGCAAGAATCCAGCAAGCAGGGGATATCGGCCCTGGAGTGGTGGCCTGCCTCAGAAGTAACACCGACAGGGCAAAACAATGGCGAAGGGAGAGCTAGGTCAGCTGACTTTCACTTCTTGCTTGTCGGCCATGAAAGTCAGCATCTCGTCCCAGCCAGGGAAGTAGAGGTAGCAGGTCAGGGCACGAAGGTGGTTGAAGAACTCGCGCCGTGCTCCAATAGCCTGTCGAAGCGCCTGGTACAGTCGACTGGTCAGATGTAGCACGCTGTGAAAGAGAAAAGCCAAGAACAAC
>JAMJFU010000349.1 GCA_023544525.1 Anaerolineae bacterium | reverse complement strand
CACCAACGGGATGCTCTGTTTCGTCACGGCGCTGCTCCTCTCGGGCGTGTCGTCGTTTCTGGGCCATTTTGCGCTCTTGAGCGACGCGACGAGCCTGGGACAAGGGTTCTTCGATGGGCTGTCAGTCGTGGCTTGTGCCGCAGCCATCGTGCTCTTGGTCCGCAGCCGGCGCCGAGCATAGCCGTCCGGGAGACCGGGCGACAGGAACCCACAACAGGAGTCGAAATGCATGCTGTAGAGGTTCATCAAGTAGCCAAACGCTTTGGCGCGACCCAGGCCGTGGCCGACGTGTCCTTTGCCGTCGAGCGAGGCGAGATCTTTGGCCTCCTGGGCCCCAATGGCGCCGGCAAGACCACGACCATCCGCCTGATGCTGGACATCTTCCGGCCCGATCGGGGCACGGTCTCCATTCTGGGCGGCCCCATGACCGAGGAGAAGAAAGAGCGCATCGGCTACATGCCCGAAGAGCGGGGCCTGTACCAGAACATCCCCCTGGAGCGCTGCCTGCTCTACCTGGGCACGCTCAAAGGACTGCCGAGGGCAGAGACACGCCAGCGGCTAGCTGGGCTCCTGGAGCGCTTTGACCTGGCCGCCCACCGGGGGAAGAAGGTCAAGGAGCTCAGCAAGGGCATGCAGCAGAAGGCGCAGATCATCAGCACCATCCTGCACCAGCCCGAGCTGCTGATCATCGACGAACCCTTCGCTTCCCTGGATCCCATCAACGCCCGGGCCGTCAAGGACCTGATGCGCCAATTGCGTGCCCAGGGCACCACCATCCTCATGTCCACCCACCAGATGCACCAGGTCGAAGAGCTGTGCGATCGCATTGTACTCATCGACCACGGCCGCAACGTCCTCTATGGCCCACTGGACC
The DNA here is from genome assembly GCA_023544525.1 of Anaerolineae bacterium. Classification (GTDB taxonomy): domain Bacteria; phylum Chloroflexota; class Anaerolineae; order JAAYZQ01; family JAAYZQ01; genus JAMJFU01. The sequence goes on along the minus strand of JAMJFU010000349.1, from coordinate 3,027 downwards.
AGATCCAGCGCCAGTACACAGGCCGCAAAGTGAGGGTACGCCTGCGCGGGGATCCGCCGCCCCTGGCCGGTGTGCAGCAGACCGCCGGCGGCAACGGGATGCTGGAGCTGAACCTCGCCGAAGGCACCGAACCCCAGCAGGTCCTTCAGCAATTAGTGCGACACCAGGCCATCGTCGAGCATTTCGAGATCGCCGTCCCCACCCTGGATGAGATCTTTATCAGGGCCGTGGGCGAGCACCCGGATGCGGTATAGCGTGTTCCCGGGGGGAGAGGAGACATCGGGTGTCCAAGACCTGGCTGATTGCCCAGCATCATTTCCTGGAGGAAGCGCGCAAGCGCACCTTCCTTCTCGTGTTACTGGCCCTCCCTCTCTTCATCGCCTTTGCAGCGGGCCTCGGTTATCTGTTCTCGCTCCTGCAAGAGGACCACACCACCCTGGGCTACGTGGGCCCGGCGGGTTGGGTCACAGACCCGCAGGCCAGCCCGTCGAATCCAGACGTGACCCTGGTCCGGTTTGACACGACAGCGGATGCGCAGCAAGCGTTGGAGGAGGGTGAAGTCGATGCCTACTATGTGCTGTCCGCATCCGCTGATGCGCGGCAAGCGCAACTGATCTACTATGAGGCGCCACCCTACTCTGCCGCCCGCACCATGACGGACCTGGTGCGCCGCAATCGTATGGCAGGCCAGCCCGCCGCCCTCGTCGAGCGGGCCATCGCTGGCGCCCACGTCACCGTGCACACTGGCGAGAGCGACCGCGCCTACCCCGGCGGGGATCCCACCCTGTCGCATTTTCTGCCCTTGATCGCCGCGGGCATGTTTACGTTCCTGGTCATCACCACCTTCGGCTACCTGGGGGAGGCGGTCGTCATAGAAAAGGAGAGCCGCACCATGGAGGTCCTGGTGACCTCCGTCTCTGCAGGGCAGATGATGGCTGGCAAAGTCCTCGGCGGCCTGGGGATCGCACTGCTGCAGATCGTGGTCTGGGTCGCTTGCCTGGTGCTGATCGTCGTCTTGGGTGGGAGCCTGCTCGAGATCGAGTGGCTGCAGAACCTGGACCCCAGCTGGCGCGACATTGCCATGGTGTTTGCCGTGGGCCTGCCCGTCTACCTGTTCCTCGCCGCCCTCACCACCGCCCTGGCGGCAACCCTGGTCGAGAGCCAGGAGATCCAGCAGATGGGCGGCCTGGCATTCCTCCTGCTCTTCTTCCCGCTCTACCTGCTCGTGCCCCTGATCCAGGCGCCCAACGGCCCCCTGGCCTTGGGCTTGAGCTTTTTCCCATTTACCTCCGTGGCATCCATCGCTGGCCGAAGCCTGGTCATCGAGGTGCCCACATGGCAGATCGCTGTCGCGGCAGCGATCGCCCTGGCCTGCGGCATCGTCACGGTCTGGTTGGCGGGCAGGGCATTCCGGCTGAGCATGCTCCGCTACGGCCAGCGCCTGCGGTGGCGGGAACTCCTGCCGGGAAGGAGGGCTGAACCATCATGAAAAAGACCTTGGCCGTGATGGTCAATGAGATCCGGACCAGCCTGGGGCGCAAGGCTTTTGTGATCCTCTCCCTGGGCTTGCCCCTGCTGGTAGGCCTGATCGTGCTGGTCGTGATCTTGCTCAGGCGAGACACCGCAACTACTGCACCCAGCGAAACGGGTCCCGAGGTCCCGGAAACCACGGGCTATGTGGATCCGGCAGGACTCATTCAGGTCATCCCCAGCGACGTGCCCGATGGCTGGTTGATATCGTATCCCGACGAAGCGACAGCGCAGTCGGCCCTGGAGGCAGGCGAGATCCGGGGCTACTATGTCGTCCCCGCCGGCTACCTGCAGAGCGGCGAGCTGTCGTACGTCCAACTCGACTTCGACTTTATATCTGGCAACAGGCTTGACCACGACCCCATGGGGTGGGTGCTGCTGGTGAATCTCTTTGGGGGCGATGAGGCGGCCGCCACCGACGCCTGGCGGCCCATGGACGTCAACTGGCAACAGGCAACCGCCCCTGGCGCCGCCGGCCAGGACGCATCAGACCAGGGCTGGATCGCCGAGTTGCTGCCCAACCTGATGGCCTTCTTGCTATACATGGCCATTATCCTGCCCGCCAGCACGCTGGTCAGCACGGTGACGGACGAGAAGAAGAACCGGGTGATGGAGATCCTGCTCTCCTCCGTGTCGCCGGGCCAGCTCATCGGCGGCAAGATCTTGGCCCTGGGTCTGCTGGGCCTGTTGCAGATTGCCCTGTGGGTCGCTGTCCTGTGGGTCGTCGCGCACCTGGGCGGCCAGGCCCTGGCCATCCCGCCCGGCTTTTCCATCCCAACGTCGCTGCTGGTTTGGTGCCTGGTCTACAGCCTGCTGGGCTATGCCATGTACGGTTCCCAGATGGCGGGCTTGGGTGCCCTGGCCCCTGACGTCAAGGACACCAGCGGGCCGATCATGATCGTCCTGTCGCCACTGATCCTGGTCTACATGTTCCTGGTTATCATCGTCTCCAGGCCTGAAAGCGCCCTGCCCGTCGCCCTGAGCCTGTTCCCGCTGACCTCGCCGGTGGCGATGATGGCCCGCATGACGGCAACCGATGTACCATTGTGGCAGCCGCTCCTGGCGGCTGCCCTGCAGTTAGCCACGGCCATCGTGATTGTGCGGGCGGTGGCGCGCCTGTTCCACGCCCAGGCACTGCTCTCGGGGCAGCCCTTCAGCCTCAAGACCTACGGCCGGGCACTCTTGGGCCGTTCGTAAAGAGCGGGCGCACCTCTGGCGGGCTTCCCGCTCCCCAAGTGCCAGACGAGCGAGATCAGATCATGAATGCTGGATTCTGCGAGTACAACCACGAGCGCGATTTCCTCCGCGTCCGCGACTTCCTGATCGAGACCTTTTCGCTCACTGAGCAGCCTCTCAACTGGCGGCTGGAGCGCTGGAACTATGCCCGCTACTTTATCACGCCCCTGCTGGCGACGGACGGAGTAGGCGAGCCGGACACGGGCGCCTACGAGGCAGCGATCCACCGGCGTCTGGCAGAACGAGGCAAACGACATCGTT
>JAMJFU010000348.1 GCA_023544525.1 Anaerolineae bacterium | reverse complement strand
CAGTATGGCGAGCCTGTGCCTGCTCCAGACGTCCCGCGGCGCGCCGCCATGGTCCCGGGAAGTCCGTCAGCCCCTGCCCGCCGCGACCGGCTGAAGGTCGCCCTCCAGTTCCCGCAAGAACCGCCGGGCATCGCGACAATCCGGCATATCCAGCCCGTCACAGGGGCCATCGATGCTCTCAAGCAGCTGCGCCCGGGCTTCAGGGGAGCGCCCCTGGGATCGCAGCAGCCGGGCCAGGCTCGTCGCTGCCCGCAACTCGAGAGCGCGGGCCCCCTGCTCCCTGGCCTGAGCGAGGGCCTGCTGCAGGAGCCGTTCAGCCTCCGGCTCGTCCCCGGGGGCCAGAAGCAGCAGCTCGGCCTTGAGCCGGTACTGCTCGGGCTGCCACCAGGCTTCCTCGCTGTGATAGAGGGACTCGTCCAGGGCCAAGATCCCCTCCTCCCGCCTGCCGGCCAGGCGATACGCATCGGCCAGGCAACTCGCCCCATAGGCGACCAGGCCCGCACCCGTCGCCTGCCAGAGGTACTGGGCCTGGGTGAGCTCACGGAGCCCCTCCTCCACCCGGCCCTGGTGGGCAAGGGCCGTGCCCCGTAGGATAGCGGCGTTGGCCCGCCACATGCCAAATCCCCCGCGCCGGGCCAGGTCTCGCGCCTGCTCTGCCATGGATTGGCACTCGGGCCACTGCCGCAGAAAGGCCCGTAGCGTGGCGATGTGCAAGCTGGCAATGGTCTGGCTATAGAGATGATCGTTCTCTGTAGCCACCTTGAGCGCCGACTCGGAGCAGGCCAATGCTTCTTTCGTGTAGCCCTGGAGCCACAACACGCGGGCCAGAAAGGACCAGGCGGCCACGCCAGGGTCTTGCCCGTGCTGGAATGCCAGCTCGCCATGCCGGTCCGGATCGTAGAGGCTGGTCGTCGCTTCCAGATGTTGGCGCGCCCGCCCATGCTGGCCCAGGTAGAGAAACGCCACCCCCAACAAGGCGTGGCAAGTGAGCAGGTAGCCCTCATCGCCCAGTCCCTGGACCAGGCCCAGCACCTCGTCCCCCTCCGCCGCCACGTGCTGCAGGTCGCCGCGCATCAGCCGGAACACCATCTGCCCCAGGAGCACATGGACCAGGCGCGCGGGATCCCCCAACGTGCGGGCGAGTTCGCGAGCCCGTGCAAAGGCAGGATCGACGGCCGGCGAGGCGTAGCCCTGCATCGCCACGAGCGTCATGGCCAATGAGATCTGCAGGTCCAACTGCAGACGCGTCCGCTCCGGGCCTGCCGGAAGGCCCGCCGCCAGGCGCTGCCCGTGCTCCAGATGCTCCACCGCCTCCTGGTGGGCTGCCATGCGCCGGGCGCGCTCACCGGCCTGGAGCAGGTACTGTGCCGCTTTCACCGGCACCGACGCCTCCTCAAAATGGCGTGCTAGCTGGGCGGCCATCTCTGGTGCATGCAGGCCCAACAGGGCCTCCAACGCCTCACCCACGTCCAGGTGCAGGTAGGCCCGCTCGGCCTGGCTGAGGCTGCCGTACAGGTACTGCTGGAACAGGTTGTGGGCAAAGCGGTAGCGCGACAACCGCGACCGGCCGAGGCGGATCAGCCCTTCGGCACTGACAAGACGGAGCTGCCGCTCCAGTTCACGACCCAGCTTGCGGATGGCTTCGCGCTCGGGCAGGCCCTCAACCCGAGCGACTACCTCTGCCGTGAACGCCTCACCCTCGATGCTGGCAACCTGGAGCATGCGCCGGAGCCCGGCCCTCAAGCGGCCCACCCGCTCCTCGACGACGCCTTCGACCCGGGCGGGCAGGGCCCCCCAATCGAGGGCCGGGCCTTCGATCCAGCGACCCTGCTCGTCGCGGATCAGGTCGCCGCGTTCCTGCATGGCTCGGACCAACTCGGCGGTGAACAGGGCATGGCCCGCCGTCTTGTGGAACAGCGCCTGGCGAAAGGCCCGTCCAAGGGCATTGGGCTCGGAATCGAGCAGCTCGTCGACAAAACGGCGGTTGACGTCCGTGGCCAGACCGTCCAGGTCAATGTCGACATCACCGTGGTAGCGGGTGAGTTCGTTGACCACGGGTACCAGGGGATGGCGCTCGCCGCCGCGGCCCAAGGCGACGTCGTCGGTCCGGTAGGCGCCTACGACGAGGATGCGGCTGCCCTCCAGGTGGCGCCCCAGGTGAAAAAGCAGGTTGATGGAGGCGCTGTCCGCCCACTGCAGATCGTCCAGGAACAGGATCAAGGGGACCGTGGCACTCAGCTCCTTCAGAAAGGCCGTGTATTGCTCGATGATGCGCCCCTGATCGGACACCGCCTCGGCAGCTCCTGCGGCCAGCGCACGGCGCTTGCTCAGCAACTCCAGCCGTTCCATCCAACCCACCTTGTCGGCAACCGACTTGCCCAGCTTGCCCAACAAATCGCCGGCGGGTATGAACACATTCAGCAGCTCCGGGGTGATATCAACCAGGACCTGCACCGAGCGGACCAGGACGGTTCGTAGCCTTTGCGAGTTCTCCGGGGTAATGCCCACCGTCGATTGTTTGGGCGAGACGTCGCCGGCCAGCATGGCCAGGGCTTCGCGAAAGGGGAGATAGGGATCACCCAGGCCGATTTGGGCATTACAGCTGCCCACAGCCAGGACGACCTCCTTGTCTCTGGCAAATGCCCCTTCGACAAAATGCCGCACCAGGGCTGTCTTGCCGCTCCCGGCCCGGCCGATCACAAAACAGATCTGGCCGTTGCCCCCCAGAGCCTGGTCGAAATGGCTGTGCAACTGCGCCAGCTCCTGCACCCGGCCCACAAAGGCGTGTGTTCCCATCTCTTGCCTCCTGGCCCCGCCGTTACGTTCGCGCCCGGCGCGGCGATCTGTGCGCAGGGCCGCCCGAGACCTCAGGCATGCCTCCGCTCAAGAGAAGCCATGGCTGTTGCTTCGCCCTCGTGGACGGTGATGGCTTCATTCAGCCGGGTGAGCTCAAAAATGTGCCGGTAGTGCTCGCTCAGGCCGCAGGCCAGCAGCCGCTGTTGCTGGCGCTGGGCACGGATCAGGAGCGTTACCAGCAGCCCGATGCCGGAGCTACTCATATAGGCCAGCCGGTCGAAGTTCAGGATGATATTGCCCGCCCCGTTGCTGCACGCCTCAGTATAGGCCGCCATCAGTTGCTCCTCCGCAAAAGCGGTGAGCTCACCCTGGATGTCGATGATACAGGTCTGGGCCGAGGCTCGCCGAGCCTCGATCCGGACCGCTGGCGGTTTCAGAGCCATGGTTGTTCCTCCTTCTCGCGTCTAGCGAGCCTCTGCAGGTTCTTCCGGCGGCTGGGCCGGGATAGCTTCGCGCCTGGACGTGGCGTCGCGCAGCGCGCTCTCTTCATTTGGATAGATGCCGATATAGTCGGACAGCCTGGTGATATCGAATATCTCCAGGTAGTGATCGCTCAGTCCCGTGGCCAGCACGCGCGTGGACGACCGCCGCGCCCGGCGGAGCAGGCCGACGATCAGAGCGATGCCCTTGCTGTTGATGTAACCCACCCCGGAAAAGTCGAGCAGGACGGCCGGCACGCCCCAGCTCTCGACCCTGGCATAGGCTTCGTCCAACACACCCTGGGCCGAGCCATCCATCTCACCACGGAGCTCGATCACCCCTATCCCGGATCGGGTGCGGGTCTTGGCCCTAAGTGGCCTGGAGAGCATCGTCCCCCCCTTCCCTGCGGAGCACCAGCTCGACGGTGTGCTGGTTCTCTGTGCGCCCGACGTTCACGCGGTCGACCATATTCCTCGTCAGAAACAGCCCCCATCCCCGCGGCGACTGGCGTCCCGCGATCTTGGCCTCCAGGTCCGGCATCTGCGGGTCAGAGGGATAGGATCCGCTGCCCTGGTCGGTGATGCGCACCGCCACCGCCCGGGCAGAGGCCAGGATCTCGACATCCAC
>JAMJFU010000347.1 GCA_023544525.1 Anaerolineae bacterium | reverse complement strand
CACCTCGACAAAGACGCAGAAGACCGACCCGCCGATGGCCAAGGCCAGCCGGTTGGGCAGACCCAAGATCCTCAGGCCCTTGTCGGGCGGCAACATCTTGGCAAAGACGACGCCAGAGATGGCGAAACTGGAAGTATAACACAGGAACCGTTGCGGCCCAAGATCGCCGCTCCGAGCATCAGTCCCGTGCAGGGCGGAGCCGGCTGCGCCCCGACGCGCGTTCCTGTGCGGGGCTGGCGGTTTGACAGCCGGGTGCTCTGCTCTTATAATCGTGCTACCCGCAGGAGGGAGATGACGGGATGAGCATCTACGTCGACGTATCTGCAGCGGTGCACGCCAAGGCGGGCATTGGGCGCTATGCGGGCAGCCTGGCCCGGGCGCTGGTCGCCAGCGAGCCGGGGAGGTTTGCCCTATTCTATAACCGCACCGAAGGCATACGCCCCCCGCCAGGGCTGGAGGACGTGCCCGCGCGCACCATCCGGGCCGGCTACAAGCCGTGGCGCATGGCCGTCTGGTTGGGGCAGGTCGCCAGAGTCGGCTTCAACCGGCTGGTGCCGGATGCCGAGCTCTTTCACGCGACGGAGCACCTCCTGCCCCCGCTGCGCGGTGTGCCCACCGTCCTGACCGTGCACGACATGATCTTCAAGCTCTTCCCCGAGCACCAGAAGCCACTCAACTATTGGTATCTGAACACGACCATGCCCCTCTATTGCCGGCGAGCGAGCGCCATCATCACCGTCTCGGAAGCGAGCAAGCGGGACATGGTCAGGCATTATGGGCTGGATCCGGAGCGGATCACGGTCGTCTACGAAGCGGCATCGCCCGAGTTCAGGCCGGTGGCGCAGGGAGAAGTCGACGAAGCCCGGCGGCGATACGGCCTGCCCGAGCAGTTTTGTCTACACGTGGGCACCATCGAGCCGCGCAAGAACCTGACCAGGCTGATAGATGCGCTGCAACAGCTCCGGGACGAGGGTCTGCGCATCCCGCTGGTCGTGACAAGCGCCAGGGGCTGGCTGTACGACGATTTCTTCCGCCGGCTCGAGGCGCTGGAAGTGCGGGATGCAGTGCATTTTACCGGGTACATTCCAGGGCCCGACCTGCCGCTGCTATACAGTGCGGCGACGGCGCTGGTCCTGCCGTCGGTGTACGAGGGCTTTGGATTGCCGCTGTTGGAAGCCATGGCCTGCGGCACCCCGGTCGTGTCCTCCAATGCGTCGAGCCTGCCAGAGATCGGTGGCGAGGCGGCGCTCTATTTTGACCCCTACGACGTCGAGGCCATGGCCGGCGCCATCCGGGCCGTGTGGACCGACGCAGGGCTACGGGCGGCGCTGCGCGAGCAGGGGTTGGCCCAGGCAGCCCGCTTCTCCTGGGACCGGGCCGCCCAGGAGACGTTGGCCGTGTACCGGCGGGCACTGCAGTAGATTGGTCCAATCTGCCAGATTGGACCAATCTCTAGAGCCCATAGATCTCGGCGTATTTGGACCGCGCATAATCCAGGAACGGTTCAGTGCGGATCGGCCCGCCGGTAACCAACTCGACCAGCTCGGCGGGTGTGTACTTGGCGCCACGGGCGTGGATGTTGGTCCGCATCCAGCCCAAGAGGGAGCCGAACTCGCCCTTCTCGATCTGTGCCGGGATATCGGGGATCTCGGAGACGGCCTGATCGTAGAACTGGGCCGAGAGGATGTTGCCCAGCGAGTAGGTGGGGAAGTAGCCGAGCATGCCTGAGGACCAGTGCACGTCCTGCAGCACCCCGTCGGCGTCGTCCGCAGGCCAGACCCCGAGGTACTCTTCCATCTTGGTTTTCCACAGCTCGGGCAGGTCAGACAGCCGGACCTTGCGCTCCAGCATCAGGTTTTCGATCTCGAACCTGACAAAGATGTGGAGGTTGTACGTCACCTCGTCGGCCTCGACGCGGATGAGTGACGGCTCGACGCGGTTGACAGCGCGGTAGAAGGCGTCGACCGTGACCCCCTCCAGTTGGCTGGGAAAGTACTCCCTGAGGCGCGGCAACCAGAAGGTCCAGAAGCCCCGGCTGCGGCCCACAATGTTCTCCCACATCCTCGACTGCGATTCGTGGACACCCAGAGAGGCACCCCGGGCCAACGGAGTGCGTGCCAGGTCCATGGGGATGCCCTGGTTGTACATGCCGTGCCCGGCCTCGTGGATGGAGCCAAAGAGGGCTGACTTGAAGTTGCCCGGAGAAAGGCGGGTCGTCAGCCGCACGTCGGCTGGCGTGAACGACGTGGTGAAAGGGTGGGCAGAGCGGTCCTGGCGCCCGTGCTCAAAGTCAAAGCCCAGGCGCGTGATAACCTCCAGGCCAAAATCCCATTGGCGGTCGACGGGAAAGTCCTGGTGCAAGAAGGTGTCGTCGGCCCTGCCCTGTTGCCCGGCAATGGCCTGTCCCAGGGGCACCAATCCCGCCTTCATCTCGGCAAACAGGGCCTCAATGCGCGCGGTCTTGAGCCCAGGTTCAAAGCGATCCAGAAGGGCGTCGTAGATGCGGTCCTCGTAGCCCAGGGCTTCGGCGATCTCGACGCTCAGGTCGAGGATCTCGTCCAGGTGGGGCAAAAAGAGGGCAAAGTCGGAGGCCTTGCGGGCCCTTTCCCAGGCCTCGCGGGCCAGGGCTGTGGTCCGGGTCAGCCGGGCCACCAGGTCGGCGGACAGCTTACGCTGCCGGTCATAGTCCCGGCGTGTCACACGGATGAGGCTGGCCTCGTAAGACCCAGGCTCCAGCTCCGCGACCTGGGGCTCCAGGTCGTCCAGGAGCTGCCCGATCTCGTCGGACGTGAAGCGTTCATGGGCTGTCCGGCGCAAGGTCGTCAACTGCTGTGCCCGCGCACGGATGGCACCAGGAGGCATGTACGTCTGCTGGTCCCAACTGAGGACCCCTGCGGCGTTGTTGAAATCGGCTATCTCGCCCAGGCGGGCGATGAGTTCTTCGAACTGGGCATTCATTGGCGGGACTCCTTGGGTAGTCGTATTGGACCGCCATTATAGCACGGCTTGGCCCTAATAACCAGCTTTCCCGAGGGGTCGTTCAGGGTAATTGCAGTTGAACACGTCATTGCGAGCCCGCCCCTGGCGACAATCCCCACGTTGACAAAGGCGGGGATTGCTTCGCTCGCAAACGGCGCTCGCTCGCAATGACACTGTTGTCAAGCCTAATGCGATTGCCCGGAGGGGTTGTCAGCGCTGACGAACACAGGTAGCCCGTGCCGGCTTCGTATAGTCATCACGAGGGACAGACTGCCAGCACTGGGGGCTACATGAAATTGAATATGCTATGCGAAACAGGGGTCTAGGCCCCCTGGGCAAGCGGGTCTGGCCTAGGTCCTGGGGAGGAGACGGATCGGAGAGCGGGCGCCTGGCGAGACCGGCACGCCGGGCCATCGCCAGGCCGCCATTTGACAGGTCTCCGGCCTCGTGCTACACTGCGCAAGGTTTGGCTCTAGAGGCCGGCGTACGCACCGGCGACGAAGATTGCGCCCGGAGTGAAGCGACAAAGGCGTCGGCGGAACTCAGGTTGTGGACAGAGGAAGGCCAGCGCGGAACGGGGCGTTCCTCTGTCTTTTTTGCATAGGGCCACCAGGAGAGGGAGGAGTAGGGCGGATGAGGATTCTTGTACTCAACTGCGGCAGTTCTTCGGTCAAGTACCAGCTCTTTGAGCTGGATGGCGACTCCAGAGAGGTCCTGGCCAGCGGGCTGGTCGAGGAGGTCGGCTTGGGTGAGCCAAAGCTGACCCACAAGCGTCCTGGCCAGGAGGCTATCGAGCGCACACGCCTGCCGGTGGAGAACCACCGGGAAGCGATCCAGCTCGTCCTCGACATGCTGGTCGACCCGGAGGCGGGGGTGCTGCAGGACGTCCACCAGGTGCAGGCAGTCGGCCACCGGGTGGTCCATGGCGGAGA
>JAMJFU010000346.1 GCA_023544525.1 Anaerolineae bacterium | reverse complement strand
CCCGGACGTAAAGGACGAAAGGTCCCTAGCCCCAGGCGTTGAAGCCCATGGGCCGGGCTAGTGGATTCGCTTCCTCACCCGGTACCAGGCCCCAGGCCTTGTGCGGTGGATATGGGTGATGCCCTTCCGGGCCTGGCACCGCCCACACTATCCAGGCCTCGGCTCCCAACCTGCGAATCATGTCTGCAATATCCTTAATGGCCTGTCGGCCCTCCGAGTCCTCTGAGCCTTCCGCCCAAACCGGCACCATGATGTTAAAGCCTTGGTCAGCCTCGACAAGATCTGCCCGTATGATGTGGCGCTTCGGCCAGATCAACTCCTTATTCAGGCCATAGATCTCTGCTGCCAGGCCGGGGGCGGAATCACCGGCCTGCACCATGATCCAGGCTCGTACCACGTGGTCCAGGTTCACATACCCGTCCATTGCTCCCTCCCTTTCCTGTCCCAACTCATCTTGCCCGTAGACCCTTCTTCCAGCGGACATCACCTCCCCTCAATCCTGAACTGCTCTAGCGGCATCTGCACTGACAGCGTACGTGGCAACGCTATCCACGGCTTGGCCAGCACACGGCCCCGCCCATAACTGAGGGGCATGACCACCGCCTCTTCCGCCACCAGGATCTGGTCCGCCTCCTGGTAGAGCTGCATCCGCCTGGCATGATCGGCTATCCGCGCCGCTTCTTCCACCAGGGCATCGAAACGGTCATTCTGCCAGCCTTGAGTGGCCACCCCTGTCCTGCTGTGGAAGGTCACCCGCAGCATGCTGTCAGGGTCGGGGTAGTCTGCTCCCCAGCCCACCATCGTCAGATGAGCCGGGTCACTGGACTGACGCTGCAAGAATTCTCGCCAATCCAATGCCTCAGCGGCCAGGTCCAGGCGCAGGTTCCGGCGCCAGGCATCCGTGAGGAACGGCACAGTACGGTCGCCCCTCGAGCTTTCGCTGTGAAGCCAGGTGACCGTTGGAAAGCCGGCTCCGTTGGGATAGCCCGCTTCTGCCAGCAGTCGCGAGGCTCGCTCGGCATCATAGGCTAATCCAATGCCGGGCGAATGGCCGGCCATGCCCGGCGGTACGAAGCCTCCTGTCGCCGGCAGGCGCAGGCCCGAGAACGCTTCCCGGGCCAGTGCGTCGCGATCCACTGCATGGACAAAGGCCTGCCGCACACGTACATCGTCAAATGGGGGTCTGTCTGCGTGAAAGCTTAGGTAAAGGGTAATAGACCGCGGAAAGAAGTGTACCTCCTCTCCGTGTGCAACCCTCACCCGGGCCACGGTCGCTGGATCGGCATTGATGAGGCTCACCGCTTCGACCCTGTCCTCTGCATACGCATCAAGTGCGGTTTCATATCTGCCAAAGCAGGAGCACTCTATGCGGTCGACGTTGCCCCTCGAGCGGCGAGGGGCATAGGCATTCCGGGTCAAGACGATGCGTTCTCCAGGCTGCCATTCGCTGAGCACATACGCACCGTTGCTGACCCGGTCCTTGGCCTCCATCCAGCTCCGACCTTCTGTTTCGACGATCCGCTCCGGTAGAGGACAGGCAATCGGATGGGCGAGGAGGTAAGGCAGGTAGGCCGTCGGACCCTCCAGCCGCACCTCCAGCGTGTGGCCGTCCAGGGCTGCCACCCCGACCCGATCGCGATCGTCGATGGCGCCTTCGCGAAAAGCCCGCGCGTTCAGGATGGGATAGAGCAGATGGGCGACGGGTGAATCCGTCTTTGGATCGAGATTGCGCTTGAAGCCATAGACAAAGTCGTGTGCAGTCAGTGGCGCGCCATCGCTCCAGCTCATACCCTCTCTCAAGTAAAAGATGTACCTGGTGCCGCCATCGAGGATCTCCCAACGAAGGGCCGCAGCTGGCAGCACGTTATAATCCTCCCCGATCCGGACCAAACCCTCAAACAACTGAGTAGTGAGAAACAGGGACACGTCCTCGCCAACCATGCCCGGGTCCAATGTAGCCGGATGTTCCACGGCGAATCTGAGTGTCCTGCCGGGGCGTGACCCCGCTGCCGCCTGGCGTGTATCTCGCAACGGGGTCCACAGGGCAAACGCTTCCTCATATGCCTCCTGTGCCTGCGCAGGCTCGAAGGATGCTGTATATACCAACCCCAACTTCATAAGTGTTCTCGCTGCGAGCTCAGCCGAGCCGTGACTGCGCAAAATGCCCACCGCCTGGCGATAGAAGCCTTCCGCCTCCGCATGGGCATATACCGCTCGGGCCCGGTCTCCTGCCTCAATGAGATAGGGCACGGCACGCTTTTCCTCGGCAGCAAGCAACCAGTGACGGGCCAGCTCTGCTGCCATCTCGCTCGTTTGGTCAGGATACAAGCTTTCGAGTGCGTCAGCCACTTTGGCATGCAGCAACTCTCGCTCCACCAAGCTCAGATGGGCATGCAGATACTGCTGGTATAGCACGTGGCGAAAGCGGTAGCGGTATCGTCTATGCTCGCCCAGCGTCTCGATGCCCTCCTCAGCTACCAGTTGGTGGCGCTGGTCGAGATCAACGCTCAGCCGCTGGAGCAAGCGCCGTTCCTGAGCTCCTTGTATGCGGGCCACAACCTGGACGGTGAACTGCTCCCCCTCGACAGATGCCAGCCGTAACAGCTCTTGTGATTCGCTGTCCAGCCGCCCGATCCGTTCCTCGATCACGCCCTCCACCCGCGGCGGCAGCCTCTGCCAATCCAGCGCTGGGCTCTCGACCCACTGCCCCTCTTCGCCCTGAAGCAGGTCACCACGTTCCTGCATGGCACGCAGGAGCTCTATAGTGAACAGAGGATGGCCTGCCGTATGCCGGAACAACGCATCTCGAAACCGCCCGGATAACCGGTTGGGCTCGGAATCGAGCAGAGCATCCAGGAATCGCCGGTTCTCTCGATCGTCGAGCTGTGCCAGATCGATCCAGATATCGCCGAACTGGCGCTTGAGCTCGCCCAATATCTTCTCCAGCGGATGCCGGCCGTCACCACGGTCGGGCGCGACCTCTCCGGGACGATAAGCTCCGACGATCAGGATGCGACCCCCCTCTAGCCGGCGTCCCAGATGAAACAGCAAGCCGGCTGAGGCACTGTCCACCCACTGCAGGTCGTCAATGACAAGCAGTAGGGGATGAACCTCTGCCAGCTGGCGGAGGGCACGTGTGGTCTGCTCAAAGAAATGGGCCTGTTCTGAGCCGAGGGCACCGGCCTCTTGGCGGCCAACCAGATCCCGCAGCTTTTGGAGCCACGGTGCGCCTGCCGGGGCAACTGCCGCGCCGCGCGAGAGCAACGCCGGGCCACGTGCAAGGAAATCGAGCGCATCGGGGCCGTACTCGACCAGGGTCTGCAGCACAGCGGGCAGTGCTGACCACACACGCCGGGCGTGATCCCGGCTGATGGACCCCGCTGCCACACGGGTCTCCACGTCGCCGGTTAGTATGCCCACCAGATCACGAAAAGGCAGGTAGGGATCGCCCGCGCCCGAGTAGGCGCTGCAACTGCCACTGGCCACCAGCAGGCCGGCATGCTGGTCCATCGCCCGCCGGGCAAACTCGTTCACCAGCGTCGTCTTGCCCCGGCCCGGACCCCCAATAACCAAGCTCACCCCACCCCTACCCTGGAGGGCCTCATCCAGGGCCCGCTCCAGCCTGCCCAGCTCCCTTTCCCGAGCCACAAAGACCGGCCTGGCGACGTCTTCACCCTCTTCCCGGAGATAGGACGGCAGTTCGACAGGTGCTGCATAAGGCTCCGCCACCCCAGGCGAGGGGACTGGCACCGCCAACTCGCCGGCCTGAATCTCTTTGTACAGGCTTGTCGTCTCTTCGCTGGGTTCAACCCCCAGCTCCTCCGCCAATATCTCCTGGCACGCTTCGTACTGGGCCAGGGCCGCACCACGCTGCCCATCGTAGACCAGAAGGCGCATCATCTGCTGGTGCGCCTCTTCCAGCAGTGGG
>JAMJFU010000345.1 GCA_023544525.1 Anaerolineae bacterium | reverse complement strand
GGCAACATCGGCCTGGCCGCCGGTACCTTCGCCGAGCCGGGGGTGGTGGTCCTCTTTGACAACCTGGAGGTCTACGCCCTCCAGGACTAGCCAGCTTCCGTGGAACTGGACCCTGGCCGGATGCCTGGTCAGCGGCACTCCCTGCCGCAGGCACGCCACGCTGGCTGGCTTTGAGGCGAAATCAGGCCTCGCCGCAGCCGATAGGCGGCAGCTCACCCTCTTCCCGAAGTGTCTGAAAGATCCAGCCCACGCTCTGCTGCGTGTGGATGCGCCATATCGCCTGGGCCAGGATCCGTGCCGAGGTCACGATCTCGATGTGATCGCCAGCCGCCTCGACGGCGGTAGCGGTCGTGTCCGACAACACCAGGGTTTTGAGTTGTGACGCACGCACCCTGTCCAACGCCTCAGGCGTAAAATCAGCGTGGACGGCGGCAGCATGGACCTCGGTGGCGCCCCGTTTCAAGAGCCGGTCGACCACCTGTAGCAGCGTGCCGCCCGACTGGATCATGTCGTCGTAGATGATGGCCGGCCTGCCCTGCACATCGCCGACCATGTCAATGACCGCGGGCTCGCCCTTGGGCGTGCGCCGTTTGAAGGCGATGGCCATCTCGTCGCGGGCGATGACCTGCTGCAGGCCCTTCTTCAGGTGATTGCGGAACTCGGTTGCCCGGGCCACACCTCCAGCATCGGGCGACACTACAACGGCCTCTTCCCAGTCGATCCTGTGCCTGAAATAGGCCGCCATCAGGGCTGCCATGCGCATGTGATCGACCGGGATGTCAAAAAAGCCCTCGATGGCCGGCGTGTGAAGGTCCACCACCAGGAACCGGTCAGCGCCCGCGGTCGTGATCAGGTTGGCCACCAGCTTGGCGGTGATGGGCTCGTGGCCCCGTTTCTTTTTCTCCTGCTTGGCGTAGGCCATGTAGGGCACCACGACCGTGATGCGTCCCGCCGAGGCACGCCGGGCGGCGTCGATCATCACCAGCAGCTCTACCAGGTTGTCGTTGATCGACTGGTAGGTGCACGGCCGGTCGGCTCGCTCCTCCGCGGCAGCATAGGACAGGCAGGGCCGCTGCACGGCGCTGTTGTGGGACTGGCAGATGGACTGCACGATGAAAACGTCCATGCCCCGCACCACGCAATCCAGGTCAACCTTCACCTCACCATCCTCGAACCGGCCCACGTCGGCTTCCTCGAGGTGGTGGCACATCTCCATCGCGATCTTGTCCGCCAGATGCGGATTGGCATTGCCAGCGATGAGCCGCATCTGTTCGAATTGCTTGCGAGTGTCCACAGCCGTTCCCCTCCCTATGCCGGTTTCCGCCGCTCCAGTGCCAGCCGGACCGCCCCGGCTGGGGTACTCGCCTCCAGGATCCCGCCAGCAGGCCTGCCCTCCCGATTCAGCTCCCACGTACGCAGTCCGACCACCGGGCGGCCCATTTTGAGGGCCAGGCCCACCTCAGAGAGGGTGCCATACCCACCACTCACCGCGATCACGGCATCCGCCGTGCGCACGACGATGGCGTTGCGCGCCTCGCCCATTCCCGTCACAATCGGGATGTCCACGTAGGCGTTGGCCTCGCGCCGGTCCGTCCCGGGCAGGATCCCGACCGTCGTCCCGCCTGCCGACTTGGCACCCCGGCAGGCCGCCTCCATCACCCCACCCCGGCCCCCGCACACCAGGATCGCCCCCCGGCGCG
This sequence comes from Anaerolineae bacterium, assembly GCA_023544525.1. Lineage (GTDB taxonomy): Bacteria > Chloroflexota > Anaerolineae > JAAYZQ01 > JAAYZQ01 > JAMJFU01. The sequence continues at coordinate 2,246 of JAMJFU010000345.1, read as the reverse complement.
CGATCTCTCGCCCCACCTCTTCGGCCAGGGCCGCATACTCGGCGTCCGTGCTGGCCGAGCCGATCACGGCCACAAAGACCTGCTCGTTCATTCCCCCAGCTCCGCGCGAGCCAACGTGGTATAGACCGCCCCACTGGGCTTGAGCTCACTCTGGATGTAGGACACCGCCGTCGCCGTCATCTCGTCGATGTCGCCGATACCGCTGGTCGCCACGACGTTGCCCACCTCCTGCACCTCGGACTTGGAAGCGTGACGCTGCACTCGCCCCAGGGTCAGGTGCGGGCTGAAGGGCCGCTTCTCCGTGGGAAAGCCCAGGGGGGCGACCTGCCCTTCCACCGCGTCGCGCAGCCGGGCCAGCGCCCCCGCCGGCTCGTGCAGGCCCACCCAGACAACACGGGGACGGCGCGTATTGGGAAAGCAGCCCACCCCGCCCAAGCTGAAGGTGATGGGCCCGCTGCCAGCCGCCGCCCGGGCCAGCGCCTCCTTTACCTCCTCGACCTGCTCTGCCGTCGTGTCGCCCAGGAACTTGAGGGTCAGATGGATGCTTTCTGGCCGCACCCAGCGCACGGACCGCGGCGACATTCCCGCCCGCAGCCGGTTTTGCAGGCGGGCCAGGTTGTCCTTGAGCTCCTCGTCCAGCTCTATGGCAATAAACGTCCGCAGCGTAGACATAGCTTGCTCACTCCCAACAGCCCCAGACCTTCCCGGGCCAACCTAAGCCGGCCCTTCACCCAGTTTCAGCACGCGCCAGGCATTGCCGCCCAACATCCGCCGGAGGGTGACGGTGGGCATGCGCACGCCCTTCATGCGCTCGATAAAGCGTTGGGGCGTGATGAGGGGATAATCGGTGGCGAACAGGACCTTGCCCGGCGCCCAGCGGGCCGCGAGGGTAAAGATGTCATCCTGGTACAGGTACAGGGATGCAGCCGTATCATAGTACACGTTGTGCATCAGGCGTGATACCTCGGGCATCAACTCGTAAAAGATCGTCCCGCCGCCCCAATGGGCACAGACGAGCCGCGCCTCGGGGAAGAGGCGGGCGAAGCGGATCACTTCGTCAGGCGTCACCGTCCCCTTGCCCGGGTACAAGTGGCCTACGGGCTCGCTGCAGTGGGTCAACAGCGGCATGTCGTGGGCCAGGGCCGCCTCCACCACGGGGGCCATCGTTTTTTCGTCGTCCAACCGGTACCCCTGCCCGTCGGGCATCAATTCGCCCAGGCCGCGCAGGCCGCCCGCCGCACAGCGCTCTATCTCCTGGATGGCCTCGGCCCCGGCGGCGGGATTGATGACGCCAAAGCCGATGAGACGCTCGGGGTACCGGGCCACAGACTCCATGACATAGTCGTTGTCACGCCGGCAGAGGTCCATGTCCTGCCAGCCGAAGCCAAAGACCACGGCCTGGTCCACGCCCCCTTCATCCATGGCCTTGATCAGCTCTTTGGCGCTACTCAGGCGGGCCTTGGGGTTGGCATAGAGGTCGCGGAACCAGGCGTCGCGCACCAGGTACTCGTCGCGCCGCTCAATGATCTCGGGAGCGGTGATGTGCGTGTGAAAATCGATGATCAACAGGCCCCTCCGCCAGGGATTATAGCACAACTATCCGAGGATGCAACCCCCTGACGGTCTCCTGAGGGGCCAGTCGCTTTGGTGATCCCGACCAATCCACGGCACGGGGGTGCCACTCAGAACGACAGACCGCCCTGTATTGGTTCGCTGGTTGCCCGGTTCTCAGTCAATGTTACTAAGACACACATTCCTCGATCCCACCATACCTGGCTATTCACTGTCGTGGTCATTATTGTACAACGGTACCCTGGCTTTGATGGCGATTGGCTTGGGAGCATGGTTTGTTCAAGGCATGGACGTTCTGGGCGAATCTGCCGTCGGCGTTCGCTCGTAAGCCCCAACACATCGGAACAGCCCGAGGGATGGAAAGGTATGATTGTGACAGTATCTATAGATTTGCCCCCTTTGCGGAAACGTGGTAGTATGATATTCGGCTCGCTGATATGGCGATCCTCTGTTGACTACTGTTCAAGGCTGAACGACCAAATCCCAACAACTCATTTCACCCATCGTCAAGCCACCAACCCACGAGCGACACCAACGTTCTTCCTACCTTAAGCACTTGGCGGGGTCCTGGAACGACGGAACCCAATTTGCTTGCACAAAGTGGTGGAGGATATGACATGGACGCACAAACCATCAAGATCGTGCGCTCGCTGTACCGAACCGATCCCCGATTC
>JAMJFU010000344.1 GCA_023544525.1 Anaerolineae bacterium | reverse complement strand
CGAGGGCAAGCTGGCCCGGCGGGCCATCACCCCAGAGAACGCCATCCGCCTGCAGCGGGTCCTGGTACGTTCGGTGCAGGTCCTGGTCGAGGTCGGGCCAGAACTGGTCAACGTGTTGGTGCCCGGCACCAAGGTTGTGGCGCTGGCCGGCAGGGCCATCGCCGACAAGGCGGGCTGGACCGACAAGCTGGACGAGCTCGCTGGCGATGAGGGCTCAGCCTCTCGTGCCGCGGCGGCCTTTACCGACCAGCCGCGCATCTTTGAGCAGGTTACGCGGGTCCTGACCACCCTGGCCGAGGAGCAGCCGCTGCTGTTGATCCTCGACGACCTGCAGTGGGTCGACACGGCCTCAGCCGGCCTGCTCTTCCACCTGGGGCGCAGCATCAGCCGCAGTCGCATCTTGCTCGTCGGCATCTACCGCCCGGCCGACGTGGCCCTGGGGCGGGGTGGCGAGCGGCATCCCCTCAGCCGCGTCCTGGGCGAGTTCAAGCGCTATCTGGGCGATGTCTGGATCGACCTCGATCGGGCAGTGGCGGTCGAAGGCCGGCGATTTGTGGACGGCCTGCTCGACCTGGAACCCAACGATCTGGATGAACACTTTCGCCAGGCGCTCTTTGAGCGCACCGAGGGCCATCCCCTCTTCACCGTCGAGCTGCTGCGCCACATGCGGGAGCGGAACGATCTCGTGCTGGACGCGCGGGGCCGGTGGGTTGCCGCGCCCGGCCTGGACTGGGCTGGCCTGCCGGCCCGGGTCGAAGGCGTGATCCGTGAGCGCCTGGGCCGCCTGCCCGAGGCCCTGCGTGACCTGCTGACCGTCGCCAGCGTGGAGGGTGAGGAGTTCACCGCCGAGGTACTAGCCCAGGTGGAGGCCCAGGACGTAAGGGACGTCGTCGGCCGGCTGAGCGAGGAGTTGGAGCGGCAGCACCGCCTGGTCCACGCGCAGGACCTGAGGCATGTAGGGCGCCAGCGGCTGTCTATCTATCGCTTCTGGCACAGCCTCTTCCAGGCCTACCTCTACGCCGACCTGACCGAGGCCGAGCGCGTCTACCTGCACCAGGACGTGGGCACGGTCCTGGAAACGCTCTACGGCGAGCTGGCCGGCCAGATCGCCCTGCAGTTGGCGCGCCATTTCGAGGCAGCCGGCCTGGCCGAAAAGGCCGTGGCCTACCGTTACCAGGCCGGGGAACAGGCCCTGGCGCTTTATGCGCCGTACGAGGCGGTCCGGCACCTGAGCCGTGCTCTGGAGGTGGCCCGGTCTGCAGCGCTTGACCCGCCACCTGGGGTGTACCGGGCTCGCGGCGAGGCCTACGAGGTGCTGGGCGATTTTGAGCAAGCCCGGGCAGATTTCGAGACGGCGCTGGACGCCGCCCGCGGGGCGGGGGATCCTGCCCTGGAATGGCGAGTGCTCATCGATCTGGGCGAGCTGTGGGCAGCGCGGGACTATCAGCGCACGGGGGAATACTACCGCCAGGCGCTGGAGCGGGCCCGGGCCCTGGACGATCCGACCGCCAGTGCCCGGGCCCTGAACCGGGTCGGCAACTGGCACGTGAACGCCGGGCAGCCGCACCAGGCACTGCAATACCACCAGGAGGCCCTCGCGATCTTTCAGAAACTGGCCGACCAGCACGGGATGGCCGAGACCCACGACCTGCTGGGCATGGCCTACGGCCTGGGTGGCGACATGCTGCAGAGCGCCGTCCATTACAGCGAGGCGGTCGATCTCTTCCAAACGCTGGACGACCGGTTTGGCCTGGTTTCGAGCCTGTCGTCGACCCTCGGCGGCTGGGACTATTTGACGCTGACGCTGGCCAGCACGGACCCCGGCCCTTCGGCGTGCACCCGCGACGTGGAGCAGGCGCTGGCGCTGGCCCGGCAGATCGGTCACCGGGGCGCAGAGGCCTATGCCCTCTTTTCCACCGCCTTCTGCCTGGGTCCCCAGGGTGAGTACACCCTTGCCCTGGAGCGGGCGCAGGCCGGCCTGGCGCTGGCCGAAGAGATCGGCCACCACCAGTGGCGCGCTGCGGCGCACTGCGCGCTGGGCGCCATCTACCTGGACCTATTGGCCTGGCCTCTGGCCCGGCGCCACCTGGGCCAGGCCCTGGACCTTGCCCGAGAGGTTGGCTCGCTCTTCTGGACGTACTCTGTGAGCGGGCTACTGGCCCTGACCTGCATCGAACAGGGGGCGCTGGACGAGGCGCAGGGCGTGCTGGACACGGTCCTCAATCCGGCGCTGCCGATGGAGACCATCGGCCAGAGGCTCGTCTGGCTGGCCCGGGCGACGTTGGCCCAGGCTGCGGGCGATCCCGAGCTGGCGCTGGAGATTGCCGGGCGCTTGATCGACTCCGCGGCCAACTTGGAGCCCGGGCAGGCCATTCCCCGGCTGTGGCGGCTGCGCGCTGAGGCGCTGGCCGCCCTGCAACATCTGCCGGAGGCAGAGGAGGACCTCCAGGCAGCCCTGCAGGCTGCCACCGGGGCCGACATCCGGCCCCAGGTGTGGCGTATCCACCGCTCGCTGGACAGGCTCTACCAGGCCAGCGGGCAGGCAGAAGCCGCGGCGCGCGAGTTGCGGGCGGCACAGGACCTGGTCGCAGAACTGGCCCGGCCGCTGCCGGAGGGCACCCTGCGGGCCGAGTTCATGGAGCGGGCCATGGCGCCCTGAGAGATGGCTCCAGGTACATAGCACGAGATAGGCGGCCACCGGGCCGCGCCACATAGCTGCACAAGGAGGACACAATGAAGCACAAGATGGCAGCGTGGCTCCGGGCACTCCTGTCCGTCGGGTTGTTGGCGACCCTGATCTTTGCTGCCGGGCTCATAAGCCCCCCAGGCAAAGATCCGGCCGCAGCCAGCCCTGTGGTCTTGGACGCACCCGCCGGCCCCCAGGTCTTTTTGCCGGCCATATTCAGGCCAGCCGAGCCGACCCCAGCGCCGGTCCCACCACCCGGCACCATCCAGGTCTTTGATGCCGACGGCGTCGAGCGCGACCTGGCCTGGCTGCAGGACAAGTACGGCGATTTCATCATCCAGCCTGCGGCCGAGGGGGACGGCCCTGTCTACCGCATCGCCGCCCTGCGCGAGCAGGTGGATATAGACGCCGCTCTGAAGGTACACATCCTCGACGAGGAGCGGGCACCCCTGGCCAGCATCCCGGTGGCCTGGTACTGGCCTGATGCTCCGGCCGATCCCGACTGCGGGCCTTTGGGCGGCGTTCTGCCGGACATGTTCGAGGGGCGGTGCGAGGAAGCCGCCACCGGGCTGGATGGGTTGACCCACTTTTTCATGGGCAATGGCGCCGGTTATTCGCCAGAGCTGGGCCAGATCGGACCCCACGCGGTGTGGGTCTATGGCGCGACCAAACGCTCGGACCTGATCCTGGGCCTGGGTATGTTGGCGGGCACGGCCAACGACCATTTTAACGTCGAGTACCGGCTCGAGGGTGGCGAGGCGGTGCCGCCGACGCCGACCCCGAGCCCAACGCCGCCGCCCCCGCCCCCGCCGCCCAGCTCCTGTGGGGGCACCTGGGATCCGCGCCTGGATGCGCTGGGCGTAACGCTCGAGCCGGCGCAGCGGGCGCCCGGTGAGTCCTACTGGTGCCTGTACGAGGCCCGCTGGGCCGACGCGCAGGAGGCTGCGGGTTTGCACCACATCTACCTGGACGCGGTCGATGCCTGGGGGAACCGGATCGTGGGCCAGGAGATGGTGGTCGAGTGGCCTGGCGGCAGCGTCACCGTGATCATCGAGGACAAGCCGCCGCCGGAGTATGGGGCCAACTTTCCCATGGACAATGTGCTGGGCAGCTACAGCGCCCGCGTGGGCGGGAGCCAGCCCAGCGACCGCATCGCGGGCATGGGCCTGGGCACACCCGAGGAGCCCGACTTTACGATCCACACCTGCTTCTACCTGACCTTCAAGTGGGTGCCGTGAGGGGACACGCCCGGTCACAGCGGGCGGCAGCGCGGTG
>JAMJFU010000343.1 GCA_023544525.1 Anaerolineae bacterium | reverse complement strand
ATTGTTATGGGGCTCGGTCATGAATGTAAAATCACCCAACCCCACGACAGCGCCGTTGGCTGCCAGGGTTGCCACCGTCAGTTCACCGCTGCGCTCGCCGGCACTGGACTGTGTTTCGCCACTGGCGACGACGAGGGCCGGCTGCTCCGTCACGATAGAGTGGGCGGCGTAAAACACGACCTGGCCTAGCCCCTGCACCAGATCGTCCGACGAGAACTTGCTAAGCTTGACGTTGCGAAAGTTGCCTGCATTTTCGGCGGTATTGTAGAGGTAGTCTTCCTGAAAGAGCAGGCCAAACGCAGCTGCCAGGCTGTTGGCGTGGGCAGCATCTGGGTCCACTCCGGCGTACTCGCCCCACTCGTTGTAGAGGATGCCAAAGCGGGAAGGGTCGGTTACCAGCAACAAACGACCGCCCTTGTTTACGAACTCCTGGACCAGCCGCACCTCATCTGGCATCCAGTCAAGGCCGGGGGAGATGACCACCAGTGCGCGCGCGTGGCGCAACTGTCCGGGCAGGTCGCCTGGCTCAGCTACGGGTTCCAGGCGCTGGTTGCGCGCCGTGAGGCGGGCTTGAAGGACGTTCAGTTCTGCCATTTCGACGTGGTTGTCGTGGGCCATATCCACCAGCACGACACCGGGGGACAGGGCTACGTATTGGTCGGCAAAGGGGACAACCTCAGACTCTGGCTCGCTGATCTGCGCCAGGTCGGGACGCGGCACCTGGCCCGGCTGATAGCGGCCTTCGTAGTAGTAGAGCCAGCGTGCGGCCAGAGGCAGGATCAGCAGCCCGACGGCCAGCAGCACGATGGCGATCCTCTTCAACACGTCCAATTGCTCTCCTCAGGGAACCTTTACTGAGGTGGTTCCACGTAGCGGTAGTAGAATCCGGGTGGCATTTGCCCCGGCGGGGCGGCGAGGGACGCTGCAGTGACAACCTGCTCAAGCTTGAGGCCAAACAGGGCAAGTTCCTCGGGCAGCTCAGGACTGCGGTCGACGACCCTGTAATTTCGGAGGCTGGCCATCTCCGCGGCGGCCGCTGTAGCATCGCCCACCGAGCCCAGCTTGTCTACGAGTCCCATCTTTTGCGCCTGCAGGCCCAGGTATATCTCGCCCCGGGAGAGGACGTCCGGACCAACCTGGAGTCTCGTTTCCCGCTGGGCCTGGATCGCCGCCAGGAAGGTGTCTTTCAACATCTCCAACTGGCGAATGGCGGCCACCTGCGGGCCGCCCGATAGCTTGAACGGGCCGGTGGTATAGAGCTCCTCGTCCATCAGGTCTGGTTCTGGGAGGAAGGAAATCACGCCGATGTTGCCGACGGCGGAACCCGGCTTGGCGTATATCTGGTCGGCCGCCGCGGCGATATAGTAGGCCCCGCTGGCGGCCATCTCGCCGATAGAGGCCACGACAGGTTTGGCTTCCCGCAGCTTGAGCACCTCGAAGTAGAGATCCTCGCTAGCCGTGACTTCACCACCGGGGCTAGAGATGTCGATGACGACGGCACGCACCGCTGCATCCTGGCCGGCTTCTGCCAGTGCATTGCGGAGGAAGCCAGTGTACATGCCCCAGATGTCGCCCTGAATCTGGATCACGGCGATCTCTGGCGTGGGGATGAGGTATAGGGAGAGTAAGTAACCCAACACCAATGGGAGGACCAGAGTAGCTATCGTGAGTGAACCACGAAGCACACTGCGTCTGCTCATGCCACCTCGCTCTTCATGGGAGGTATCTATGCCTATTGCCTGTAACCCGGGTCTGGACAGGCTGCTGGCGTCCAGGGTTGTCCAGTTCGCTCCGGTTCCCTTGCCGAGACGAGCGCGTGCCCTCGGCGGGAGTGCTTCCTCTGTCGCGCGCATTATACCACATTTCCCAGGAAAGGGCGAAATGCCACCGTGGGGCGCTTGCAGGCCAGTCAGGCCTCCGGCGTTTTCCCATTTTGACCGATTTTTGATATAATGTAGTCATTCTGAAGGGTTTATCAAAGGAGGCAGCAGGGCGCCGCTCAGCCCTGGTTGTAGTGGATCTGTCCTATGTCCAGAATCTATGCGCTGGCCAATCAAAAAGGGGGCGTGGGCAAGACGACAACCGCCGTGAACCTGGGAGCCTATCTGGCGGAGGCTGGCAAGCGTGTGCTGGTCGTGGATGTCGATCCCCAGGCAAATGCCACGTCGAGCCTTGGAGTCAAGCGCAGGAGTCTGGCCCATTCGACCTACGACGTACTGCTCAATGGCGTGGCGGCCGGTCGGGCTGTCTTGATGACCCAACAGAGCCGCCTAGATCTGTTGCCCGCGACGCCCGGGCTCGCCGGAGCCGAGATCGAGTTAGTCAGTGTGTCAAGCCGTGAGCACCGCTTGAGCCAGGTTTTGGAGCCAGTCGTGGACGGCTACGATTATGTGTTTGTAGACTGTCCACCCAGCCTTGGCCTTCTGACCATCAACGCCCTGGTCGCTGCCCGTGATGGTGTGCTCATCCCGGTCCAGTGCGAATATCTAGCCCTGGAGGGGCTAGGTCAGCTACTCAAGACGATCTATATGGTGCGGGATCGCCTGAATCCCAGGCTGGTCATCGCCGGTGTGGTCCTGACCATGTTCGATGTGCGGACCAACCTGGCCAAACAGGTGGTGGACGAGGTTCGCCGGTACTTTCCAGCCTATGTCTTCCAGACTGTCATCCCGCGCACCGTCCGCCTGGGCGAGGCTCCTAGCTATGGGGAGACGATCCTTAGCTATTCGCCAGGCTCGAGCGGCGCCGTTGCCTACGAGGCGCTGGCTCGTGAATTCATGGAGAGATACCGGTGACCAAGAGAAGTGGACTGGGCAGAGGACTTGAGGCGCTGATCCCTGTGGGTGAGGAGCGGGTGGGGGGTGTGGCTGAGGTGCCGGTTTCGGCCATCACGCCCAACCCCATGCAGCCGCGCATGGCCCTGAACCGGGAAGCCCTGGCTGAGCTCGCTGCTTCCATCGTGGAGCATGGCCTGATCCAGCCGTTGATCGTGACCGCACAGGGGCCGGAACGCTACCAGCTCATCGCCGGGGAGCGCCGCTGGCAGGCGGCGCGCCTGGCTGGCCTGGCCACAGTGCCGGTCATCGTCAAGGAGGCCACACCCCAACAGGTTCTGGAGTTGGCCCTGGTGGAGAACATCCAGCGGGCCGATCTGAACCCCCTGGAAGAGGCCGCCGCCTTTCGCCAGCTGATCGAGGATTTTGGCCTGACCCAGGAACAGATAGCCGAGCGTGTGGGCAAGAGCCGGGTAGCGGTGACCAACACGCTGCGTCTGCTGCGTCTGCCGGCCGAGGTCAAGCAGGCCCTGGCCGACGAGGTGATAACGGAAGGTCACGCCCGCGCGCTGCTGGCCCTGCCCGCCCAGGATCTGCAAGTGTCTGCGCTCAAGACCGTTGTCGACAGAGGCCTGAGCGTACGCCAGACAGAGGAGTTGGTGCGCCGGCTGAAAAGTGAGGCCGAACCCAAGAGGCCGAGGCCGCCACTGCCCCCTGAGGTGCGCGCGCTGGAGGATGGTTTGCGCGCCACGCTAGGCACCAAGGTCAACCTGGTCCGCAATCGCAAAGGCCGGGGCCGGCTGGTCATCCATTTCTACTCAGAAGAGGAGCTACAGGCCATCTACGACGCGATCGTGGGCGGCGGCTAGGGCCAACCGATCTCTGGCGGTTGCGGGCGCGGTTTCTTCCCATCTCGAGGCGGCTGGCCCAATCCCAACGCGGGGGGCACTGCCTCGCCCATGCGCGAACTGAAGGATGGAGAGAGAAACGCCGGTGCGTGAGAGCAATGCTGCCCCGAGTGGCCCAGCCGGGCCGGGGGCCCCGACCTACCTGGGGCTGGGCCTGCTCTCAGCGGCGGCTTTGGCCTTTGAGGTCACGCTCACCCGCCTCTTTTCCGTTACCGAGTGGTACCACTTCGCTTTCCTGGCCGTCAGTGTGGCACTGCTGGGCTATGGTGCCAGCGGCACTGCCCT
>JAMJFU010000342.1 GCA_023544525.1 Anaerolineae bacterium | reverse complement strand
ACTATGGGTGACAGATCCCAGTCACCTACACGCCAGTTACCCGTCAGGAACCTGGCGCCGGGATATGGCATAATGTCCCTGGGGAGAGCGCCTACGCGCTCCCCAGAAAGGACATGGGCAATGGACGAACGGGAGCTAAGAGAACTGGATGCACAGCTCGTCGCTGCGAAAGAGGCGCTGCGGCGCCGGCAGAAGCTGGCGAGCATGCTGGAGCAGGCGCAGCGCAGCCTGAAAGAGCACAGGACGAGATTGGGCGAGCTGGAGCGGCAGTTGCAGCGAGAAGCGGTGGATGTCGAACGGCTCGAAGGCAAGGGCCTGGTGGCGCTCTTTCACACCATCCTCGGCGACAAGGAGTCGCAAATGGAGGTGGAGCGGCAGGAGTACCTGGCCGCAAAGCTGAAATACGACGCGGCCGATGTGGCCGTGGCGACCCTCGAGGAGGAGGTGGCCGACCTGCAGAAGCAGGTGGCGGAGCTGGGTGATCCGGCTGCACGCTACGAGTCGCTGCTGGCCCGGAAAGAACAGGCCATCCTCGAAGGCGCGGATGAGCGTGCCGGCCGCTTGCTAGAACTCTCGGAGCAGTGGGCCGGCGTCCGGTCCGATATCCGCGAGTTGGAGGAGGCGCTCGAGGCGGGCCAACAGGTGCTTCAGAGCCTACGCGAGGCAGAGTCCCAACTGGAGAGCGCCGAGAACTGGGGCGTATGGGACATGCTGGGCGGCGGCTTGCTGGCCACTGCGGTCAAGCGTTCCCGCATGGACGATGCGCGCCGGCTGATACACGACGTCCAGCAGCAGCTTCAACGTTTCTCCCGGGAGCTGGCCGACGTGGACGTGGCCGGTGTCGCCGGGCTCGAGATCGACGGTTTTGCCACGTTCGCTGACTATGTCTTTGATGGCTTGATCATCGATTGGGTAGTACAGTCGCGGATCCAGCGCTCCCTCGATGCGGTGCGTGATATGACCAACCGTGTCGCGCAGGTGGTCGAGGGCTTGCGCAGCGCGCTCCGGGACGCAAGAGACAAGGCCCGGCAGATCGAGGACCAGCGACGGGAAGCCATCGAGGCGGCGTAGCCTTCGTTGACATGCCACGACAAGCCTGCTATAATCATCAGCGCATCGACGACGACTGCGTGACCATCCGGCCGACACCGAAGTCGCCCCTTAAGAGTCCTGGCTGTGCGCGTGGCGCTGCGTGACGGCGAGGATCTCCACACACGCGTCTCTGTCCCTCCGCGCCCTGCAGGCGAGCGGAACGCACAGTGACCCGGGCATACGATTCTACGACTAAGGAGCGAATATGATGAGGAAGCAAGTGGCAGGCAGCCTGGCCCTGTCGATCTTGGGTGTGCTGGTCGTCGCGCTAGTGCTCGTCGCCCTCGGCGATACCGGCGCGGCCCAGGGACCCGATGGTTACTCTACCTACTATGTGGCGCCCAGCTGCAGCGGCATGCCTACACCCTGCTACACGGTGGTGCAAGATGCCGTGGACGATGTCGACGACCCCGGTGACGTGGTTCAGATCGCCCAGGGGACTTATAGCGATGTCCACGTGCGGAGCAGCTACACGCAGGCGGTGTACCTGACCAGGACCGTGACCATCCGCGGCGGCTACGCACCCGGCTTTGGTGCCTGGGACCCAGACCTGTATCCCACGACGCTGGACGCCCAGCGCCAGGGGCACGTATTCACCATTTTCGGGGCGGGCAGCCCGGTCATCGAGGGGCTGACCATCACCGGGGGTGATACCGACCTGGGGGGCGGCAACTATGGTGGGGGGATCCTGGCCGTGGGCAACTCCGGGCCGGCCCTGACCGTCACACTGCGTTACAACCAGGTGATCAGCAACTATGCTGGTACCAGCTTCGGTGGCGGCGGCGGGCTAGGTATCATCTTCACCAATCTGGTGATGGAAGACAACATAATTCAGCATAACCAGGCGGCGGGGACTGGTGGAGGGATGCGCCTGGAGCAGACGAACGCGGATCTGACGAATACGATCTGGCGTGACAACACGTCGGCCTCCAGTGGCGGCGCGATCTATGCCGGCAATCTGGCCAGCGTGGCGATGACCAACACGGTTTTGATCGATAACGACGCGTCCACCGCGGGCGGAGCCTTGGTGGCCGCGGCCGCATACGTGGAGGCCAGGCACAGCACGGTCGCCCGGAATACCAGCGGTGACGGCAGCGCGATCTATGTCACTGGCGGCTTTGGGCCGGGCACGGTCCTGATGGTCAATTCCATCCTGGCCAGCCACGATGTGGGTGTGTACGTTTGGCCGAGCCCACCCGACTACACAAACTCAGCCACGCTTGACTATGCCCTCTGGGATGGCGTAGGCGTCCTGAACAGCGGGGGAGGAAGCTTTGTTGCGACCAATACGCTGGTCGGCAGCCCAGGGTTCTGCAGCGACGGCTACCACATCTGCCCCGCTTCGGATGCCATCGACCAGGCTGTGCCTGCTGGCGTGGCCTTTGATATCGACCGCCAACCGCGACCGGCGCGGGCCGGCTACGACCTGGGGGCCGATGAGATGTACCTGTCCGTCTACCTGCCAGTGGTGGTGAAGGGCGCACCCTGACCGGCCCCAGGCGGGGAAGCTTGCATACTAGCCTCTCCAATTGTCACTAGGTCTCCCGCAAGCCAAGGCTGTCCAGTAGGTGCGGTTGATCTGCCAAGGCCACCCGGGCTGTGCTGGCGGCCCGATCGTACCACTCGGTCGCGGCTGCGGCTGTGGATGGGGCCGGCGGACCATTTGCCACCAATTCGGCCAAACAGCACTGGCCCTCGGCCCACGCGACCTGGTCGTAGCCCTGGACACGCGCCCCCCCCGGTTGCCTTGAGGCTGTTGGGGCCGCCGATTGCGAGAGCGTGCAGGCGGCGAATGAGGCCGTCGATCTCTGGTCGATCTGTAGGTTTGTATCGGTCCGAGCTATCGTCTCCGGGTAGGATTGGCCTGCGTTGGGAAAGTTGGGGCCGTGCGGTAGAGGGCCGCGGTGGTGTGGAGCAAAACAGGGCCTTCCAGCGTCTATATATCAGGGCAGAACTGGTACCTGTCCATCAACAGAGGAGGAGGGCGATCATGAAGAGGAGTGTTATCATTGCCGGAGGCATCGTCGTTGGCCTGGTCCTGGTGTGCGTCGTGGGTTGGCTCATCTACGCATCTGCGAGCCGCTATGGGGCTGATGATGGTATGCGGGGCGCCAGGTTATTGAGCCTGCCGGGCGCTGGCTCGGAAGGGGAGGTTGTCGTCGAGAAGGTGGTCGTGCAATCGGCGGCGCCAGAGGAGCCGCTGGCCTACGATACCGTCTCCGTTGCCTACGCTGCCGAACGGCTGATCATCCGCTCCGGCAACATCTCGATGGTCGTCGACGACACGCGCGCCGTGCGGGCCACCATCGAGGAGCTGGTCGCCGGCATGGCCGGTGACGGCGCCTTTGTGGTTTCCAGCCAGGAATACGGTGGCACCGAGGGCGAGCAGCCACGCGTGAGCATGACCATCCGCGTGCCGGCTGCGCGCTTTGACGCGACCATGGATCGGCTGGCAGACCTGGCGGTGAGGGTGACCAACCGCAACGAATCGGCGGACGACGTCACCGAGGAGTACGTCGACCTGGAGGCCCGCCTGGAAAGCCTGGAGGCAGCCCGCCAGCGCCTGTTGGACATCATGGCCGAGGCCCGCTCGACGAAGGATCTGCTGGAGGCCGAGCAGCAGCTCACCCAGCGCGAGGCCGAGATCGAGTCGATCAAGGGTCGCATGCAGTATCTGGAACAGTCGGCCCGGCTCTCGAGCATCTCGATCGAGCTGGTGCCCGATATCCTTAGCCAACCGGTCAGCGATCAGTGGCGCCCTGCCGAAACGGCTCGCCGGGCGGTTGAGGCACTGGTGGACAGCCTGCGAGCGCTCGGCAGTTTCGCGATCTTTTTCAGCATCGCCATCCTGCCCTGGTTGGTAATGGCAGGGTTGTTGATCCTCGTCGTTGCCTGGCTG
>JAMJFU010000341.1 GCA_023544525.1 Anaerolineae bacterium | reverse complement strand
GTGTGAGGACCGTCAGCGTCCCAAAGAAGGCGATGTAGGCAGCGATCAGCAGCCCTAGCGCCAGCACAGGCCAGTGATCTGCCAACCAGGCCCCAAAGGGCCGGCCACTGCCTGCCGAGACCCGGGCGCCCGTCGAGCTCGGAGTACTGGCCCTGGGCTGGTTCGTCCCTGGCTCAGTCATTGCCCTCTGGTCTGCATACTGCTCGGATCGCCATCCTGCAGGGCCTCCTGTCTGATGGTTGGCCACGGTGGCCTGTCCTGCAAGGACCTCTGCCAGTGCGCGGGTCCCGGCGCGAGAATGGGGTCACCTCCTGCGCCGCGCGGCCCATTATACCACGAACCGGTATCGCCTGCCAACGTGTACCGCGCTGCCACCCGAACCAAAGCCCAGGAGCACGGACTCTGTTCGTAGTAGCGGCTTCAGCCGCCTCCCCGGCCAGCCGGAAAGCGCTGAAGCGCTCACTACGAACGTTGGAGGGCCCCGGAGCGGCGGTTTCGTGTTCGTAGTAGCGGTTTCAGCCGCCTCCCCGGTCAGAACCGGTGCTGATGAACCAAAGCCCTCCCGGCGTTGACACCTGCCGTCGACTGTGGTATCCTCTTCCCCGTGGCACACTTCACAAGGTAACGCCCAGTTTGAGGAGGTGCGCGGAATGGATCCACTCGTGCTGGCTCGCTGGCAATTTGCCATCACCACCATCTACCACTTTTTCTTTGTCCCCCTGACGATTGGCCTGGCCATCGTCGTGGCCATCCTGGAGACCATCTACGTCCAACGCGGCGACGAGGTCTATAAGCGCATGACCAAGTTCTGGGGCAAGCTCTTTCTGATCAACTTTGCCGTGGGCGTGGTCACAGGCCTCGTCCTAGAGTTCCAGTTTGGCATGAACTGGTCCGAGTACTCTCGCTTTGTAGGTGATATCTTTGGCGCGCCCCTGGCCATTGAGGCCCTCCTGGCCTTCTTCCTGGAGTCGACGTTCCTCGGGATCTGGATCTTTGGCTGGGATAAACTGCCCAAGGCGGTGCATGCTGGCGTCATGTGGATGGTGGCCCTTGGCTCTACGCTCTCCGCCCTATGGATCCTCATCGCCAACTCCTTCATGCAGGAGCCGGTAGGGTATGCCCTGCGCAATGGCCGGGCCGAGATGACCGATTTCGGCGCGCTCCTGACCAATCCGCATGTCTGGGTCCAGTTCCCGCATGTGCTCTTTTCCGCCATGACTACGGCAGCCTTCTTTGTCCTGGGTATCAGCGCCTACCATCTCGCCAGGAAGAATGACGGCGAGGGCGTGTTCCAGCGCTCTTTCAATATTGCCCTGGTCTATGGCCTCGTCGGCTCCGTGCTGGTCGGTCTGGTGGGACATAGCCAGGCCCAGCATATGATCCGGGCGCAACCCATGAAGATGGCTGCCGCCGAAGCACTGTGGGAGACTCAGGATCCGGCACCGTTGTCCCTGATCAGCATCATCGACGAGGAGAACCGCGAGGACATCTTTGCCATCCACATCCCTGCGGCACTGAGCCTGCTTTCCTACAACCGCTTGGACGGCGCCGTGCAGGGCATCAACGACATCCAGGCAGAGTACGAGCGGCTCTATGGGCCGGGGGACTATGTTCCGCCGGTCACGATAAGTTACTGGGCCTTTCGCGCGATGTTTACGCCTGGCCTCCTGATGCCGCTCCTGGCGGCCTTTGGACTCTATCTCGTCCTCCGCAACCGCGTCCAGGACACGCGCTGGTTCCTCCGCCTGCTACCCTTTGCCATCCCGTTGCCCTACCTGGCAAATAGCGCGGGCTGGATCTTGACGGAGGTGGGACGCCAACCCTGGATTGTATTCGGCCTGATGCGGACAGAGCAGGCGGTCTCACCAGGGGTGCCGGCCGGCATGGTCTTGTTCTCCCTTCTGACCTTCACGGTGCTATATGGCCTGCTAATGGGGGCAGATGCCTATCTCCTGGCCAAGTTCGCCCGGCGGGGGCCTGACACAGTCGAGGAATCGGCCGAATCGGGCTCGGCGTACTAACGTCCAGGATCTAAAGGAGGCACACGATGGATCTCAACACGGTCTGGTTCATCCTCATCATGGTACTCTTCATCGGCTTCTTCCTGTTGGAGGGCTTTGACTACGGCGTCGGAATCCTGCTCCCGTTCCTGGGCCGCGACGATGCTGACCGGCGGGTCATCATCAATACCATCGGCCCCTTCTGGGATGGCAATGAAGTCTGGTTGATCACGGCCGGCGGCGCGATGTTTGCCGCCTTCCCCCACTGGTACGCCACGCTCTTCAGTGGCTTCTACCTGCCCCTGCTGCTCATACTCCTGACCCTCATCGTCCGCGGCGTTGCCTTTGAATTCCGGAGCAAAGATCGCAATCCGAACTGGCGGCGGTTGTGGGATTGGATGCTGTTCACCGGGAGTTTCGTGCCTGCCTTTCTCTGGGGCGTGGCCTTTGCCAACCTTGTCCGAGGCGTGCCCATCGACGCGGAGATGCAGTACACGGGCGGTTTCTGGAACCTGCTGAACCCCTACGCTTTGGCCGGCGGCCTGGCTACGCTCTCGCTCTTTACCCTGCATGGCGCCGCTTTCCTCAACCTGCGGACCAAGGCTGAGCTATTGGACCGGGCGCACAAGGCTGCAGTCAGGCTGTGGCTGCCGGCAGTGGTGCTGGTTGCCGCCTTTGTGGTGGGCGGCTACCTGGCCACCGACATGTTCACGCGCCTGGGCATCAACCCCGGCCCGGTGCCATTGGGCGCTGGCGCGGCCCTCCTGGCGGCGGGCTGGTTCATCCGCCAGCGCTACTACGGCTGGGCCTTTGCCATGACGGCACTGACCATTGCCCTGGCGATGATCGGCGTGGGCATGGGCCTCTATCCCCGGGTAATGGTCTCCAGTCTGAACAACGACTGGAGCTTGACCGTCTACAACGCCTCCTCTTCACCCTATACTTTGCGTGTGATGACCATCGTGGCCGCCATCTTTGTCCCGGTGGTGCTGATTTATCAGGGTTGGAGCTACCGGATCTTTCGCCAGCGGATCGGCCGCGAGGACATGTTAGAGTACTGAGCCTTTGAGCCATTTCCCTGTCTCGTGCTCTGGGCATCTGTGCAACGCCTCCATGGTGCTCAGCAGGTGGCAAGCCGGGCCCCCTCTACGGGCAGGTCGTATTTGACAGTTCTGACTACTTAAGGTATCTTTGGCCGTATCCCACGCTGACGAGGGAGATTTTGCACCGGCGACCGAATACCCGTTGGATCATCTTGGCTCTGCCGCTCGTAGCGCTAATGCTCTGTGCGGCCTATTGGCGCACCGGGAGCGTCTTGCCTGCCTCGTCGAGCTTTGGGGCCAGCCTGGCAGCCATCGCCAGGTTCGGGGTCCTTGACACGCCTACCCCGACTGCCACCGCTACGGTCACCGCCTCACCCACGCCGACCGCCACCAACACCCCCACATCCACGCCGACCTCTACGCCGACGAGTACGCCAAGCCCGACGGTTACTTCCACGCCGACGTCCACCAGCACGCCCACCTCGACGTCCACCAGCACACCGACCCCGACGTCCACCAGCACGCCCACTCCGACGGCTACCGCTACCCAGACCCCTACGCCCACGCCCATCCTGCCCACGCCTGATGGCATAGAGCGCCGGGTGCGCGTGCCCATCCTGATGTACCACCATATCGATAAGGCACCCCCAGGGGCCAACGCGGTCCGCCGCGACCTGTCGGTAGCACCCAAGAAGTTTGAGGAGCAGCTCCAGTATCTGAAACAACAGGGTTACGAATCGATCAGCCTCAACGCCCTGGTGCTGCACCTCACCAGGGGCACGCCCTTGCCACCAAAGCCCATCGTCCTGACCTTCGACGATGGCTACGTCGATGCCTACACCCATGCCTTTCCCCTGCTGCAGCGCTACGGGTTCACCGGCACCTTCTTCCTGATCTCGGCGCCGGTGGATGCCCAGAACCCCGATTTCCTCTCGTGGGACCAGGTGCTGGA
>JAMJFU010000340.1 GCA_023544525.1 Anaerolineae bacterium | reverse complement strand
CAGGCGATCCGCTCCAGATCGCCTGGTTGTTCACCCGCATCTCGGCCGTCGTCCTGCTCGGGATGGCCCTCTATCACCTGGTGTACATGCACATCGCCCTGGGCATGGATACGATCAGCTTTCAGCTGATCGCCTGGCGCTGGCGCTTCCTTGGCTGGCGGGTGTTCGACCTGGTCCTCCTCGTCTTTGGCTGGCTGCACGGCGCCAACGGCATGCGCGTCGTTCTCGACGATTATGTCCACTCACCCGTGGGCCGGTTCGTAGCGCATACCCTGCTTGTTACCGTCACCGCCGTCCTCATCGCCCTGGGTGCGTTCGTGATCTTGGCCTTCGACGCGGGATAGCGGGCGAGGGCCGATCGCCAGGGGACATGCCCCACAGGTTGGGAGCGGCGATGACAGAGCCAACTCACCCGGTCACTGCACCTGGATCTCCACCAACCACTTGACCCAGTAGAAGCCTATCTCGGCCGGCAGCACTACCCGCAGCGGAAAGCCGTGCAGGCGGGGCAGTGGCTCGCCTTCCCATTCGTACGCCAGAAAGTTGCCCGGCTGCAGTACCCTCTCCAGCGAGAGCGTGGCCTTGAATCCGTCGGCACTCACGAACTGCACTTCCTGCGCTTCAGGCTGCACACCGGCGAGTTTGAGAATCTCGCTCAGGGATGCACCTGCCCACGTGGCCCGATCCTGGAACGTCTGGGGGCAGGTGAGCAGGAGGCTGTCCTTTATCCTGGGCAGGCAGCGGATCTCGTCGTAGGTCAGCTCCAGCGGGCCATCTACCAGCCCGGTGACGCGCAGCCGGCAGGTCGCCAGGTCCACCGTCTGCACCTGGCCGGTGACGTGCAGGCCGGTGGAGGGATCCAATCTGAAAGCGACGGCCTGCCCGATGCCGCAATGTCCCGGCAGAATAGGGACACTTGTCAAGTGTATCGAGGGCCCAAGTCTGGTATAATTGTGCGACTCGCGTTCGGATCAGAACGCGAGTCGCTCTCGGTTGCGTTGGGCATTGGTTTGCATCAGGTAATGTCAGGAAGGGGGTGGCGCGGACCAGGAACAGGGTGCAGTAGTTGAGGGAGCACAACCCGCAGTTATTCAAAAGAATCGTAGAAAGCAAAGTACAAGGAGGAGTCACGATGTCAAAGAAGACCATCGGTGCACTAGGTATGTGCCTAGTCTTGCTGCTGGCTGTCGGGCTGCTGGCTGGCTGTGGTACCGCCGGACCGGAAGGACCGGCGGGAGCGGTTGGGCCGGCAGGACCGCCTGGCCCTGAAGGACCCGCAGGACCACCTGGCCCTGAAGGACCCGCAGGACCGCCCGGCCCTGAAGGACCCGCAGGACCTGCCGGCGAGACGACAGTCGCCGCAGCGCCTATCGAGCCCGAGACCTGTTCGATCTGCCATCCTGAAGCCGGTAGCCTACACCAGGCGTCCTATGACGAGTTGTATCAGGATGGCGTCATCGAAGTTACCAACCTGGCCTACTCCTATTCCGGGGATACAACCACGGTAACCTTCCGGATGACCAAGAACGGTGCTCCGTTCAACGCCAATGACGCAGATTCCATGGCGATTTACTTTGCACCGTACACCGGGACCGCGTTCCAGTTCGAGCCTGCGGCCGACAGATTGTCTCTCATGGGGGATGTGACCTGTGATGGGACAGGGGCCTGCACGAGCACGCTGGTGGGCGAGACCCCCAATGTCAGCAACACCGACGGCGTCATCGTAGTATACGGGACGGACGAGATTGTCGGCCGGCTCCCTGCCCGCATCCGGCAAGGCAAGTACCCGTTCGCGGCCCTGCTCGAGATGGGAGGTGGCGTGGACTATGTCTCAGCCGCCAACAACGATGGCTGCGAGAAATGCCACACCGATCCCTACCTCAAGCACGGCTACATCAACGCCCAGGTCAACAACGATCCCGCAACCGACTTTTACACCTGCAAGGCCTGCCACCTGGACAACGGCGAAGGCGGTCACTTTGAATGGCAGCTTCTCGTCAACGATCCGGAAAAGGCTGTTGAATGGCTGAATTCGGACGAGGACCTGTCCATCTTCACGGATGAAGAGCTGGAGATGTATGCGTACACAACGTCGCTCATGAACGACGTGCATATGTCGCATGCCATGGAATTCCCCTATCCCCAGTCCATGTCCAACTGCGTGACCTGCCACGAAGGCAAACTGGACGCCATCCTGACCGATGCCAACTTTACGGTGGACACCTGCAAGAGCTGTCACCCGGTGACCGGTGCAGTCGCGGTCAACCCCGAAGATGAAGAAGACGTCATCTATGATACGACCCAGCTCGCGCTGGCGACCATCCTGCCCCCAGCGATCCATGAGTCGATGGACCTGGCGACGACGGACTGCACGACGTGCCACGCTGAGGGTGGAGCGGCTTCAACGTTCGCCGAGATCCACACCGGTTACGACAAGATGATCTACACCGCCGACGGGCTGCGCTACTCGGATGCCATCTCCGTCACCGTCGACAGCGCTTCCTTCGACGGCGACATGCTCAACGTCCAGTTCAGCGCCGTACAGTCGCCAGATCTTGAAGGGCTCGATGTGGCAGACATTGCACCCACCGTGTTGGTCGGCTTGTACGGCTGGGACACAAAGGACTATATCATCGGCCCGCACGAAAGGCTCTTTGACGACAATGGTGACGGTGAGATCACCCGGGACGATGAGAGGACACTGGAATACGAGGTAGGCGCCGAGCATCCACGCGCCACGACCGTCTCGGCAGACGGTGGCAGTTGGGAGGTTAGCTTCGACCTCTCGGCCTGGACGGATATGGTCGAGGATGGCTCCGTGAAGAGGGTGGAGATTGCTGTCATTCCGACTCTTGAGAATGCCGACGAGCTGACCCTCGCCCTCGACGCGCCTTCCAGGACCTTTGACCTGGGTGCCAATGAGTTCGTGGATGACTTCTACAGCCCCATCGTAAGGGTCGAAGATGGTTGCGAGACCTGCCACGATGCCCTGGCGACCAACTACCACTCCCCCGATCGGGGTGGGAACATCGTCGTCTGCAGGTTGTGCCACATCACCAAGAGTGGCGGCTCCCACCTGGAAATGCAGTCAAGGTCGATCGACTCCTATGCCCACGCGATCCATGCGGGCCAGGCATTCGACATCGGCGACATCGACTTCAGCAACCCGGTGGAAGCCCTGCACTATGAGCATCACATCGAGTTCCCGTATCCAACGCATGGCATCGCCAACTGCGCGTCTTGCCACACGGAAGGCACAAACGGCGTGCCGGATCAGTCCGCATCGCTACCCGGTCTGCAATCAGCCTCCGACTCGGTCAATGGCTGGGACAGGAACATCGGCGAGGTGCCCGAGTATGTCACCGGTCCCGCTTCGAGGGCCTGCGGTGGCTGCCACAGGGCTGAGCCGATCAACGAGGATGCGGCGGGTGAGCTGGCTGTCTTCAACCTGCACATACAGGACGGTGGTTACCTGGTCGAAGCAGGAGAAGATGACGCTGGCACCCTCGATACAGTGATCAATGAGATCATGGCCATCTTCAAATAGCTGAGGTATGGGTGGGCTTTGGCCTACCCAGGCCAAGTGAACAGGTCCCTTTGCAGCGTGCCCAGGATCTAGTGTATAGAGCGGCAACCCTCACTGGGGTGCAGCGTCGTTAGTATCGCCCCAGGGGTGCCGGGCACAATGTACATAGGGAGGGGGAGCAGACCTCAAGTGCTCCCCCTCTCTTTGTGTTCCCCTACGGTAATACAAATGCACCAGTCTCGGTCGTACCTCAAACATAGTTGACGATTGCCTCACCGCTCCTCCTTTTTGACCAGCCCCGGATGCTGTGTTTTGACGATGACGGCGGAGCCTGGTCGTGTTATGATCCACACGTGTTGCCCACGATCTCAACCGGCGATCCAATAGCGAAAGGGAGAGAGCATTGTCACAGGCATTTGGTGCCACCTGGGACGAATACTGCCACAAGGTAATAGTACCGTGGCTATAAAGCGAACGAGTG
>JAMJFU010000033.1 GCA_023544525.1 Anaerolineae bacterium | reverse complement strand
GATCGTCCTCTCGTGGCGTTGCTTGGCCAAGGATCGGAGGTGCATTGCACCTGGCTGGAGTCAAATGCAATCACCCTACTGGCACCGAACGTCAGACATGTGATCCGAGACGCGAGCCATGCATCAAGGTCTAGAGCCCGGAACTGTACTGCGCGACCGATACGAGATCCTTGGACTCATCGGCCAGGGGGGCATGGGCGCGGTCTACAAGGCTGCCGACCGGCGCCTGCCCGGGCGCATCTGCGCCATCAAGGAAACCTGGCCTCCCCCAGGCCTCAGCCCTGAAGCCCTGGCCCACACGCGCGAGCAGTTCCTCAGGGAGGCCAGCACCCTCGCCCGGCTGGACCACCCCAACCTGCCCAAGGTCTCTGACTATTACACGCTGGCTCCGCCCGGTCAGGACGTAGTCAGTCGCGACTACCTGGTCATGGATTACGTGCCCGGCCAGAACCTCGAGGACCTTGCCCATCAGGCGCGCCGCGAGGGTCGCTTCCTGGATCAGCAGGAGGTGTTGGGCTGGATGGGCCAGCTATGCGATGCCCTCAGCTACCTGCACGGCCAGGAACCACCCGTGCTCCACCGCGACGTCAAGCCGGCCAACGTCAAGCTCACCCCAGAGGGCCGCATCAAGCTGGTCGACTTTGGCCTGGTCAAGCCCCTGGACCCGGCGGACCCCCGGACGGTCACCGGGCTGCGCGGCCTCGGCTCGCTGCCCTACACGCCGATCGAGCAGTATGCCGGCGAGATGGCCCACACCGACCGGCGCAGCGATCTGTATGCCCTGGGGGCCACCCTCTACCACCTTCTGACCGGTTCGGCGCCAGCCAATGCCCAGGAACGCTTTCTTGACGACGGGCTGCTTCGCCGGCCCCGCGAGGTCAACCCGGCCATCTCACGGGACGTCGAACAGGCCGTGCTGGCGGCCCTGGCCCTGCATCCCAAAGACCGCCCCGAGTCCGTGGCGGCGTGGTGCAGGATGCTCGCCGGCCAGGCGGGCACGGCCACTGGCCGGGTCCTGCAGCAGGAGGAGAGCTGGACAGAGGCCCTGTGGGCCAACAGGTGGTTGGTCGTGCTGGCCCTGGTCATGCTCGTGGCTGCCGTCGTGGTTACGTTCCGCTGACGCCTGCACCTACTTTGCTACAGTCCTAGCAACGGTGGCAGGGTTGATTGCCTTTGAGTTGGATCCAAAATGCAATACACCTCCCGCGACCAGCACGGAGGTGTCACTAGTCTCGAAACACGCCCTCCAGATGCTCCAAGACTCTGAGGAGTGTTCCTTGTGGAAGAGATCCTATGGTCTTTCTGATCAAGTCCTGTTGGATAGTGAAGATTTTTCCTGACTTGACAACAGAATCATGAATCAGACCCGCTACTCGCACATCAGCTCCGCGAATCTCGACTTCATCGCGCTCTCCCCGACCCAAAGATGTGATCATGGCAAGAATACAGTCTTCTCTCTCTGCATTGTACCAGTTTGCAGAGACGACCAAGGCAGGGCGCTGTTTCGCTGTTGTTAGGTCCGAAAAGGGGAATGGAACAACGACAATATCACCCTGTCTATAGGGCATCGTAGTCGGCGTCCAGCTCATTGTCCCAGAGTTCGAACGACCTTTCGGAGAGGGCCAGCCATTCCATGTTGTTGACTTCAGAATCAATGGTCATTTCAGACAGCTGTAGTCGCCCTGCAGAAGCCGTTTCCTCGGGAGACGCAAGAGAAAACTGGCGAGAGATCTCGTGAAGATGGACATCACCGGCTGAGTTAGTAGCAACTAGCCCTGACATGTAGAGATACTGACCAAACAACCTGTTGCCAGCAACTTCCCAGCGGAATTGGCTGGCAGGGGGTTGGCCCCAATTGCTTTCTACAGGTGCCGATGTTGCAGGTATAGGGAGGCCAGCTTCTACAGTCTGTTCGCGGCTATCTCTCTCTAGCATCGGCGCCTCCCATTAGGAATTCGGTCACCTGGGTCTCCACGTAATCATCGACTTGTCTCAATCTACTCGCTGGTTCAAAAGGCATTCCTGGCTGACTCGGTGAGGGCCAGGTGAACTGTGTCTCGATGATGAGCTTCTTGGTATCTCTCAGGTACGATTCGATCTTCACCTCGATTGTGACGGGTTCTGGATCATCCTGTTGAGGAGGCATCACAAATCTCAAGCCCCCACCCAAGACAGGGCGTCCAAAGACCATGAGAGCCTCTGCTGGTTGGCCTAACTGCACCTCCCAGATCTCCTGAAAAGCGTGCTCAGCAGAGGTCTCGTAGAGGTCTCGAAATGTGGCATCGCAAGAAATCACCTGCCGCCTCGGGCTCTCCCAAGTTGATTCAAAGGCACGAAGCACCGCTTCCACATCCCTTCTAAACATAGCTACATCGCAGCCCACTTGTGGTGACACAACTAGGAACTGGGCGAGAGGAGGCTGTCCAAGGGCAGCAATCTTGATCTCTAGTCTGTTTGGTCTGTCTCGGATCACAGTCAATTCGGGCTCACTGAGTGAAGCAGTTCCGAAGTCGATACCCTGATTCACGAGGTTCTGCTGGAAACGCAGAAGACTATGCCTGTTAATCACAGGGATAGGTGAGAATAGATAGTTTATGCCCATGTGAATCTGCTGGCGAGTATGCGAAAGCATGAACTTCTCCAATTCTGTGCTCTTCCCTGCAGCAACAAGGGGCTCAGATTGTGGGAAGAGTGTCAAACGCCCGGTTGACCTAGCTGACGGTCTCTAATCGCGATTATAACCTCTTATACGGAAACGTGCAAGTCCGAGTCACAGCAGACCTGGATGCATGAACTGCGATAGACCCTTTGCTTGTCCTATGTGATGCCCGCAACCCTACATGGTCAATTTCTCTCGACTTACTTGACATAAGAGAAACCGTTCGTTCGTGCACAGCGCCTCCCAGTCTCGAGAGGTGCATTGCAAGTTTTCTAGGCCCAAATGATACAGCCCAAGGAACGGGCATTCATTTCAATTGACAGCAGCCGTCTTTCTGGGTATAATGCACCAGCTTTGGGCGAATAGCTCAGTTGGGAGAGCGCTTCCCTTACAAGGAAGAAGTCACAGGTTCAAGTCCTGTTTCGCCCACCAGGAAGAAGGGGTCCTTGCTCAGGTTGCAGGGGCCCTTTCTATGTCTCGCAAGCGGAACACAGGGGATTGCGTCCCCGTCTGAAAAATGCTATACTACGGCGCTGATACAGTTCCCATTCGTAGGTTTATGGTTGATCATGAATAGAACGACCAGGTCACAGAAGCACCGGCGCCCCAGCGAAACCCTCCTGCTGGTGGCCTTGTTGGCTATCCTGCTGGCCGGCGCGGGCTTTCGCTTCTACAACCTCAACTGGGACGAAGGGCAGTGGATCCACCCCGATGAGGGGCACATGCGCATCATCACCTCTGTTATCAGGATGCCGGATGACCTCTCTCTCTACTTTGATACCCACAACTCACCCCTGAATTCTCGGAACAGTGGGCATCAGTACAGTTACGGCACACTTCCTCTGTTCCTGACCCGCTTGACAGCAGAGTGGCTCGACCGTAGCTGTGGGGACTCGCCCAATGGGTTGAGCGCAGCCGCGGGAAGGCTTTTCCTAGGGCTCCCGGTCTCACAATGTACCCCGGGCACCTTCACTGGCCCCCAAAGCGCCCTCGTGGGACGTTTTCTTTCGGCATTGGCTGACCTGGGAACTGTAGTCCTGGTCTACCTTATCGCACGCCGCCTGTACGGGGAAGCCGTTGGGCTGCTCGCTGCAGCACTGGGTTCGCTCGTTGCCTTTCTTATCCAACAGGCCCATTTTTTCACCGTAGATAGCATGGCCACTTTTTTCACCATCCTGACCGCCTACTTTGCGGTGCGAGCTGGTCAGTCAAAGATTTCTCGTGGACCATCATGGCTCAATTTTGGGTTGGCAGGTGTTGCGACCGGTCTGGCTACAGCCTGCAAGATTAGCGCCATCTGGGCAGCACTTTTCGTTGTGCTGGCCGGGGTGTGGTGGTGGCTGCAATCCATTCACTCCCAATCCCATCGCTCACTTTTTTCCCCGCTCCTCTTCCTATTACCCAGGCTCCTCCTCGCTGGTTTGCTGGCGCTAATTGCTTTTCGTATTGCCCAGCCCTATGCCTTCGAAGGTCCCGGGTTTTTTGGTATGCAACTCAGTCCAGAGTGGCTGGAACGGTTAGGACAAATCGCTGCGGAGCAAAGCGGCAAAGCAGATCTGCCACCGGGTCGGCAATGGACAAATCGGGCCCCGTTCCTGTTTCCCTGGGTCAACATGGTCGTCTGGGGCATGGGATTGCCTTTGGGGTTGATCGCCTCGGCCGGTTGGGCCACGATCGGCTACAGGTTGTGGCGCGGCGAGCGCACCCACCTGGTCTTGTGGGTTTGGGGCACTCTCTTCTTTCTCTACCAGGCTACACGCTGGGTCAAGGCCATGCGCTATTTCCTGCCCCTGTATCCCCTTGGCGTGATTTTTGCTGCCTACCTCCTAGTCCGCTTGATCCGTAGCAAGGGTCGTTGGCGGCATCGTATGGGCTTGGGTCTCGCCGCTGTCGTCGTTGTCGGTACCACCGTATGGGCCAGTGCGGTGTTCTCTATTTACCTGCAGCCCAACACGCGCGTGGCTGCCTCGCGCTGGATCTATGCCAACATCCCGGCGGGAGTAACCGTAGCCAACGAGCACTGGGACTGGGGCCTACCCCTGCCAGTGGATGGGCACAATCCCTTCGCCGGGATGTACATCGGCCTGGAACTGAAAAACTATGATGAAGACACGCCGGAAAAACTGACACAGTTACTTGACCAGTTGGACCAGACAGACTACATCTTTTTGGCAAGCAATCGGCTCTACGCCTCGATTTCCCGCCTACCAGCCCGCTATCCTCTGACGACTGCCTACTATCGTACCCTCTTTGCCGGGGATCTTGGCTTCGAGTTGGTGGCCGATTTCACTTCTTACCCGGCTATCGGCCCCTTTCAGTTTCCCGACCAGGAGACCCCTTACCCGTTGATGAAGGCAACTTACGTTCATCAAGGTCAGCCGATCAAGGTGCCGCTTCCGCCTGCTGAGGAAGCATTTAGCGTCTATGACCACCCCCGAGTGCTTATCTTTCACAAGACGGACGCCTACGATCGTGAGCGGGTGCGGGCCCTGCTCAGTGAGGGCATCGACTGGGACAGCATTCCCCATTGGCTCAACCCCCGCGACGTCCCGGCGTGGCGCCGTGAGCAGGCTGCTGAGCTGCAGACCCAGGATCAGCGCAACGAGCTGATGCTGGGTGAGGCAGAGTGGGAGCTGCAACAGCAGGGCGGTACCTGGGCTTCCATCTTTGACCGCAACAGCATCGTCAACCGCTGGCCGACGCTGTTCTGGCTGCTGCTGGTTGGCGTCGTCGGGCTGGCCGTATTGCCGCTGGTCCTGGGCATCTTCCATTGGCTGCCCGATCGGGGCTACATCCTGGCCCGCCCGGCCGGTGTGCTGCTCCTGGCCTGGCTGTCGTGGATGCTCACCAGCGTGACCCCGCTCCACTATTCCCGGGAGACGATCCTGCTTGCCCTGGGCATCCTCGCCGCCGTCTCTTACGGCTCGCTGCTGCTGCCGGGCCAACGCCGCCGGCTGGCGGACCTGTGGCGCACCCGGAGGCGCTTGATCCTGGTGAACGAGCTCCTGTTCGTGGGCTTCTTTGCCATCTTCTGGCTGATCCGCTGGGGCAATCCGGATCTCTGGCATGCGTGGAAGGGCGGCGAAAAGCCCATGGATTTCGCCTACCTCAATGCCGTCATCAAGAGCACCGAGTTCCCGCCGTACGACCCCTGGTTCGCCGGTGGCTACCTGAACTATTACTATTTTGGCCAGGTGATGGTCGGCACCCTGATCAAGCTGATCGGCATCGTGCCCTACGTCGCCTACAACCTGGTCATCCCCACCTGGTTCGCCATGACGGCCATGGGCGCCTTCAGTGTCACCTACAACTTTGTCGCCCGCGGCTCTGGCGCAGAGGCAGGCGACAGGCGGGGCCGTCCCCTGCTTTTCGCGCTGGTGGGCGCTGTCTTTGTGGCTGTGTTGGGCAACCTGGGTGAGATCCACCTGCTGCTGCTCAAGGCGGGCGAGGGTGTCCTGGAGGGTTTTCAGAGCACCATCCCCGGCTTTGCCGGGCTGGTACGGACCCTCATCGGCTCGGCAGAAGTCCTGTTTGGCGGCAAGGCCCTGCCCGTCGGCATCGATGAGTGGTACTGGAACGCCAGCCGGGCCATCCCGGCCGGGCCCTACGAATCGGTCATCACCGAGTTCCCCTTCTTTACCTTCCTCTACGCGGACCTGCATGCCCACCTCATCGCCATGCCGCTCACCTTCCTGTCGCTGGCCCTGGCCCTGGCGCTGATCAAGAGGGCGGCCGCCCGGGGAACCGGCACCTGGCAGGGCGTCGTTCGCACGCTGGTGCCCCTCTTCCTCTGGTCGCTGACCATCGGCGCCATGCGCACGACCAACACCTGGGACGTGCCGCCCCACCTGCTGATCGTGCTGGGTGCGCTGATCATCGCCGCGCTGGCCCGTGGCAACCGGCCGCTGTGGCGGGCAGCCGCTTCTGTGGCCTGGCAGTTCGGCCTGGTCTTCCTCCTCAGTTGGTGGCTGCTCTACCAGCCCTTCTGGGCCCATTATGGTTCCTACTATAACAGCCTGGCGCTCTGGACGGGGACACGGACCCCCTTATGGGCCTATCTGGTCGTCCACGGCCTCTTCCTGTTTGCCATCCTCAGCCATCTGGCCGCGCGGGTGATCGGCGAGTGGCGGCGGATCCCCTTGCTGCGCAGCCTGGTCCTGTCGCTGCGCTACCGCGGCCGGCGGGAGCGCCTGCGGCAGGCGGCGCGCCTGGTGGGCGTAGGCGGGCTGCCGGTGGGCCCCTTGCTCTGGAGCGCGGCCGTGTTGCTGCTATTATTGGAGCTGTTCTTCATCGTGCCCGGCCTGGTGGGCTTCACCCGCGCCGATCCCGATGTGGCTGTGACCGGTGCCTATGCCTATCGCGGCCTGGCGGTCCTGGCCCTGGGCCTCCCGGTCGCCCTCCTGGGCCTGCTGGCCCTCTTCCGCCCGCGGCTTTCGGGCCCCGAGCGGTTCTGGGTGTACCTGGTCCTGCTGGGCCTGGCCATGAGCCTGGGTGTCGAGGTGCTCGTGCTCCAGGGCGATATCGGCCGGATGAACACCGTCTTCAAGTTCTACCTCCAGACCTGGTTGCTGTGGGCTGTGGCGGCTGCCGTCGCTTTGGCCTGGATGGTGCCACGCCTGCGGCGCTGGCGCCAGGGCCGGGGTGTGTGGTCTGGTCTGCTCGTCGCGCTGGTCTTTTTCGCCGCCCTCTACCCGCCCCTGGCCACCTCCGCCAAGGTCCGCGACCGCTTCGACCCGTCCCTGGGGCCGGGGCTGGACGGCTGGGAGTATATGGAGACGGCCACCTACTGGGATCCGCAGGGGGCCGAGTACGAGCTCAAGTGGGATCTGGAAGCCATCCTATGGATGCTGGACAACGTGGTCGGTTCGCCCGTCGTCCTGGAAGGACATACGCCGGAATACCGCTGGGGCTCGCGCTACTCGGTCAACACCGGCTTGCCCACGGTGCTGGGTTGGAACTGGCACCAGCGGCAGCAGCGGGCTGCGGCCGACCAGCAGGCGATCTGGAACCGGGCCACGGACGTGGCGACCATCTACAACGCACCGGGGATCTTGACCGTAGAGCCGCTCCTCGAGAAATACGACGTGCGCTACATCGTCGTGGGGCCGCTGGAGCAGGCCTACTACGAGCCGGCCGGCCTGGACAAGTTCCAGTGGATGGTGGACGAGGGCACCCTGGACGTCGCCTTTGCCAACGAAGGGGTGACGATCTACGAGCTGGTCTGGGATCGTTGAGGACGATCGCGGCCCGGATGTGACGGGGCACTGGAGCACGGCCGTCTAGCTGCCGGACCTGCCTGGCGCAAACGTCATGCCAGCGCAGTACCCAGCCCGGCCCGTGCGGACAGTGCCTCGCTGCTGTAATATGCGCGCTGATTCTGCATCTTATATTAAGGAGTACGCACGGTCTGTGGGCCAAGCCGACGACTATACCGACCTGTACCGCGAATACCTGCCTCGCATTCTGAACTTTGTGCGGCTGCGGGTGGACGGCGAGGACCTGGCCCAGGACCTGGCGGCGGCGGTGTTTGAGCGGGCTGTGGCCAAGCAGCACACCCTGCGCGATCCTGCGGCATTCGGCGCCTGGCTGTTTCGCATCGCCCGCAACGTGGTGGCCGGCTACTACCGCAAGCGGCGCCTGACGGTGCCGCTGGATCACGCCAGCGCGCACCCGGTCGCCAACCCGTCGCCGCCCGAGGCGGTGATGCACCAGGAAGAGTTGCGGCAAGTGCGGGAGGCGCTGGCCCAGCTTTCTGAACGGGAGCAGGAGATCATCCAGCTCAAGTTTGGTGGCGGATTGGGCAACCAGGAGATTGCAGAGGTGATGGGCCTCCGCGCGGGGCACGTGGCGGTCATTCTCTACCGGGCGCTGCGCAAGCTGCGTGCTGACCTCGAGAAAGAGTGACGATGCCGGCACGGCCGTCACTGCGGTGAAATGAGGAAGACAGGATGAAGGCCAAGGAACTGGAGCGGGTACGGGCTGAGCAGGTCTCGCAGGCGGTGGATCGCCTGATCCGGGATCCCGAGGCCATGCCTGTGCCGCTGGATCCAGAGGATGCTGGTCTGGTGGACACGGCCCGGCGGCTGGCACATCTGCCGGCCTTGTTGGGGCCTGTAGACCCTGTGCTGGAGCGGCAGGTGATGTCCCGGGTGCAGGGCGCCAAACAGCGCCGGAAGCGCCCTTTCCGGCCGGTCTGGGCGGCTGCCGGAGTAGCAGCCGCGCTGCTGCTGGTCCTGCTCATCACGCCCCTGGGCCAGACCGCCATCGCCGGTTTCCTCGGGGTGTTCCACCTGGGCCGCACACAGGTGCAGGTCACCCAGGGAGGGACGCCGACCGCCACGGCTCGGGCAGCGGTGGTCAGGGAGACCCTGAGCCTGGAAGATGCGCAGGCACGCCTGCCCTTTGCCATCCCCCAGCCTGCCTACCTCCCTGCGGGTTATGATCTGCAGCAGGTGGTTGGCTACACCTACCCCGACCTGCCGGCCTGGCTCCCCCAGCCGTTTTTCGTCGAGCTTCTATACGCTGATGCGTCCGGCGCATCTTGCACCCTGCGCGTCTATCCCATCACCGTCGGCGAGGAGGCCAGCATCGCCCAACTGAACCTGGCCACCACCTCTTTCGAGGAGGCCAAGGAGGTCCAGGTCCAGGGACAGCCGGCCATGCTCCTGCGCCTGGGCGACGGCAGTGGCCGCAGCGCCTGGCGGGAAATCGTCTGGGAATACGGGGATCTGATCTTGGCCCTGTCAGCCAGTGATCTGACAGAGGCAGAATTGTTGCAGGTTGCTGGCTCGGTCCAGTAGCCAGCGCCCCTGCTCGAGAGGACGAGGGACAGGGACCGCTTCGGTGCGAGAATAGGTCATAGGAAGCAAGGATGCTGATCGTCATCGTTTGGTGGCTGTGGTTGCAGATCATGGGCCTGGCGGCGCTGCCGCTGACCTACCGCTTTTTCCGGCGGTTGCCCGGCCGGGGCTATGCCTTTGCCCGCCCGCTGGGCCTGCTGCTGGCCACCTACCTGCTGTGGATGGGCGGCTCGCTGGGGCTCTTGCGCAACAGCGTGGGCGGTGCGTTGCTCAGCATCGGCCTCGTGGCCGGCATCTCGCTCGTGGTCTACCGCCGCGGGCGCAGCGACGCCGATCCCGGCCTGCTGGCCTGGTTGCGGGCCAACAGGCGCCTGGTGCTCAGCGTCGAGCTGCTCTTCGCGGGCGCCCTGGCCCTCTGGTCGCTGATGCGCGCCTACAGCCCCGAGATCACCACCGCCGGCGGCGAAAAGTTCATGGAGCTCATGTACCTGAACAGCATCGGCCGCAGCGAGTTCTTCCCGCCCCACGACGCCTGGCTCAGCGGCTATGGCATCAGCTACTACTACTTTGGCTACGTGATGATGGCCACCCTGACCCGCCTCTCCGGGTTTGCCGCCCACCTCACCTTCAACGTGGGCCTCGCGTCCCTCTTTGCGCTGACCTGCACCGGGGGCTTTGGCCTGGTCTACAACCTGGTGCACCTGGCAGAGAATGCGCGCCAGGGCAGGGGGCCGGGCCGCCGCGCCAGCCCCATCGCCTGGGGCTATGCCGGGGCGGTGCTGGTCGCGGTGCTGGGCAACCTGGAGGGCTTTTTGGAGGTGCTCTACAGCAGCCGGGCCCTGCCCCAGGGCTTTTGGCGGTGGCTGGACATCGTCGACATCAACGAGCCATTCAACGCGGGCGTGGCGCCTTCGCTCCTGCCCAGCCGTAGCGGCTGGTGGTGGTGGCGGGCCTCGCGCGTCATCCACGACCTGGACCCGCTGGGCAATTCCGTGCCCGTCCAGCCCATCGACGAGTTCCCGGGCTTTAGCTTCCTGCTGGGCGACATGCATCCCCACGTCCTGGCCCTGCCCTTTGTCCTGTTGGCCCTGGCGCTGGCCCTGTGGGCGCTGTTGGAGGGCACCCGGGGTGATACCCTGGCCGGGGAGACCCGCGGCTGGAAGGGCTTGCTCGCGCGCCTGCCCCTCCTGGTGCCTCTCAGCCTGGGCGGGCTGGCCTTCCTGAACACGTGGGATTTTCCCATCTACTGGGCCATCTTTGTGGCTGCCTACGGGCTGGGCCGCTGGGTCTGGCACCGGGCGCTGAGCTGGGCTTTTCTGCGGGATGTCGGTGTGACGGCCGCAGCCACGGCCGTCGCAGGCTTTTTCCTCTACCTGCCTTTCTACATCGGCTTCCAGTCCCAGGCCGGTGGCCTGCTGCCGACCCTGTACGTGGGCACGCGCTTTCGGCAATATTTCGTCATGTTCGGCCCGTTCCTGGTGGCCATCCTCGGTTTCGTGCTCCTGCTGGCCCTGCAATCGACCCCCCGGGCGGCCCGCAAGAAGCTGTTCCGCGATTGGCTGGCCTGGACGGCCGCACTTTTGGTCGTGCCCCTGCTGGCCATGCTGCTGATCGTCGGCTTTTTGCTGCTCGCGCCGTCGGGCCGGGAGATGTTAGAAGGCATCCGCCGTATCCCTGCGGTCTACCAGGTGGTGGGTGACGCGCCCTGGCCCCAGGTGCTGGGCCAGCTCTTGCTCGTCAAGCTGCGGACCTGGCTCATGCCCCTGGTCGTCGCCGCCATGGCCGGCCTGGGCCTGGCCCTCCTGCAGCGCTCCCTCCGCGCCATGCCGCCCGCGCCGGACACGGCCGCTGCGGACTCGCATCTTTCCCCGGCGCCCTCCGGGCAGGGTTTCTGGGGCGGGACCTACGACAGGTCCACCGCGACCCTCCAGTTCGTCCTGTTGTGCGCCGTCATGGGCCTGCTGCTCACGCTCAGCGTCGAGTTCTTTTACCTGGTGGACAACTTTGGCGTCCGCATGAATACCATCTTCAAGTTCTATTTCCAGGCCTGGGTGCTGATGGCCATAGCCAGTGCGTTTGGCGTGTACTGGCTGGGCCGCAGTGCACCCGAGGGAGAGCAAGCCCGCCGTGGGCTGCGCACCGCATTCCAGGTCGGGTTCTGGCTGCTCTTTGCCATGGGCATGGTCTACCCGGTGCTGGGCAACTATAGCCGGGCAGGCCATTTCAACCACGAGCCGGCGCTGGATGGCACCGCCTACCTGGCCGAGAGCCAGGCGGATGATCACGCCGCCATCACCTGGCTCAACGAGCACCTGGCGGGTGCGCCGGTCATCCTGGAAGCGCCGGGCAGTGGGGGCGGTTCCTACGTCTACGAGGGCCGGGTTTCAGCCCTGACTGGCCTGCCCACGCTGCTGGGCTGGGCCGGGCACGAGAGCCAGTGGCGCGGCAGTTATGAGGTCCAGGGCGCCCGCGAGCCGGATATCGAGGCCATCTACTCCGAGACCAACGTCGAACGGGCCCGCACGCTCCTGGAGGAGTATGGTGTGTCCTACGTCTATGTCGGCCCACTGGAGCGCAGCCGCTACGACCCGCGGGCCCTGCAAAAGTTCGCCCGGTTCATGGAGATCGCCTACGAGAACGAGGGCGTGACCATCTATAGAATGCAAAAGTGAGCGCCCCACGGGGGGCAGGCAGGGCTTTCCTGGCCCGCCTGCCGGCTCCTTGAACTGTATTTTGGAGTGTGTGTAGTGGAGGCAATGGACTGGCTTTTCGAACCGGTTGAGCAGGAGCAAGCATCGCCAGCCTGGCTGACGATGGAGCGCCTGGCCTACCTGGCCGTTGGCCTGCTGGCAGTGGGCCTGCGCTTCTTCCAGTTGGGTCTACGGCCCTTGAATGTCGGCGAGGCCATCCAGTCGCTGGCAGCCTACCGCTTTGTCCACGGCGCCGTCGACGTGGCGCCGGCGGGCACCGTGCCGGCCCTTTTCACCGGCAATGCCCTCGGTTTTACGCTGGCGGGCGCCGGCGATTTTTCGGCGCGATGGCTGCCCGCCTTGGCGGGCGTGGTCCTGGTGCTGCTGCCCTACGGGCTTCGCCACCGCCTGGGACGGGGTGGAGCGCTGGCCGCGTCGCTGCTGCTGGCCATCTCTCCCTCGGCGGTCCATTTCTCGCGGAGCCTGGACAGTGCCATCCTGGTCGCGGCCTGTGGCCTGGCCATGGTCGTGGGGCTGGTGGGCTATCTCGACCGCCGGGCGACGGGCTACCTCTACCTGGCCGGAGCCGCCCTGGGGTTGGGCCTGGCCGCCGGCTCGGGCATCTACTACCTGCTGCTTGTCTTTATCCTGTTTGGCCTGCTGCTCTATGGGGTCGAGCGTTGGCTGGGCCGCGAGGCCGGTTGGTCTTCCCTGGTCGAGGGCTATCGAGCCGCCCGTTCAGCAGAGGGCACCGGGGAGGGCGGAGGCCTGGACAGCGGCAGCCCGTTGCTGAGGGCCGGCGTCGCGGCGGCGGCCGTCTTGGGCCTGGTGGCGACGGCCTTCGTCTTGCACCCGGCCGGCATCGGCCTGGCCGCCGACCTGTTGGGTGCCTGGGCCCAGGGCTTCTTGCCCCAGCCCGGCGGGCAGCCCCTGGTCTATCCCATCCTGCTCCTCCTCCGCTACGAGTCACTCATCCTCTTCCTGGGGCTGGTGGGCATCGGTTGGTGGCTGGCCGGCCGGCGGGGCAGCCGTGCCCTCTTTCCTTTCGAGGCCTTTCTGTCGTTCTGGACCGTGGCCGCGATCCTGTTGGTCGCCATCTCCGGGCACCGGCCCGCCGGCAACATCCTCCTGCCCCTGGTGCCGCTGGCCCTGCTGGCAGGCCGGGCCGTAGAACGGCTCTGGCAGCGGCTCAGCCCGCGCATCGTCTGGGCCGAGGCGGGCTTGGCGGCCAGCGTGGCCCTGGGGCTGGGCGTCTTTTTCTACCTGCAGGTGGCGGCCTACGGCCGCACAGCCGGAGCGGAGACGGTCTCGGTGGTGGGTATGACCCTCCACGCGACGTTGACCTACCTGCTGCTAGGCCTGGTCGCCCTGCTGCTGATCGCTGGCCTGGCCGCCCTCGTCTGGGCCTGGCGTGGCCCGCAGTTGGTACTGGCCGCGGGCTCGCTGGCGGCCGTGGTGATCCTCAGCCTCTTTGCCTTCAAGGCCATGTGGAGCCTGAGCTTTGCCCATGCGGCCGATCCCCGGGAGCTGATGGTCGTCGAGACGACCTCCCCCGAGGTGCGATTGTTGGTCGATCAGTTGGAAGAGCTGTCGCGCAACCAGCGTGGCGATGCCCATACCCTGCCCATCACGGTTGACGCGGCCACGGGCCCGGTCGTCGACTGGTATCTGCGCGACTTTGAGCAGCAGGTCGTCGTGGACGGGCTTTCGGCGCCGCCCGATACCGTGGCCGCCATCACCCTGGCCATGGCCGATCCGCCCATCGGTGAGACCTTTCGCGGGCAGGGCTTCCCCCTGCGCACACACTGGCTCCCCTGGGGCCTGTGGGGACAGGATCTGGTCCGCTGGCTGCTGTTCACCGAGGCGACGCAACCGGTCGTCGACCACGAGGTGGTGCTGTGGGTCAGGACCGACCGTGGCTAGACGGCAGGATCCGCGGCCGCCTGGCCAGAAAGAGATCGAGGAGTTCCAGCCGCCGTCACCTGCTGTGGAGACAATGACCGGCGTACAAAGCAATGTGAGGTTCCAACGTATGAGCATGCAAGATAGACAGACGTTCTTTGACAGGCCACTTTCCGAGTTGCTGAAGCCAAACTGGGAGAAGGCGATCTACTTCACCATCTTTCTCCTGGCCGTCGCCAGCCGCTTCTGGGATCTCGGGGCGCGGGCCATGAGCCACGACGAGAGCCTGCATGCCCTTTACTCCTACTACCTCTACAGTGGCTCGGGCTACATCCACAACCCGATGATGCATGGCACCTTCCTGTTTCACGCCAACGCCCTGATCTACTTCTTGTTCGGCGACAACGATTTCACGGCGCGCATCATCCCGGCGCTATTCGGGGTTTTCATGGTCTTTAGCCCGCTGTTCCTGCGCCGCTGGTTGGGCCGGGCCGGCGCGATCATTGCCAGCGTCCTGCTCCTGATCTCCCCCTCCTTCCTCTACTACTCCCGCTACATCCGCAACGACATCTATATGACGGTCTGGACGATCGTGCTCATCGCCGCCCTTTTTCACTTCCTGCGCAGCCACGAGCCCCGCTGGTTCTTTCTGGGTGCAGCCGTATTGATGCTCTCGTTGACCACCAAGGAGAATGCCTACATCTTTGGCTATATCGGCCTCGTCTTTATCGTGCAGATGCTGCTCTGGGAGCGCGTGCGTCCCCAGAATCAGCTCTGGCTCTACGTAGGAGGCGCAGGCCTCACCGTTGTCCTGACGGTCCTCTCCGTCTTGCTCATGGGAGGTGCCTCCGCCGGGGGAGAAGCGGCCGCTGAGGGTGCCACGGGGGTGATGAAATTGGTCCTCGCCGTGGTGATTGTGCTGGCCGGTACGATGCCGGCTACCCTCATCAGCGCCAGTTTGATCCGTTCGCGGCATCCGCGGCCCAGCAGTGTCGAGGAAGCGCTGCGCTCGTTGGCCTGGCGCGACTGGCTGATCGGCATCGTCATCATGTTCGTGATCTATGCCCTGCTCTTCACGACCTTCTTCACCAACCCACTGGGGCTGGGCACAGGCCTCTTTGGCTCCATCAGCTACTGGCTGGCCCAGCAGGAGGTCCAGCGGGGCGGACAACCCTGGTATTACTACCTGCTGCTCCTGCCTATGTACGAGTTCCTGCCCCTCCTGTTCAGCGCCATCGCCATTCCCTACTACCTGATCCGGGGCACGCGGCGCCGGCCCGAGGTTACGGCTGGCGAGGAAGACGTGGACCCCTACCCGGAGCAGGATCCGGTCTCCGCCCCCGAAGAAGGGTACGCTCCCCTGCCTGAGGAGCTGAGCTCGGAGCGCGAGCAGTCTCTCTTTAACGCGTTCCTGATCTTTTGGACCGTCACCACGCTGTTCATCTATAGCTGGGCCGGGGAAAAGATGCCCTGGCTGATAGTCCATCCCGTCCTGCCCATGATCATACTGGCGGCCAAGTTCACGGGCGACCTCTTTGCCCGGCACAGCACGCTGGAGAAGGGTGCGGAGGGACCGGTGGACTGGCGCCGGGTGTGGCACCGGGGGGGTGCCATCCTGGCCCTGCTTCTGCCCGTCACCTTGTTCGGCATCTATACGCTGATCACGCTGCGGCCCTTCCAGGGGCTTTCGCTGTTCAAGCTGCAGGAAACGGGCAACTGGTTGGCGGCACTGCTGGTGACGCTGCTCCTGGTGGCCCTGACGGTGCTGGTCATGCGCCGGCTGGGCAGGCACCACAGCCTGGCCGTCGCCCTGGCCACGCTCCTGGTCTTTCTCTCCTTCTTCACCATCCGCTTTGCCTGGATGGCGACCTATATCAACTATGACTATGCCACCGAGCTCCTCGTCTATGCCCATGGCGGGGCCGATGTCAAGCCGACCATGGACGAGATCGCCGAGATCTCGCGGCGCACCGTGGGTGACAAGATGATCGAGGTTGCCTACGACAGTGACGTTTCCTGGCCCCTCGAGTGGTACATGCGCGAGTATCCTAACCGCCAGTTCTACGGCGAGACGCCAACCCGGGAGAAGCTGGATGTCCCCGTTGTGCTGGCCGGCGACAAGAACGACGCCAAAGTGCAGCCGTTCCTGGGCGATCGTTACCATCGCTTCGAGCGCCGGCTCGTCTGGTGGCCCAACCAGCAGTACATGGGCCTCACCTGGGAGCGCATCCGGAATATCCTGACCTCGTCCGAGAAGCGCCAGATCCTTTGGAACATCCTCTACTTCCGCAAGTACCCGCGCACGCCCGACGACTGGTATCACGTCCACAACTTTTACCTCTACGTCCGCAAAGACGTGGCCCAGCAGCTGTGGGACTTTGGCGCTGTGCCGCCAGAGGCTATCGAGCTGCCGCCCGACCCCTATGCCGAAGCCCATACCGAGCTCGCCAGCTCGGCCACCTGGGGCGCGGTGGGCGTCGACGCCGGCCAGTTCAACCATCCCCGCGGCATCGCCGTGGGCCCGGATGGCAACGTCTATGTCGTCGACTCGGACAACCACCGGGTCGAGGTCTTTGACCCCACGGGCGATTACCTGCGCGCCTGGGGCGGCAACTGCAATCTGGCGACCGGTGTCGGCTGTGAGGACCTGGATGGGGATGGGCCCATGGTAACCGGCGACGGCCAGTTCCAGGAGCCCTGGGGCATTGCCGTCGACGGTGACAGCCGGGTCTATGTCAGCGATACCTGGAACCACCGCATCCAGGTCTTTGACGCGGATGGTACGTTCCTGACCAAGTGGGGCCTGTACGGCCAGACCCTGACCGATCCGGCGCTCTTCTATGGCCCGCGGGACGTTGCCGTCGACGACACGGGCCGCGTGTTTGTCACCGACACGGGCAACAAGCGGATCATGGTCTTTGACCAGTCAGGGACATACCTGGACCAGTGGGGCGAGGAGGGGGTCGGACCCGGCTTCTTCTCCGAGCCGGTAGGCATCGATGTCGACAGCGCGGGCAACGTCTACGTCGCCGATACCTGGAACCAACGGGTCCAGGTCTTTGACCCCGATTTTGCTTACCTTCGCGAGTGGACGGTGGATGCCTGGTACGGCCAGTCGGTCGTCAACAAGCCCTTCCTGGCCGTCGACAGCCAGGACCGGGTCTATGTCACCGATCCGGAGGGATATCGCGTGGCGGTCTTTGACGCCGAGGGGAATCTACTCGCGACCTTTGGCCAGTTTGGATTCGAGGCCAATGGCTTCAGCCTGCCGACGGGGGTCGCCGTCGACAGCCAGGGCTACATCTATGTGACCGACACCGACGGGCACCGCGTCGTCAAGTTCGAGCCGCTGCCCTGAGGGGCGGGGGGAACCACGCACACAAAGGGCGATGACTGCGGGATAGCGGCAGTCATCGCCCCCTACGATCTAGTGACCTTCGAAAGGGGTTGGATTCCGATTCCAGCCTGTGGCTACAGCCTTGAACCGTGTCGAGGCTCGATAGCAGCCAGTCCCTCCCGATTGAAACGGGATACCAATTGCGCGACGGCGTCCCCCGCACCACGGCCTGCCACTCGGGCCGCCCGGGTCTGGCTCACCCCATCCGCCACAGCCAACAACGCTTTGGCACGTGCCACGTGGCTGGCGGGGTCTCTCTGCGCACGACTGACTCTAGGGACAAACCCCATGCCAGAGCAAGGCGGACAGCACTACTCCGCACCAGCGGCAAATGGAAAGACAAAAACCCCCGGAAAGGAGGGGACACCTCTGGTAACATTATCATTTGAGGGAACGATCCCGCTTCGGTAACATTTTCATTTGAGTTGACAGGGGCGGTCATGACAAGTGACCCACTAGTGGCGGAACAACAAGGGCAGATAGATGTGGTATGCAACGGCGCTCCCGTGCCAGAAGCCCTGCCTCACGGTGACCTCCCCTCCGGCGCTAGAGACCCTGGCGACGGCTGGCTGGCCGAGCGTGGCCCAAAAGCTCACTCCATCAGCGACGGACATGGACGACCCTCCGCCGAACACCTCCCGCGGGCGCTCGACACCGTTCGCCGCCAGGGTCAGCCCGGTCGCCAGGGACAGGATGAGCACCAGTATGGCGATCGTTTTCATCTCGCACCTCCTCACGGGCAGCCGCTGGTGTAGAAAGTGGTGGCCGACGAGACGCCTATGCACGTCACACCCGCTGACACCGGGCCGCCGAGCAGCCGGGAGTGGCTGACGCTCACGGAGCCGCCATCGGCATAGATCGAGAGGCTTTCGCCCCACAGTTTACTTTGGGTTACAAACGCGTAAGCGCTGCTGGCATTGTACAGGCCAAATTTATCGAAGCCGAGTTCGCCTCTAGCGGTAACGCCCTGGGCATCTAGGATCGTGTCGGACTCAATGTTGGCGATGCCCTGGCTGAGTGTCCCTCCGGAGCCGGTGAAAGAGCCGCCTTGGAGCGTGGCTATTGCACCGAGGTCGTTGTACAGGCCTGTGTTTTCACTGCCGCCTTCGCCCAGGGCGGTCACGCCCACGGAGTCAAGCGTCGTACCGTCTTGATAGCTAACGATGGCTCGGGCCCAGGTGCCACCGCGCGCGGTGAAAGAGCCGCCTTCGAGCCTCGCCGCCGCTCCGCCTAGGTTGACCAGGCCAGCGTTGTATGTCCCGCCTTCGGCTAGCACTGTGACCTGCTGCAGCGTGACGCCCGTGCCGCTGCCGGCCAGGCGGAGGCCATAGTTGTTCACGCCACCTCCCTGCACCTGCACCGTCACGTCCGCGACCAGTGCCCGTGTCGTGCCCGCGGTCACGAGCAGGGCGATGTTGTATGTGCCCGTACCATGATTGCTCAGCGTCAGGTCCCGCAGGCTAGCATCGCTCGCCAGCTTCAGTGTGCCCATGATGGGTGAGCTGCTGCTGGCAGTGCTGTCGAGGACGGTCGCCTGCTGACCGGCCCCCTGCAGGTGGACGTAGGGCTTCATCGTCACCTGCTCCTCATACACTCCCGGTGCCACCCACACCAAGTAGGGATTGGAGGCCGTGGCGCCAGCGATGCTGTCGATGGCCGCCTGCACGCTGGCATAGTCGCCGCCGCTCTTGGCCACCACGACCACGTTCTGGTAGCGGGTCGCCAACTCGGCCGCGTGCAGGCCGTCCACCGTGTCGGCATCCCGCGCTAGCTCCGCTTGCAGCGCGTAGGGCACGGCGGCGATGCGCGTGTCCGGCGCCAACTGATCAAAGGGGCCGCCGCCACTCGTGCTGAACCAGACCCGCAGGGCACGGTCGTGCTCGCCAAACACGTTTGCTGCCAGGGCCTCGGTCATCCCATCTAGGGCAGTATCGCCCAGCAGGACGCTGAACAGGCCGTCGCTCACCGGCAATGCCACGGCCGCCGTCGGCTCCGCGCCGCCGCTGCTGGTGCCATCGTTCGACCAATAGGTCGTGTTGCCGTCGGCGCTGACCACGGCAAATTTGAAGTAGGCGGTGCCGGTGTAGGGGGCACCGTTCAGGCGCACCTCTCCCTGGTAGGCGACCACCGCCTGCATACCGCTCTGGGCCGGGGTGGCCTGGCTCACCGCCACCAGTGCCACCCCGGTCAAAAGCGTCAGAGTGAGGTTGAGGGTCCAACGGACTCTGGTCTTCATCTTGTGATCTCCTTTTCTTACCACTGGTCACGGACCAGTGGCGAGCAGGGAGAGAGCAAGGGTCAGTACTGTAAGAGCACTAGCTATACCAGTTGATCCGGGGTGAAACTTGCCGGCAAGAGCCCGGCAATGGTGTAGGTCCGGCTATGGCCCTCCGTGTCGGCCACGATGACCCGCAGGTCGCCCTCCGGAGCGAACTCGCGCAGGATCTGGCGGCAGGCGCCGCAGGGTGTGGCGCCCGTCGAGGTGACCACGGCGATGGCCTCGAATGCTCGCTCCCCTTCAGAGACCGCCTTGGCCACCGCCGCGCGCTCGGCGCAGGTAGTCAGCGGGTAGGACGCGTTTTCCACGTTGGCCGCCGCATACACCCGTCCAGACCTGCCCAGCAGAGCCGCTCCCACCGCAAACCGCGAATAGGGGGCGTAGGCCCTTTCCCGGGCAGCCCGGGCAGCTTCCACGAGTTCAGTGTCGGTCGGGTGCTCGCTCATAGCAGGGCCATCCAGCGCCTTTTGCCGTTCCCGTTGCCGTCCTGCTGCAGGACGGGGCTCTCTTCCTCGTCGCCGGCCTGGGGCAGGTCTTTGCGACGCCGCACCCGGACCTTCTTGATGCGCCGGCCCGTCACAGATTCGACCTGCAGCTCCATCTCGCCAAAGGCAACCATGTCGCCCACGACCGGCACCTTGCCCAGGGCCGTATAGATAAAGCCGCCCAGCGTATCACTGTCCTCGGTGGGCAGGGTGACATCCATGAGACGGTTCAAGTCGTCCAGATCCACCCGGGCGTCAAAGACATACTCGTCCTCGTCGATGAACTGGACGAACGGCTCCTCCGTGTCGTACTCGTCCTGGATCTCGCCGACGATCTCTTCCAGGATGTCCTCGATGGTCACGATGCCGGCCATGCCCCCGTACTCGTCCACGACGACGGCCATGTGTACCCGCCTCTGCTGCAGGTCAGGCAGCAGGTCACTGGCCTTTTTGGTCTCCGGAATAAAGTAGGCCTCCCGCAGGATGCTCTTGAGTGGGATATCGGTCCGCCCCTCGCGCAGGTAGGGCAAGAGATCCTTGGCATATAGGACGCCCATTATGTTGTCTATGGTCTCTGCAAAGACGGGGATGCGCGAGTGTCCAGCCTCCATGATGGTATCCAGCGAATCCAGCATCGGCGTCGCCACCTCCAGGGCCACCACGTCGATCCTTGGAACCATCACCTCCCGGACCAGGGTATCGCCCAGTTCAAAGATGGAGTAGATCATCTCCTTCTCTTCTTCCTGGATGAACCCTTCCTCCTCGCCTGCATCGACCAGGACCTTGATCTCTTCTTCAGTCACGAACGCCAGGTCGCTGCGTGCCTCGACGCCGAACAACCGCGAGATGCCGTTGCTGATCCAGACCATCAGCCGCACGATGGGGATGGCCACCGTCGCCAGCACAGCCAGCGGCCGGGCCACCCAGAGCGCGATCCGTTCGCTATACTGTACGCCGATCGTTTCCGGAACCAGTTCGCCCAGTATCAGCATGACCAGGGCGGTAATCAGCACCACCACGATCAATGCCGCCGGGTAGCTGGCTGCGCCGAGCCAGGGCTCCCAGGCGTCCGCCAGCACCGGGCCCGAGACCACAGCGACGACCGCCCCGGCAAAGAGGCTGGTCAGCGTCATGCCCATCTGGGTGGTCGCCAGGAGACGGCTGGCATCCTCGGCCAATCGCTCAGCGGTGCGAGCCGGGGCGACGCCTTCCTCGATTAGCTGCCGTAACCTGGGCTTGCGTACGTTGACCAGCGCTGCACGGGCCATGGCCAAAAAGCCCTTGGCCACGATCAGGCCCAGCACCAAGAGCACTTCCCAGAGCGTCACGTTATTCTTCCTCCGATCCGCCGGCGGCAGCGGAGGGCTTGAGCCTCGACGGCACACCGTAGGCCAACGCGCCAGGCGGGACATCGCGGGTCACGACCGACCCGGCGCCGGTGGTGGCGCCTGCCCCGATCTCGACCGGCGCGACGAGCATCGTGTCGCTGCCGATGAAGGCACCTTCTCCAATCACGGTCCGGTGCTTGCGCTGACCGTCATAGTTGCACGTGATCGTACCGGCGCCGATGTTTGCCCCGGCCCCGACGGTCGCGTCGCCCAGGTAGCTAAAATGCCCCATTTTGGCCCCGGGTCCCAGGTAGCTATTCTTGACCTCGCCAAAGTTGCCCATATGCGCCCCTTTGGCCAGGTGTGCGCCCTTGCGCAGGCGTCCGAAGGGGCCCACGTCGCTGCCGTCCTCCATGGTGGCGCCCTCCAGGACCGACATTTCCACGCGGCAGCCGTCGCCGATGGTCGAGTCGCGGATGATCGTGCCCGGCCCCACCGTACATTCGCGGCCGATGCGGGTCCGTCCTTGTAGCAGCGTATTGGGCCAGACGATGGTGTCGGCCCCGATCTCGACCCCTGCCTCGATATAGGTATTCGACGGGTCGATCATCGTCACGCCGCTCAGCATCCACGCCTCATTGATCCGCCGCCGCATCTCGGCTTCGGCCAGGGCCAGCTTGGCCCGGTGGTCGACGCCGATGACCTCCGTCGGATCGGCCACAGGCACGGCGGCGACCGCCTCGCCCTGCTCGCGGGCAACCGCCACCAGGTCCGTCAGGTAGAACTCGCCGGCGGCGCTCCTCTCCAGGCGTGCCAGGTTGGGCCACAGCCATTCATCGCGGAAACAGAGTATGCCGCTGTTCACCTCGCCGATGGCCTTCTGCTCCGGGGTCGCTTCATCTTCTTCGACGATGGCCAGTACCCTGCCGCTGCCCGCCTCTCGCACGATGCGGCCATAACCCTGGGGCCTGC
The DNA here is from genome assembly GCA_023544525.1 of Anaerolineae bacterium. Classification (GTDB taxonomy): domain Bacteria; phylum Chloroflexota; class Anaerolineae; order JAAYZQ01; family JAAYZQ01; genus JAMJFU01. Next base: position 1,778 of record JAMJFU010000033.1, on the reverse strand, counting down.
CCGGGTGAAACGTCAGGATGGTCACGGCTGCGTCTTCCGCCTCGTGCTGCCGTAGCACATCCTGCAGGGTCTCGGGGCGGATCAGGGGCGTGTCGCCATAGAGGACCAGCACCGTACCGGCTTTTCCGGCCAGCACCGGCCCGGCCTGCTGGACGGCATGGCCCGTGCCCAGTTGTTGGGCCTGCTCGACGTAGGCCAGGCCTTCGCCCAGGGCCTGGCGGACCATCTCCGCCCGGTAGCCGACGACCACGGCCAACTCGACCGGTTCCAGCGCAGCCGCCGTATCCAACACGTAGCGCACCATGGGCCGGCCTGCTACAGCGTGCATGACCTTGGGCAGCCCCGATTTCATGCGGGTTCCTTCACCTGCTGCCAGGACAACAATTGCCAGATTCAACTATCTACTCCTTGGGTAGAAACGCGAAAACGACCAGACAAGCTCCACACCCTCGGGCGCAAAGCCTGGCTTGGCCGTCTAGAACGCTGTCTATCGCTTTGTGAGTGAGGGTCAGAGCCCTCAGAGGATAATTCTTCCATCCAACTCTAGCCCCACCGCTCTTGATTCCGGTAGAGCTGGGATACATCTCCTTTTAACCGTCGTTATTGTAACACAAGGGGCGTCTTTGTGCAAATCTCCGCGGCTTTGGCGGCCTCAATCGGATCAAAGGGGATACACGTCACCGTCGTTGGCCAGGATGACCTGCCCCGAGAAACCGGCGGCTCGGCGCCGCCAGCGCTCCAGGCTCACGCCATGGACCGGGTAATGGATGAGCGCCAACCGTCCCACGCCCGCTTCGCGGGCGACCTCTGCGGCCTCCTCGGGTGAGGAATGCCCGTCATAGTTGCCCGTCGCCTCGTGCAGCAACAGGTCCGCGCCAGCCGCCAGCCGTACCAGGCTGTCACAGGGTTCTGTGTCCGAGGAATAGACGGCGGAGCCACCCGTCGCCTGGTCGTCGAAGCGCAGGGCAATGGTATCGTTCGCCGCGTGGACGACGGGGGTTGCGCTGACCTCGAGACTGCCCAGCGACAGGACGCTGCGGCCCTCGCGCAGCGCGACGGGGCGCCACTCGACCTCAAAGACTTCCTCCCGGTCCACCAACTCAAAGAGCGCCAGGAGCTCCCTGGCCCGCTCCAGCGCCTGGGCCGGCCCATAGACCGGCAGGGCCTCCTCTCGGCCGCCCAGCCACAATCCCTGGACCAGCATCGGCAGGCCATAAAGGTGATCGGCGTGCCTGTGGGTCAGGACGACGGCCCGCAGCTCTGCCAGCCCCACACCGTGCCGGGCCAGCTTGTGCAGCGAGCTGCCGCCACAGTCGATCAGGATTGTGCCCTGGGGGCCACGCCATGCCAGGCCGACCGTATCGTGCTCGACGTCAGGTACCGAGGCGGCAGTACCCAGGACGATCAGCTCGGACACGCGTCAGCCCCCAAAGGCCCAGACGACGATGGAGGGCGTGATGTGGGCCTCCACGGCGGCGGCCAACAGGAGGAGGGGCACCACCAGAAAGACGAAAACCTTGCCGAAATCGGCGATGGCCGCCAACATGCCCTCGCCCACCGTCAGGCCCTCACGCGGTGCGGTGATGGACGCGCCAATGCGCAGCGCAAACGCCGTGGCCAACACGGCCGCCGGGATCTCAAAGAGGCCATGGGGCACGATGAACGCACCCAGGAAGGCGAGGGGACTGTATCCCAGCCAGGCCACCTGCCCGGCCAGGAAACCGATGGCCAGGATCGGCACCAACTCCCACAGCCGTGTACGACAGGAAGGTATTGAG
>JAMJFU010000339.1 GCA_023544525.1 Anaerolineae bacterium | reverse complement strand
AGGGGCCGCACAGCCCCCTCCCTGCGGGTAGGGACAGGCGTGCGCCCCTGCCAGGCAGGCGCGACCCGGCTCGCTAGATGGGCGGCAGACACACCGCCCGTGCCTCCCGGCGGGGCAATTGCATTTGAGGTGCATTGCACCCCTTACCCGGACGCGAGGGCTGCATTGAAGAGCGATCGTCCTCTCGTGGCATCGCTTGACCAGGGACCGGAGGTGCATTGCACCTGGACTTAGTCAAATGCACTCACCCCGTGCCCCCGGCTCGCGATCTTGACGTGGTGCCGGTTCTATGCTATACTCTTGCTGCCGTTTTCAAGGTATTTCACTGCCTTGCAGCGGCAGTGGGCCCGGCCCAGGCCGGGTGCGGTGCCCCGACCGGGAGAGGGAGGACAATGATGAATTCGATGCAGCACTGGCACCTACGGGCCTTTGGGTGGCGATCCCTGGCCATGGCTTGCCGGAGGCTGGCCCGCTGGCTCGTGCCCAATCCCGCCAGCCTGATCCTGGGCGCGGCCCTGCTCTGCGCCCAGAGCGCTGGTGCCCTGCCCCTGCCCCGGCTGGCAGCGCCGACCAGCCCCAGCACGACGACCGTCCCTTACCAGGGCCGCCTGGCGCACAGCGACGGCACCCCGGTCGATGGCCTGGTCGACCTGCAGTTCGCCCTCTATGCCACTGGCACGGCAGAGACGCCCCTGTGGGGCCCCGAAGCGCACGTCGACGTGCCGGTCCGCGACGGGCTCTTTGGCGTCAGCCTGGGCGGGCCCACGGGCGGCCTGCCCCTTTCGCTCCTGGGCGGCGACCTGTGGCTGGAGGTGACCGTCGAGGGTGAGGCCCTCAGCCCGCGGGAGCGGCTCGGTGCGGTGCCCTATGCCATGCGGGCCCTGACCGTGCCCGATGGGGCCATCAGCAGCGACATGCTGGCGGTGACCCACTGGCAACTCCGCGATGAGGCCGAGCTCACCTGGCAGACCACGACCACGGGCCAGTTCGTAGCCGTGCCCGGCATCGGCTTCAGCTACAGCCCAACCGTGGACGGCATCGTCCTGCTGAGCCTGACCACGGGGCTCGAGCACACGGTACCCGGAGTCCAGGTCGAGTGCGGCGTGGGCGTGCACGGCGAGAACCCGACCCCCAGGGGCTCGGTCTACCTGGCCGCCGCCGGTCGCCAGACCAGCTGTTCGCTCCAATTTGCCCAACCGGTCACCGCAGGCCAGACCTACGACTTTGCCCTGATGGTCCTCAGCACGACGCCTGGCACCCTGTCGGTCCACAAAGGTGAGTACACCCAGCTAACGGGGGTATTCCTTGGCAGCCCCTGAGCGCCAGGAGGAACCCGTCCGCAGCATCTGGCGCCGCATCGCCCTCAGGCTGGGCCTGCTGCTGGGAGTACTGCCCCTGTTGCTGGGTTCAGCCCAGGGACAGCAGCTTGCGCTGCCAGAGGGCACAGAGGCCTACATCAACGCGCCCTTCGGCTACCGCCTGCAACATCCGTCCGAGTGGACCGCCCAGCTGGCCTTTGAGAACCCACCGGGCCCGGCCTACCTGATCCGCCAACGGGTGGCCTTCCACGGCCCGCAGGACAGCGTGATCAACGTCGACGTCTGGGACAGGCAAGGTGACATGGCCCTCGACGACTGGTTCCGCGCCGTGGAGGGCATCACCACCACGCTCGAATCCAACGCCACCATCAGTGGGCAGCCTGCCTACGTGGTCGTCGAGACCAGTTCCTGTGGCGTGCCGCCACTGGTTTCGACCTACGTGCCGCTGACCAACCGCATCTACAAGATCCACTTCCAGGATCCGGCCCTCGACCGCGTCCTCGACCCCTACCAGCAGATGCTGGACAGCTTTGTGCTCCTGGCGGCCGGTGCTGCCGAGCAGGCAGAGACCTCGCTGCCCGCCCTGCCGTCCATGCTCCTGGTGGCCTGCAACCCCTCCCTGCCCAACACCTGCCCCATGGACTGCACCCGGGACTGCACCTGGGCTGCCGTGAGCGAGGGCTGTTGCGGCTACCATTCCGTGCCCAGGTGGCAATGCGCCAAGGAATGCCTCGGCAGCGTGGTCGGCGATTTTAATGGCAACTGCGTCTGGTGGGGTGCCTATACGCGGCGCGACGTGGGTGCCCTGGCCAGCGGCAACGCCGGCAACTGGGCCACCTCGGTGCGCGCGACCGGCCAACTGCCGGTGGACCGCACGCCGAAGGTGGGCGACATCGTCGTACATCCCGGCTCCTCCTGGAACCACGTGGCCTACGTCGTCTGGGTCTCGGCCGACCGGACCAAATACCGCATGTCGGACATGGGCTGGTGCGCCGACTGTGGCCCGGTCCCTGAGGAGGCCAAGCTCTATAGCGTGGATGGTGACAACGCGTTCATCCATTGCGCGGGCGATCCCGAGATCCCCACCAGCCACTGGCAGTTCACCAACTGCCCCTTCGGCTGGACGCCCAACAAGGGCTTTTCCGCCTCCAGATTGGACGGCACAGCCTGGGTCCTGAACCCGGCCGGCGACCCCTACCTGCTGAGCCCCATCCTCGCCCTGCCAGCGGCGGAGAACATGGGGCTGGAGATCCGCCTGGCCCATACCGCCCAGAACACGGTGGCCAAGGTCTATTTCACCACCTCGACGAGCCCCAGCTTTGACGAGACCAAATCGGTGGCCTTCACCACCACCAACGATGGGCTCTGGCACGAGTATTATGTCGACATGAAGCAACACCCCCAATGGCAGGGCACGATCACCCGGCTGCAGGTGCACCCCGTCGAAACGGGCAACGCCGACGGCAGCGACGACACCCTGCGGGTTGCCTGGATACGGATGGCCGACGAGGATCTGAACCCGCCGTCGGCACCAGCGGGCCTGCAGCCGGAGGGAACAGGCTGGTACGGTGCCTTTACCCGGCTACGGCGACCGGCCTTCACCTGGGAACCCGCCAGCGACGTTGGCAGCGGCGTGGCGGGATACTATGTCGCCATCGACGATCTCTCGCCCGACGATTGGGGGCGGAACGACGAGTGGCTGGAGGCTACCACCACCTGGCAGGTACCGGAGCCGCTGGGTGAGGGTGAGCGCTTTGTCGCCGTGCGGGCCGGGGACCAGGCAGGCAACGTTGGACCTGCTATCCGGTTCAGCTTCTTTGTCGACACCACCCCACCCACCAACCCGGCAGCGATCCAGCCCGGCTGCGATGCTGGCAACAACCAGTGGCAGAACACCTGTTACGACCCGGCCTTCACCTGGCTGGGTGCCAGTGACGGGGACGGATCGGGCATCAAAGGCTACCACTACGCCTGGGGCGATTCCGAGCTGAGGGTGCCAGACGTCTATACGACGGCCAGCACCTTTGACCCTGAGCCGGTTGCCGCGCCGGGCGGCTGTGCCACCTATTTCCTGAACGTGGCCACAGAGGACAACCTGGGCCAGGTAGGCGCCGCAGGCCCGGCCTTTGTCCTGCGCTACGATGGCAGCCCGCCCCCGACGGCCACGTTGACCATCGACGGCGGGGCAGCCACCACCAACCAGCCAGGTGTCCGGCTGGCCATCGCCGGGCAGGACCCGTGCAGCGGCATCAGCGCCATGCGCCTCTCGCACGATGGCCTCGACTGGACCGAGTGGCTTGCCTACCAGACAGAGCTGGATTGGCTGCTGCCTCTGCTGGACGAACAGGACGTGCCGGTCTACCTCGAGCTGCGGGACGCGGCGGGCAATGTCTCGGATGTGGTCAGCGACACCATCTACCTGGATCTCTACCCGGAGCAGCCGCACTCGGCCAGTTTTTTGCTGTGCGCCAGCGCGCTAGACGCCGGCGGGGGCCTGCAGTCTTCGGCCGGCTTTTCCCTGGCCGCCAGCATTGGGCAGCCATGGGCCGGCAACGGCCTGATCGGCACCAGCTACCGCCTGGATGCCGGGTTGCTGGGCACCAGCGGCGGCTGCCCGTATCTGCTCGGACCTGCGCTCACGGTGTCCAGCTGGCCGGCGGGGTCATCCACCAGCGGGGGTGTTGGGGT
>JAMJFU010000338.1 GCA_023544525.1 Anaerolineae bacterium | reverse complement strand
GACAACTCATCTCTCCAACAGCGCCCTGGCCCGCAGCTTCAGTTCCTCTGCAAGCACAAAGGGGTCCCATTCCCAGTGATGGGCGCCCAGCATCTCGACCGACCACAGGTCGTCGTAGCCGGTTGCACGAATCGCCTCTATCCCCTCGCGCAGGGGCAAGATGCCCTCACCGGGCAATACGTCCCGATCCGCGTCGCTCCACTCGGATCCCTGGCGGGGTGTCACATCGCTGATGTGGGCGACGGCGATGAGTGCTGGATCCAGGGCCGCGACCTCCTCCCAGGGCGTGCCCCCGGTCCACAGGTGAAACGTATCGAGGCAAAGGCCGATGTTGTTCCGGCCCGCCACGTCCAGCACCTCCAGCGACTGGGCCAGCGTGCGCAACGGCGTGAAGGAGACCGGTTCCAGGGCCAGCCGCACGCCATAGTCGGCGGCGATGCCGGCCAGTTCGGCCAGGGACCGGCCTGTCTTCAGCCGGATATCAGCCCACGGTTCGCCTGCCAGCCCGTTGAGGGCGACGACCTGCAGCCGCGGGCAGCCCAGCGCCTGGGCGACCCGGCAGAGCCGCTCACAGTCCGCGCGTAGGGCCTGGCGCGAGCCTGCATCCTGGCGTTCAATGTGCAGGAAGGAGTTGATCATGGCCGGCCGCACCGGACCCAGCGCGGGTAAGAGCTCGCCGGCCGAATAGCCCGCGTCCAGGTAGCGGACCAGCTTCGGGATGTAGAACTCGATGGCATCATAGCCGGTCTCCCTGGCGACGCGGATGTCTGTCAGCAGGTTGGTATGCATGATGCTCCCAGTATGTAAACCCAACAACACGGTCACCTCCAGACCACGGAGAGAACTACTCCGGCGCGCCCTTCCCTCACGGGAGCACCAAGATCTTGCCGCAATCGACGGCCGTATGGCCCAACTCGAACGCATCCAGGACATCGTCCAGCGCGAACCGGTGGGTCACCACTGCCATCAGGTCTACCAGGCGGCGGGACATGAAGGTCAAGGTCTTGGGAAAGAAGTAGGGGCTGCCGCTGGAGCCCGTGATGCGGGTCCGCTGGAATATGGCCTTGCCAATCTCGACGGGAATCCTGCGACCGGCGCTCTGGCCGATCAGCACAACGCGGCCCTGCTTGCCGACGACGTCCAGCGTGGCCGCCACGGCCCCATTGCTGCCCGAGCATTCTAGCACCAGCGTCGCGCCCCGCCCGCCGGTATGGTGCATCACCTCGCCGACGAGATCGCCGTCTGCCGGGTCGATCACGACATCGGCGCCAAGCTCGCGGGCCATGGACCTGCGATAAGAGTGGGGCTCGACCACGATCACGGGTGCGCCAGACGCTTTGCACGACAGCATGGCGAACAGGCCAATCGGGCCGGCGCCAAAGACCACGACCCGGTCGTGCGGCGCAGCCCCACCCCCCGAGCCCCAGACCCCATGGTAGGCGACCGACACTGGTTCCACAAGGGCGGCCTCCTCGAAACTCACATTGTCCGGGATCTTGAACAGGCGTTCCTCGCGGGCCAGGGTATACTCGGCCATGCCTCCCGGGCAATCCCAGGAGAAGCCATACAGCTCAAAATCGGGGCACATGTTGGGCTCCATGCCGTCCTTGCAGTTGGCGCAGATGTGGCAAGGGATGGGCACCTCGGCGACGACGCGGTCGCCGACGGCAACGGACCTGATTCCCGCGCCCACCTCGACGACCTCGCCCGACCATTCGTGCCCGGGCACAAAAGGAAAGGTGCCTTCTTGGTTGGTGCCGGCCCACATGTGCACATCGGTCCCACACAGGCCAGCGGCGCGGACCCTGACCAGCACCTCGTCAGCGGCAGGCCTGGGATCGGCGAGCGCTTCCAGCCTGAGATCATGCACCCCTCGCAGCACTGCTGCTTTCACAGGACAGATCCTCCGTTTCGTGGCTTACCTGTAGATGGATACGCCAGGGCACAGATGCCCCTAGGCCTGGACCCTGAGCCTGGGCCCCACCTCGGTCCGCAGATAGGCTATGGCCTTCTGCGCCGAGGTATCGGCATCGGGCAGCGGCATGAATTCGCCAGAGACGTAGCCCTGGTAGCCGGTGGCGTAGAGCGTGTCGAGGATCGAGACAAAGTCCAGGTGCCCGGCACCCGGGTACCAACGGTTGGAGTCGGCGACGTGGAAGTGAAAGATGCGGTCGCCACAGGCGCGCAGGCTATCCTCGATCACGGGTTCCTCGATGTTCATGTGAAAGGTGTCGGGCATGAGCCCCATGTTTTCGGCGCCCACCCTGTCGAGCAGGTCGAGGCCCTGGGCCAGGTTGTTGATCAACGTGGTCTCGTACCGGCAGATCGGCTCCAGGGCCAGGCGCACACCGTGGGGCTGGGCTGCCGCGCAGCACTGCTGCAGGGCATCCACCAGCCAGTCCATGGCCTGGGCCTGGCTCACGCCGGGCTTGACGATGCCGCGCAGGAGGCCGATGATGACGGCGGCCCCGGTCCGGACAGCGAAGGGGATATGGGAGATGGTGCGCTCGATGGCCGCGGCCCGCACGGCCGGGTCAGGATCGGTAAAGCTAAGGCCTTCCTCGCCCCAGGCCTGCCCGGTGCCGATGGCGGGCACCTCCAAGCCGTGTTCCGACACGATGCGCAGCATTTCACCCGTGTCCGCCACCTTGGGATCGCGGATGGCCAGCTCGACGCCATCGTAGCCCCAGCCGGCAATCTTGGCCACGTTGGAGGCCAAGTCCCCCTTGAAAGCCACTGCCGCGAACTGGGCAGCGTGGGTCGAAAGTACGATGCTAAGCTTCATGCCTCACCCTTCTCTGGCTCCAGGCAGCGCACCACCAGGGTGGCACACCCGGATCCGTGCAACACCTTTTCGGTGATGCTGCCATAGGCCCAGCGTTTGACGCCGGTATAGCCATGGCTCGATATCACGATCAGGTCCACACCATGCTCCAGCGAGTAGTCCAGGATCTGGCGGGCGATCCCCAGCTCACCTGGCCGATACTCGATAACGATATTGTCATCAGGCAAGCCGGCCTGGATCTGGCGCAGGTAGTCCTCGGCTTCGCGGTGCGTCGCTGCCACCACATCGTTGTACACATCTGGCATTTCCGCCAGGGCCTGCGTACGCGGGATCGGCTGGGCAACTCTGAAAAGCACGAGCTCCGAGCCCATCGCCCGGGCAATGGCCAGGGCTGGCTCCAGAGCCATCTCGGCAAACTCTGACCCATCCAGCGGAACCAGGATCCTCTCAAAACGATACACAGGCGCCTCCCTTCGTCACAGGCCCTCGGACGAGGTGACGAGGAACGAGGATCGTCCTCGTTCCTCGTCTCAAGGTATTACGCGATCTAGAGGGCCGAGTCCTGGCCGATACGCGGCAGCGCGTAGACCGGCTTCCAACCCTCGCTCAGCGGCTCGCGCAGGTAGGGTTCCATGTCCGCTTCGGTACGCAGTGTCACCTCTTCCACCGGCGGCACGGTGCCTGCCGGGAAAGCCTCCAGGATCTGGTCGTTGAGGAGCGTCAGGTACTTGAGGATGGCTGCCACGGGCCGCTTGGCCTTTTCCGCTGAGCCGTGGGTCGCCTGGCCCACTACCCCTTCCGGCGTGGCCGCCAGCTCGATGGCAAAGTGGCCCTCGCCCTCTGACCAGCGACTGGGCCGGCTGAAGGGGTCGACCGACTTGTCAAAGTGTCCTTCGGGCAGATAGCTGATTCCCTCGGTGTCTACGGCATAGCGCATGTCGACCATGTCCGGGTGCAGCAGCAGGCCCAGCGAGGTCTCGGATTCATCGGCGTGCACAAAGTTAGAGTCCAGCTTGCCGCCCTTTTCCTTGACGCGGAAGAACTCGCGTACCGCCCGGTGCCAGTCCAGGACGCGGAAAATGCCAGGCAGGTGGTAGCGTTTCTGGAACTGCTGGATGGCCGATTCGAGCATCCACAGGTGGCCGTGGTTGTTGATGTAGATCTGCTTGCGGAAACCGTCGTTCCACAGGCCGAGCATGACGTCGATCAGGTACTCGCGGGCC
>JAMJFU010000337.1 GCA_023544525.1 Anaerolineae bacterium | reverse complement strand
GTGCTCGCCGGCCTCTTCGTCCCGGTCATGCACGCCGCCCACCTCGTGGATCTCTTCCCAGGCAACCAACGGCAACCCAAGGGCGTCGGCCAGCACGGTGCCGGTGGCTACGGCCCGGACCATCAGGCTGCAGTAGATGTGGGTGATGCCAAAGCCCAGCGCGTTCTGGGGATCGTAGTCTGTATCTGCGCTCCCCAGGTCAGTGACCGGCTGTTGGAGGAACCGGGCCAGCCGGCCAGCCTGGCGCCAACCCAGAGTGGTTAGGGCAGGATCCGAATCCCGCCCTTCGTACGAGCGGGTCTCGAGCCAGCGCTGGTTGTTCTCCGACTGGGCGTGCCGGATGAAGTAGAATTGCATGTCTGCATGCCTCTCTATCTATTTTGGCGTGGGCCGCGATCAGCGGACCCCGTCTCTGACTATTGTACCACAGTCAGTTCGATAGTAAAGCGTCTGTCTGGAAAAGACTCGGCGCGCTTCACCCGACGGCGAGCAGGTCGAAGGCTGGCGTGTTGTTGAGGATCGTCGAGGAAGCCATCCGATCCCGGAGGAGCAGCTGAGGGCCTCCCTGGAATGGTGTGGTCAGACCGGACTCAAGAGCTCAATTTGGCTAGGGGCCCTGGTCTGGATCTTCCCCTTTGGCCTCCTGCGACCCAGTATCCAGGTCTTCCCCTGCGACGCGCCTATCCTCGGCGCGAACCCGCTGCAGTGCCTCAGGTTCCATCCTCTCTGCGCCCTGGTTCAGCCTGACAAAGAGCCCCCAGGCCGCCAGCAGGACTGCGGCCATGAAGCCGACCAATGCTGCTTGGGGCAGCATCGCCGGATCGGTGTGGCTGAATTGGAATACGTTGACCAATGCCTCGATGGACAGGGCAACCACGAGGACGACCATAAAGCGCGAGAGGAAACGGCGGACCCGGGTTGGGGCGCTCATGACGGTGGCCCGCTGGACCTCTTCTTCTACGATGGTCTGGCCCAGCTCCAAGGTCGCCAGTGCGATGGTCAGGATTGCGATCCCGCTCAAGATCTCGTCCACGCGGCCGGTGACGTCGTCTGCTGCAAACGGATCGATGCCTGTCCAGAGCCTGAGCAGAGCAAAGATCAGCAGGGCCAGGGCACATAGCACGAACACCAGGCCGATGATGAGGTGGCCAATCTCAATCGCTCGGTGCAGCTTTCGAAAGAACATATCCCCTCCCCGTTGAGGAGTATAGCACAACAGTGCCGAGGCTGTCCATATACCTGGATACATAGGCAGGGTACATCTGGGGATACATATCGCGCCCTACTATCCATATTTGACGATTCAGGGGCTTTTCTCTATACTGAGAGGGAATTTGACCCGTATCGATTTGGCGTCTCATGCGTCATATATAGTGAAGCCCAGCCGGGCAGGGGAGAATTTGTTTGGTCCAAGAACAAGAGCTGCTCCGCGGTGCACGGTCGCTGGAGGAAGCGGCCCTCGGTGAGGTGTTCGATACCTATTACCCGGCACTCTACCGCTACATCTACTATCATATCCGCCACCGCGAGACCGCCGAAGACCTGACCGCCGAAGTCTTTACGCGAATGCTGGAACAGCTGGCCGAGGGGTGCGGACCGAGCCAACACCTGAGGGCCTGGTTGTACCGTGTCGCGTACAACGTGGTGGTCGATGAGTCGCGGCGACAAGCCTACCGGGACCACGATCCCCTAGATGACGGGGCGACGTCAGGTGACGGCAATGTGGAGAGACAGGCCGAGCACTCCCTGCTCAGGGACAAGGCGCGGGTTGCGCTGGGGGAGCTGACGCCCGACCAACGCGCGGTGCTCATCCTAAAGTATTTGGAGGGCTATGGCAACCGGGATGTCGCCCGAATGTTGGGGACGACGATTGGGGCCGTAAAGGCGCTGCAATACCGTGGCCTGGTGGCCATGCGGCGCCGCCTGAGGGGAGGATTGGACGGTGACGGGAACCAAGGACGAGAATGCACAGCTTGAGCAGGAGGTTGTGCCGGCGTTGGAGAGCCTGCACGAGATAGAGCCGCCGGACGAAAGCCGGCGCAGCGAGCAGCGAGCCGTTTTCATGAGGCAGGCGCGCCGCCATGCTGCCGCAGTTTCGGCATCGCGAGCGAGTAGTACTTTGCTGCAAAGGAGGTCAGTGCTGATGCAATTCCTGAGGAGTCGGAAGTGGGCGTTGGCGGGCGTGATGATGGCCATGGTCCTGGTGTTCGCTGCGGGCACCGGGGGCGCCATCTATGCCGCCAACGGCGCGGTGCCGGGGGACGCGCTCTATGGCCTTGATCAGGCAGTGGAGTCGGCACAGTTGCGGTGGACGAACCAGCCCGAGGCGATGGTCGGCCTGCTGTTGGCCATCGCGCAGGAGAGGCTGGAGGAGGCCCAGTCCCTCCTGGCACGAGGAGATACGGAGAACCTGACCGCCGCCCTGCAGGGCTATGGCTCGACGCTGTCCTCGTTGGCGGCCACCCTGGAGACTGCAGAAGAGGACCAGGTGGAGGAGCTAGCGGCCCTGTTCGACGCTTCATTCTCCGGTGGTACGGGTCTGGTATCCAAAGTGCCATCCGTCCCTGAGGTAGGGCAGGTGGAGCTTGTCTCGGAGGACGAGGATTACTGCACAGGGACTGAATCCCATCCAGTGGCGATGGCCCTTCTGGAGACCTACGGCGACGAACTGGGGGTTAGCGAGGACCAGATCATGAGCTGGTTCTGCGAGGCCAACCTCGGTTTTGGGGAGATCATGCTGGCGCTGGAAACCAGTCTCAAGGCCGACGAGGATGCCCAGGACGTGCTGGACAGCCTAGCTGACCTTGGCGGCTGGGGCAAGGTGTGGCAGGATCTCGACCTGATCGGCAAGTCCAGGGCCTCCATTGGCCCGCCAGGCGCGCTTCCAGTAGGGCCCTCAGAGGTGGCAGAGGTACCCGAGGGCGCACCCGCAGGGCCTGAGCGCACGGGTGCCGACATGGATAATCCCGAGGAGTTCTGCGTCGGAGTAGAGCCCCATCCGGTGGCGACGAGCCTCGCAAGTTTATACGAGGTGCCCTATGAGGACATCATGGCCCAGTTCTGTGCTGGGTACGGCCTGGGTGAGATCAAGCTTGCCCTGGAAACGGCCGCTGTGACCGATGAGACCTGGGTCGACCTGCTCCACCTGAAAACGGAGCTGGGCGGGTGGGGCGAAGTGTGGCAGGAGCTGGGGCTCATTGGCAGGGGGGATGCCGGGGACGATGATGACGAACTTGGCGAGCCGCCTGAAGATGACGAGCCCCTGGACGACGGGTCCGGATACTGCGACGGAAGTGGTCCTGAACAGCACCCCGTCGGGCTCAGGCTGAGTTTGATCTATGGCGAGATCGACGGTGTCGACTATGATACCATCATGGACTGGAAATGCGAGGGGAATTTTGGCTTTGGCGAGATCAAGCTCGCCCTGGAGGCCAGCGAAGCCCTTCAGGATGACGGTGACCTGCCTGGGGGTTGTGAATCCATGGGCGACGTAACGCTGACGCAATGCCTGCTCGGTCTGAGAACCTCCATGGGCTGGGGCCAGGTGTGGCACGATCTCGGTTTCCTGGGCAAGCCCAGCAAGGGCAAGCTCATCGTCACAGACGACGGGGACACGGTCACGATCGATGCTCAGGACGGCAAGCCAGTGCCACCGGGTTTACAGAAGGACAAGAAGCCAAAGCCACAGAAGCCGCCCAGGCCTGAGAAGCCAGCAAAACCGGCGAAACCGGCCAAGCCCGCCAAACCTGTCAAGCCGTGAATCCTGGGAGCAGTTGACGGATGTGTAGACAGAGGGCACCAGTACTCGTTCCAGGAGATGCAATCCAGGCTGGCTGAGGGGACGCTACATTGGTGAAGCAGTACGAAAAATGGGTCCAGATCTATCGGTCTGGACCCATTTTCTATGCGCTCAGATCAAGGCGCCCAGCTGATGCTCTCGCGGTCCCAGTCAAAGGCCAACCCTCCGCCGGCCAGGTCGAACAACTTGCGCCGGCTGGAGCCGTCGGGGCT
>JAMJFU010000336.1 GCA_023544525.1 Anaerolineae bacterium | reverse complement strand
GAGTCCCCAGCTTGCTGGGGTTCGGTTGCGTGGCCGGGCAGACTGGCCATCGAGGCAGCCGGCTGTGCAGACCCAACCCACCCGAGCAAGCTCGGGGGTCCAGGGCCGCTGCTATTGGAATCCCCAGCTCGCTGGGGCGGGAACTGTGGCCGAGCAGACCGGCCATCGAGGCAGCCGGCTGCTCCAACCCAACCCACCCGAGCAAGCTCGGGGATCCAGGGTCACCTGGGGGCTTCCCCACATGACCAGGACAGCATAGACACGACAGGGAGGTCGAAGCATGCGAAGCAAGTTCTTGTGGGCTGCACTCATGTTGACCCTGATCGGGCTCATACCCCTGGTCATCGTGGCCCAACCCTCGCAGACCACCGCCGGCCCCACCACACCGGACCGGCCCGTGGTCGTGCGCATCGAGTATGAGACGGCACAACAGCTACAGACCCTGGCAGCAGAAGTGGACGTCTGGGAGGTCCACCCCGAGGCCGGCTACTTGCTGGCCCTGGTGGATCCGGGCCAATACGCCGACCTGGAGGCAGCAGGCTACCGCCTCGAAGTCGACGCGGCCAGATCCGCCGTCCCCGAGACCATCCCGGAATACCCTTGCTACCGGACCATCGCCGAGCTCTATGCGGACCTGGATCAGGTGGCCGCCACCTACCCCGAGATCGCCGAGCTGGAGACCTTGGGCACCAGTTACGATGGCCTGCCCCTCAAGGCGCTGCGGCTGACCAACCGGGCCATCGTCAAGGACAAGCCGGTCCTGCTGGTCATGGCCAACATCCACGGGCGCGAACTGATCACGCCCGAGACGGCCATGGTTTTTGTCGATTATCTGACGCAGCGCTACGGCAACGACCCCGACGTGACCTGGCTGCTCGACCACCACCAGGTCCACGTCCTGGTCAGCACCAACCCAGACGGGCACATCAAGAACGAGCCCGGCGAGCCCTGGGCCTGGTGGCGCAAGAACATCCACCCGTATGGCACGTGCCTGCCTGACGACATCGGCGTCGACCTGAACCGCAACCACAGCTTCAAATGGGCCTGCTGCGGCGGGTCGAGCGGCTACCCGTGCAGCGAGCTCTATCGTGGGCCGTCGGTCGCTTCCGAGCCGGAGACGCAGGCCCTGGAAGCCTACGTCCGGGGCCTCTTTCCCGACCAGCGTGGGCCCGAGGATACCGATGCCGCGCCGGCCGATACCACCGGCGTGCTGATCACGCTCCATAGTTATGGTAACCTGCTGTTGTGGCCCTGGGGCTGGACCAGCACGCCACCACCCAACGTAGAAGGATTGGCCGCCCTGGGGCGCAAGATGGCGACCTACAACGGCTATTCAGCCAGTGGCGGCTACACGCTCTATCTCACCGATGGCACGACCGACGACTGGTCCTACGGCGAGCTGGGCATCGCCAGCTACACCTTCGAGATCGGCCGGAATAGCGACGGGTTCTACCCCTCGTGCACACGCTACGACGCGCTGATCCAGCCCAACATCCCGGCGCTGCTCTACGCGGCCAAAGTGGCGCGCACGCCCTACATGACCTCCCACGGCCCCGACGCGCTGGCAGTGAGCGCCGAGCCCGCCTGCGTACCGGTAGGCATCATGGTGCACCTGACAGCCAAGATCGATGATGCGGCGAACGGCGCAGGCCAGATCGCGGCGGCAGAATATTATGTCGATGTGCCACCGTGGGATGGCGGCACACCACTGCCCATGCTGGCAGTGGACGGGGCCTTTGACGAGGTCTCAGAGGAGGTGGAAGCCGCGGTCGTGACCGGTATTGACCAGCCGGGGCAACATATCCTCTTTGTGCGGGGCCAGGACAGTGAGGGTTACTGGGGGCCGGTATCGGCCGTCTTTGTCGAGACACCCCTGCAGGGCACGATAGAGGGCTACGTGCTGGAAGCGGCCTCCGGTCTGCCGGTACCAACGGCCGGAGTGGGCCTCGACGGAGTCAGATGCGATTACTCGGTACAGGTCGACGCCACGGGTTACTACTCAGCGCCGGTCAACAGCGGCGTCTATACCGTCACCGCCTCGGCCTTTGGCTACTATCCCGAAACTGTTGCAAGCGTCGTCGCCAGTTGTGGCATCACCACCGTGCAGAACCTGACCCTGACCCTCATCCCTACCGGCACCGTGCAGGGCCACGTCTGGGAGGCTGGTTCCGGCCAGCCCCTCACCGCGACCATCCGCGCCGAGGACACGCCTGTCTCGACGGCCAGCGACGACGGTGGCGCCTATGGCCTGGTCCTACCTGAGGGCGGCTATACGCTGACTGCCCAGGCACCCGGTTACGCCAGCGGCACGTTGGAGGGGCTGCAGGTGGTGGCAGGCCAGGTCCTCACCGGGACCGATTTGTGGCTGGAACCGTTCGATGCATGGGTCTTTTTGCCGGTGGTTGTGAGGGAGGGGGGCGTGGTGCGCGGAGAGTAGGTGTTTGGGGGTTGGAGATTGGGTATTGGATATTGGAGATTGGGGATTGGAGATTGGGGATTGGGGATTAGCGATTGGGGATTTGAGGCCGGTGGTTGCTTAGGACACGCTCGATACGTGTTAGCAGGTCGTGGACACTGAAGGGCTTGACGATATAGTCGACGTACATGCCTGCACAGGCGGCTGCATAGTCGGGATCCTCCCAGGCGCTGCGGACGGTGAGGATGATGATCGGCACGTCGCGTATGGCCTCGTCGGCGTTGATCTCCTGTAGCACCGACCATCCGTCCACGTCGTCCATCATCAGGTCGAGGAGAACCAGATCGGCACCGGACTCTCGCAAAAGGCGCAAGCCCTTGGTCCCTCCCTGGGCCGGGATGGTGTGATATTGGCCGCTCTCCAGGACCACCTCGAGCAGCTCGATGATGCCGGGATCGTCCTCGATGATCAGGATCCTGTGCTTCTCGTCCACCGTGTCTCTCCTATTGGCCGGCTAGTGCAGGTCAAAACCCTGCCGTTCGAGTATCTGGCGCAGGTGGGTGCGGCCCGGCTGGGCAGCCCGCCGGGCTGAATGCTCCAGCCAGCCGTACGCCTCCCGCTGGCCCTCACCACCCGGTACGCCCACCTGCCGGCCACGATAGATGCCGGTTTCGACCATGGCCTGGTCGTACGCATGCAGGGCCTCCTCGTCGCCCGTGGTATCGTAGCGCTCCCAATGCAGGACCGCATCTAGCGGCAAGCGAGGACGGACAAAGGGCTCAGCCGCCGGCCAGCCCAAGGTCATGCCTGCGACGGGAAAAACCAGGCGAGGCAACTCCAGCAACTTGATGACGTGCTGGGGCTGGTTGCGGATGGCGCCGATGTAGCACATGCCCAGGCCCAGGGACTCGGCGGCCAGGGCGGCGTTCTGCATGGCCAGCGCCGCATCCACGGCCGCCACGAGAAAGTTCTCGACGTAGCTGCTGATCAGATCGTAGCCCCGCATGCGACAGATCCGGTCCAGGCGGTTGAGATCGGCACACCAGGCCAAAAAGACCGGCGCCTCGCGGATCTGCCTTTGGTCGCCGCAGAGTTGGGCCATGCGTTCGCGCCTGGCCGCATCGAGCACGGCCACGACACTGTAGGTCTGCAGGTTGGATGAGGTCGAGGCGCGCTGCCCGGCGGCAACCACAGCCTCGATGGTGTCAGTGGGCACGGGGTCCGGCTTGTAGCGGCGGACGGAGTAGTGGCGGTAGATCTGTTCGATGGTCGGGGTCGACATCCTACGAGAGCCTCCTGCGCCGGCCATCGCCCTCCACGAGCCAGAAGACCCGGTCGGGGTGCCGGCGCCAGCGTTGCAGCCAGGACAGAAACTCGCTGTGGTACTCGGGCGGCGACTGGCGCAGGGCCATCTCCAGGTCCGCCTCCCACGCAAACTCAGGCTGCCCGTACTTCCCCGCCCTCCGCCGCTTCCTCCTCATCCTGTTCCTCCTCCGGCTCCCCGCCAATGACCCGGGGCCGCAACTCATCCAAGCGCCGGAACTGGGCTACCTGTTGGACCACCACAGGCTTCCACTCATCCGGCACCCGGCGAAACTCGGCCAGGAGCGCCTCGATGAG
>JAMJFU010000335.1 GCA_023544525.1 Anaerolineae bacterium | reverse complement strand
GCTAGTGGTCGATCAAGAAGCCCTCACCAACTGGTATGCGTTCCAGCGCCGTGTGGTCGACGAGGGCCTTACCCCCGAGAACTATATCGGCACCGACTCGAGCATCTGGCATGACACCGTCTCCCACGGCGAGGCGCTGTTCTTCAACGGTGGCGTCTGGCACTGGGCCAACTGGGCCGAGAACTATGTCAAGGATCTGGGTGGCCAGGACTTTCTGTTCGAGAACATCGGCTACGCTTTGCAGCCGGCCGGTGCACCGGGCCTGGAAGCAGGCACGCTGTCCCACCCGTTGGTCTACATGATCAGCAGCGAATCGGCCGCTGGCGACGAGGGGTTCTACGACCTGGCCTGCGCGGTGCTGGCCAAGACCACCACACCGGAGCTGAACACGTTGCATGCTGTGGGCAGCACCCACCTGGGCATCCTGAAGAGCCAGGCCTCCTTTGAGGACTATGCCAGCGACGTTTTCCTGACCGACACGCTGTATATGCTCGACCACAACTACTACCAGCCCAACCACGTGATGTACGGCCCCTACTTTGACATCGTCTACGACTTTATGCTCCGCACGGAGAATGGCGAACTCGACGCCGAAGCGGCGGCCGATGCAGCCATCCAGCAGCTGCAGGTGGAGTTGGGCGACGTCCTGATCGTCCGGTGAGTTGACGGCTCCTGGGGGCGCGGGGCCTTCTCTCGCGCCCCCAGTCTCCCGCACCGTTCTTTCGGAAGTAGGAGGCAGATATGACCACAACTGCAGTACCGGCAGAACCTGTTCCGATGCGAGTTTCGTACAGGGATAGGCTGCGGCGCTTGGTCAGCCCGATGCTCTTTATGACGCCGGCAGGAGTCCTCACCGTCGCGTTCTTTTTCTTGCCGGTGATCATCCTCTTTGGCATCTCTCTGACCAACCTGAGCTCATCCACTGGTTTCAAGAACTATGAGTGGGTGGGTTTCGAGAACTATGTCAAGATTGTACAAAACCCCCTGACAAAGCTGAACCTCATTGCCACCATCAAGTATGTCTCCCTGACGCTGGTCTTTTTCAACATCGGCATGGCGCTGGTGGTGGCGCTCCTCAGCACGCATATCTCCCGCCGGGCAGGTTTTGTCTACCGTGCCCTTTGGCTGCTGCCCCGCCTGACGCCATCGGTGGTTTACATCATGATGTGGAAGTTCATCGGCGCCGATTCCCCCTATGGCATCATGAACCAGCACGTTCTTGAGCCGTTAGGCCTGAGTACCGCGAACTGGGTCGCTGCCCGGCCCTGGCTATTCGTCATACTGACCAATGGCTTTATCGGTGCCTCGTTTGGCATGATCATCTTTACGTCGGCCATTGAGTCGATCCCTCGCGACTATATGATCGCCGCCCAGGTGGATGGCTGCAATGCCTGGCAGCGCATTCGGCATGTCATCCTGCCCATGATGCGCTGGCCCCTGCTCTTCGTCGTTACCTACCAGACGCTTTCGCTGTTGACGTCGTTCGAGCAGATCTACCTCCTCACCGATGGCGCGGGGGGCACGGAGGTGTGGGCCCTATGGGCCTATCACCGGGCCCTGAACAACTATTGGGGGAACTTTCAGTGGGGCTTTGGTGCTGCTCTGGCCATGGTCTTGGTGGCCATCGGCATTGTGGCATCGGTGGTATACATGCGCTTCTTCCAGTTCAACGCACTGGTACAGGAGCCCAAGATCGAGGCTATGTGAGGAGGGAGCACTATGACGTGGAAACAGCGTTTGGGTAGTGCCATACCCTACATTCTGCTGACCATCCTGACCATTCCGGTCTTTGTCGGATATCTCTGGATCATCATCTCGACGTTCTCCGGTCGCACCTACGGCCTGGTGCCGGTAGATTCCCAAGGGAACTTTGGCGGCCTGACACTTGAGAACTGGTCGTTTCTGTGGGAAGACCCAAACATCTGGTTCGTCACCCTGAACACCCTCTTGCTGTCGGTCCTGTTGACCGTCGGCGTCGTCATCATCTCAGCCCTGGCCGGGTACGCTCTGTCTCGTATCAGCTTTCCTGGCCGCAAAACCTTCCTGGCCGGCACCCTGATCCTCCATGCGTTTCCCAGTGTGACGTTGCTTATCTCGATCTACTTTGTCCTGCGCTGGATCAGCAACCTTCCTGTCCTTGGCAAGGGGTTGCCCATCATTGGCGGCTTTGGCTACAACACGGTGGGTGGCGTGGCCCTGGTGATGGTTTCCTTGTCGCTCCCTCTGGGAATCTGGCTGATGAAGGGCTTCTTTGACAACGTCTCGTGGGACATGGAGCGCGCGGCACTGATCGACGGCTGCTCTCGGCTCCGGGTCTGGTGGGAGATCATGCTACCCTCCATCAAGCCTGGCATCGCCGCACTATCGATCTTTACCTTCATCACAGGCTGGGGAGCGTTCCTCATTCCCTATACCTTTATCACCGATCAAGAAAAGAGCACCCTTGCGGCCTACCTCAACAGCCTGATGGGCGAGACGGCCCCCGTCAACTACAGCCGGGTGGCAGCCGTGGGGCTGTTCCAGCTTATCCCGGTGCTCTTTTTCTTTATCTTCACGCAGGAGTACTTGCTGAGCATCTTTAGTGGTGGCAGCAAGGGTGGGACCTAGCGAGCCAAGGAGGTATGACAACCCATGAAGGTTCTATTGGAGAACTTGAGCAAGCATTTCGGCTCTGTCGTCGCGGTGGACGGCGTGACGCTGGACATCAGGGATAGCGAGTTCGTCGCGTTTCTGGGCCCATCGGGCTGCGGCAAAACAACCACCTTGCTCATGGTCGCCGGCATCTACAAACCGACGACGGGCATCGTCAAGTTCGACGAGCGCGTGGTGAACCACCTGGCCCCGCGCGACCGTAAGATCGGCATGGTCTTTCAGAGCTATGCGCTGTATCCGCATATGACGGTTTACCAGAATCTCACCTTCCCCATGCGGCTCAGCAAGGTGCCCAAGAGCGAGATGGAAGCCCGCGCCAAGGAGGCAGCCGATATCCTGGGTATCGGGGCCTTGATGGATCGACGTCCTGGCCAGCTCTCCGGTGGGCAGCAACAACGGGTTGCCCTGGGCCGCGCCCTGGCCAAGCAGCCCGACCTGCTCCTGTTTGACGAGCCACTGTCCAACCTGGACGCGCGCCTGCGGCTTTCCATGCGAGGCGAGATCAAGCGCCTGCAGATGGAGCTGGGTATCACCTCCATCTATGTCACCCACGACCAGGTAGAGGCCATGACCATGGCAGACCGCATTGCCGTCATCAGGGAGGGCAAGCTGCAGGCCTATGCCACGTCCGACGAGCTGTACGACCAGCCTCGTACGCTCTTTATCGCCGGGTTCGTGGGAAATCCTCCCATGAACCTCATCGAGGTCGAGGTGCTGCAGGAGGGAGACTCCTATCGTGCGCGACGCAACGGTTTCGACCTGCAGCTCTCCGAAGCCCGTGGCCACAAGGCTGCCGGCCGGGGCAAGGTCATTCTTGGCATCCGGCCCGAGGATGTGAGTATTGGCGACCGGGGACTCCGTGGCGAGGTCTATGTCGTTGAGCCGTTGGGGCGCGACGACCTGTTGGACGTCCACGTGGGTGACGCCAGCGTGCACGTGCTGGCTGATCCCAGCCTGCATCTCAAGATCGGCGACCAGGTTCAGCTCGGCTTGAACGTCGACAAGGTGCAGTTTTTCGATCCGGAGAGTGAGCAGTCTCTGCTCTGGGCCTGACCTTCCTCGCTGCCGTCCGGGGCGGGTGACTTGAGTGCTGATCACGAATCTGCAGGTGGGGGCAAGTGATACATAATATCGCACATCGGGGCGCATCGGCCTACGAGCCAGAGAACACCTTGCGGGCCTTTGAGCGGGCCATCCAGATGGGTGCTACCATGCTGGAGCTGGACGTCCATCTCTCACGCGATGGCTACCCAGTGGTCCTCCACGACCCAGACCTGTCGCGCACCACCGGCGGAACGGGCCAGGTTTCCGAATGGAACCTGGCCGAACTCCGCCGCCTCGACGCAGGCCAGGGGGAGCGGGTGCCGACGCTGGCCGAGGTCGTCGACCTGGCCCGTGGGCGCGCGCAGCTC
>JAMJFU010000334.1 GCA_023544525.1 Anaerolineae bacterium | reverse complement strand
CCGGTGGCATCCGAGTGGGTCAGGGTATAGCGGCGGGGCACCAGCGGGCCGTCGGGGCCAACGCCCGGGGCAAAGCGTACGTGGAGCTGGCTGGGGATCAGGCGGGCCATGCGTCCGCGCTCTCCTCAGGGTAGGGGCCGGCCGGGCCAGCGGCCCTGTGACCGGGCGGGAGCGGGGGCCCCCGGCCCGGTCACACGTAGAGCCGGTCTAGACGGGTGCCAGGGTGCCGGCAAAGATGATCCAGGCCAGCACGGTCTTGGCCGAGAGGCTGAGCACGATGTACATGCGCTCGCCAAAGAGATAGTCTTTCCAGCGCCCCACCTTCTTGTACTGCAGGAACATGTTGAGGGCAAAGATGTTAAAGAAGACGAACAGGGTGGGAACAATGGCGTAGACAAAGGCCGGTGGCTTGGCGTCGGACGACGACAGCGACCCCAAGAAGTAGAGCACGATGACGATCCAGGGGATGATGCCGGCGATACAGCCATAGATGAAGGCGGTCCAGTCGGTCTTTTTCGTGGTCTGGTTGTGCAGCTCCATCATGATGCCAAAGAGGTTCATCGTGGCGTTGACGCCAAACAGGGCGATGAGCGTGCCCATGTCCCAGATGCCGACGAGCATGGCAATGAGGACGATCATGAGGGAGGAGCTGAGGGCGTACTCGTAGAAGCGAGCCGGGTTCATGCCCTTCTTCAGCTTCTCGACATACCAGCCGTAGCCAAAGGTGGCCAGGCTAAAGTGGGCCACGGCCGAGAGCAGCAAAAAGACGGCGACGGCCGGCCCGAAGCGGAGGTTGTAGGCCAGGGTGGGATCGGGCATCAGGGACGTGGTGTCGATGTCGAAGCTCAGAAAGTTGGTGTAGATGGGATAGGTGGTGTCGTTGCTGAGCACGATCATGAGGATGCCCTGCACCAGGTGCAGCAGGCCCATGATCAGGTTGAAGCGGCGCAGCCCACGATAGGTCTGCTCCGAGGCGGCGGGGACGTTGGGTTTGCGGTCGGGTTTCTTGGTCATGTCGGTTTCCTCCTTGGGTTTGGGTGTGTTAATTCTAATCGATCTTGGCTCTTATGTCAAACGCAGCAGGTCATGTATGGCTCTGAGCTGAGTGGCCGTTCGCGGCATCGACACCGGACAAAGGGACCGGTTGGGGCAGGTCCGGATCCACGATCAGGCGCCGCCAGATGAAGGTGACGAGCCAGGCCATGAGGATGGCGCCGGCGACGCCCAGGGACCAACTGCCCAGGCGCGCGATCAGGATGCCGCCCATGGCCGGGGCCAGGACGCGGGTCAGGCTCTCGAGGGAGGCGGAAAAGCCCAGGGCCCCGCCGACCTCGTCGCGGTGGACGGCCTTGGTGATGAGGCTGCTGATTACGGTGTTCAGCACACCGCCGGCCAGGGCCAGGGGGGCGAGGGCGACGAGCAGGACTGGGACGCCCGGCGCAAAGGCCCAGGCCAGGAGTGAAGGCACCATCAGGATGGCAGCGGCAAAGACGAGGCGGGTCTCGTCAAAGCGGGCGGTGAGCCGGCCGATGGCCACACCCTGGACGAGGACGACCAGCAGGCCGACGTAGGTCAGGATGTAGCTGGTGGCCTGGTCAGAGAGCCCCAGGCGGTACTGGGTATAGAGGGCAAAGTTGGCGGTAAAGATGGCAAAGGCCAGGCTATAGACAAAGCGCACGTGCAGCAGCGGTCCAAAGCGCGGCCGGCGGAGGGCGTGCCACAGCTCG
Organism: Anaerolineae bacterium; assembly: GCA_023544525.1. GTDB lineage: Bacteria > Chloroflexota > Anaerolineae > JAAYZQ01 > JAAYZQ01 > JAMJFU01. The sequence continues at coordinate 2,341 of JAMJFU010000334.1, read as the reverse complement.
CGCGGGCTCAGGATGGAGCGGGCGGGCCGTTTGGCGATCTCGGCCCGGCGCTCGGGGGTCAGGGACTCGGGCAGCCAGAGGGCGACGCCGGCGAGGTTGAGCAGGGCCAACAGGACGGCGGCAAAGGCGGGCACGGCGTAGCGCGAGAGGCCCACGCCGGCAAAGGCGCTGGTCAGGGGCGCCCAGTTGCTGAGCAGGCCGCCCATGGCCGGGCCGATGATAAAGCCCAGGCCAAAGGCAGCGCCGATCATGCCCAGGCCCCTGGCCCGGCCCTCGTCGTCGGTGACGTCGGTGATATAGGCCCTGGCCAGGGCGATGTTGCCGCCGGCCAGGCCGTCAAAGATGCGGCTGGCAAAGAGCATGACCAGGGCGGCGGCGCCGACGGCCAACTGGCCCCCGGTCACAGCCGCCAGGAGCCTGCCCAGCGGCTCGACGAGGCCCAGCATGAGGAAGCTGAGGAGCGTGCCGATGATGCTGACGATGAGCATCGTGCGCCGCCCGTAGCGGTCGGAGAGGCGGCCGATGGTGGGCGCGGCAACCAGCTGGGCCAGCGCGTTGGAGGCGATGAGCAGGCCGATGAGAAAGGGGCTGGCCCCCAGGCTATCGGCGTAGTAGGGCAGCAGCGGCAGGAAGAGGCTGTAGCCCAGGAGATCGATAAAGACGAAGGCAAAGACGAGCAGCAGCGGGTTTTTGCGCACGAAATCGGGTCCTTTCCCTCAGGGCCATCCTCGCCGGGCCTGCTGGCAGCCGGCGAGGATGGCCGGTCTTGTGCTCGTAGGTGCGGCTAGGCCGCCAATTCCGCGCGGAGCCGGATGTGGTTCATAAGGCCCTCGCGGGTGATGAGGCCCAGGAAGCTGCCATTCTCGACGACGGGGATCTCGTCGGCCTCGGCCTCGTCCATGCGCTGGAGGACGTCCCAGACCTCCGCGTCGGCGTCGACCGAACTGCCCACGAGGCGGGTCATCACCTCGCCTGCGGTCAGCGTGCTGCGCAGCCCACGGGCCACGGCACGGAGGTTCTTGAGGGTGATGAGGCCCTCGGCCCGGTCCTGGCCGGTGACGTAGAAGCAGCGCTCGCCGGCGGACAGGACGTGGTCCTCGACCAGTTGGTCGAGGGGCAGCTCGCCCGGGATGGGCACGCAGGCCTGGGTGGCGACGTTGCGGGCCTTGACGCCGGCGAGCATGTCCTTGAGCTGCAGCTGCTGCAGGCTGGCTCCGGCGGCGCCGTTGAGGTACCAGCCGATGAAGGCCAGCCAGAGGCCGTTGGCAAAACCACCGGTGAGCAGGATCTGGGCCACGCCCAGGCCGATGAGGCCGAAGGCTACGGTGCGGCCGGCGCGCACGGCCCAGCGGGTGGCGTTGCGATAGTCGCCCCGGAAGCCCCAGATGGCGGCGCGCAGCACGCGCCCGCCGTCCAGGGGAAAGCCGGGGATCATGTTGAACAGGGCCAGCAGCAGGTTGATCTGCGCCAGGTAGAGCAAGGGCGCCGCGACCACGGGGCTGCCGGACAGGGCGGTGCCCAGGCCGCCAAAGAGGGCGGCCAGGCCCAGGCTGGACAGGGGACCGGCGATGGCGATGCGGAACTCGGCGCCGGCGGTGGGCGGCTCGCGGCCGATCTGGGCCACGCCGCCAAAGATAAAGAGCGTGATGCTCTTGACCGGGACCTGCTCGCGCAGGGCCAGGACCGAATGGGCCAGCTCGTGGATGAGCACCGACGCAAAGAAGAGCAAGGCGGCCAGGCCACCGACGGCCCAGTAGGTGGCAGGGCTCGAGCCCGGGATCTGCTGGGGGAAGTAGCCGATGGCCAGCGTCCAGGTGACCAGGGCCGCGACGAGGAACCAGCTGGCATGCAGCCGGATGGGAATACCGAATATCGTGCCTAAACTCAGCGAACCTCTCATTTCACACCCTCCCTATAACGAACCAGTAAACGCCAGTCAAGAATCGTGCTTGTGACGGATGGTCTGTGGCCAGCCGTTCAGTGAGGCCATTATACCACAGCGTATATCTTTTGTCAAGATATTGTACACTATTCTAATGGGACTTTAATGGGGGTGGGTCAGGGTTTGGTGGTGGCTGCGCCGGGCGAGATGGGCAGCGTGAAGGTGAAGGTCGTGCCCTGGCCGGGGGTGCTGTCGACCCAGATGCGGCCGCCGTGGGCCTCGACGAGGCTCTGGGCGACGGAGAGGCCGAGCCCGGCGCTGCCGGTGCTGGCCCGGGCGGGATCGGCCCGCCAGAACCGCTCAAAGACGTGGGGCAGGTCGGCGGGGGCGATGCCCTCACCCGTGTCGGCGACAGCGACCCGGAGGCCACCCTGGTGGCGCGCGGCAGAGACCGTGACG
>JAMJFU010000333.1 GCA_023544525.1 Anaerolineae bacterium | reverse complement strand
AGGAATTCAGGGCGGTGGCCCCACCGTAGAACAAGACGTGAAAGATGATAAAGACAAACCAGAACCGGGCCGTAAGCAGTTCCGACGCACTGTCACCCGTGGACAGCAAGAATCCCCAAAAGAACAGGGGCGCCAGCATGAGCTGCCAATGCAACCTCAAATGTAAGAACAGGTCTTTGGCTCGCATCTTCTCCTTCGAGCTCAACACCTCCACAGGAACACATTGCCGGATGCCAGGCCGCCGGCTACTGCGTCGCCTCTCTCAGGAAGGCGACCACCTGGTCCAGTTCGGCATCGTCCAGCGGGATGGGGGGCATGGCCCCGCCACCCTGGAGGATCCATTCCCTCAGGTTCTCGTCGTTCACCGGGTTGCCGTTAGGCAGCGCATCGCGCGCAAAAAGGTCAGCCAGTCCCGGCCCGACCTTGGTCTCTGCTGTCAGATTGTGGCACGCAGCGCAGTTCTGCTGAAAGACCTGGTTACCGGCCTCTACCAGGTCTCCGCCTTCAGCGGCGGTGGGCGCCGGCCCCGTTTGGGCTGGCGGCTGGGTCGCCTCTGTCGCCGGCAGGGTCGCCGGGGCCAGCGTCGGGATGGGGGTCGGCGCCTCAGGCAGCGGTTGCGGCCCGCAGGCAACGACCAGCAAGGCAGCGACAAAGAGCAGAGCCAGGGATTCCTTCATCGGCATAGATTCCTTTCCACGGGTCACGGCTGAAGCGTGTGTACAAAGTTGACGACGTCCCAGTATTGCCGCTCGGTCATGTTCTCCCGCAGGGGAGGCATGCCGCCCAGGCCCTGGGTGATGACCGAGTAGAGGGTGGCGTCGGGATACTCCCTGAAGCGGGCCTCCGTCAGGTTGGCCGGGCGCCGGGCCTCCTCTCGCCAAAACCTGGTGACCGGCCCATCCCCCTGCCCCGTTGGGCCATGGCAGACGGCACAATGGAAGCTGAAAAGCGTTTCGCCGCGCTGCAGCGACACGTCGTCGGCTGGCACCGGGTTGACCAGGCCAGACGGCACGTCGAGATAGACGGGTCGCGATACAGGCACAGCCTCCTCTGCCGGCAGAAGGCGAGGACCGTCCTGGTAATCGACGAAGGGCTGATCCTCCATAAAGCTGACGAAATCCACGCCAATGACCTCGTAGGTCACCATCAGCAACGCATAACCGGCTACGGCGAGAACGGCAAGAAGGATCAAGGCACGCCGGATCATAGCTCCCTCCGTTCCGGCTCGTGGACATCCTCGGCGCCATGGGTTTGAAAGACCGCCATCGCCTCGGTTACCTTCTCGGGCGCGCAGTGGACCAGGATGCCGATGCGACCGTCACTCAGCTTGGGATCGTAGTACTGGGGCTTGTCTGAGGGAAAGTGGTTCAGGAAAAGGAAGCCTCCAAACGTGCCCACGATCAGGAGCAGCATGATGAACTCGTAGAGCAGCAGCAGAGTGGGCGGCACCGGCACAATGGGTTGCCCCCCGACCCGCACGATGTACAGGTAGGGCGTGATGGCGGTGAAGAACAGGCCTGCCACGAGGCCCACGACAGCGCTGACGAGGCTGATCATGGGCAGCCGGCTCTTGGGGTGCGGGCGTCCCAGGACGCCGGGCGAGTAGGGCAGGCTGGACATGACCGTGATGTCCGCGTCCGGGATGCCGAGCGCGCGCAAGTCGTCCAGCGCGTCGACCGATGGTTCGATATCTGTGAACGAGCCCATTACTACGGCTTGGTCAGCCATGACAGGTCTTGCCTCCTACCACCTGGCGCGTCGAACGGAACCGAATATGCACAGGCTATTCCTCCAACTCGGCGACGGTGGGCACCGTCGCCCGCCCGACGCGGCGCAGACCGTGCGTAAGTTGCCCCTCGCGCACCTCCCACACCGGGATAAGCGGCACAAGCCGCGAGAGCAGGGCGTACAACAGGAGGAAGGTACAGAGCGAGCCACCGATGATGGCGATTTCGACGACGGATGGGGCATAATCACCCCAGTTGAAGGGCGTGTGGTTCCGGCGCAGGAATCCGGTCACGATGATGTAGCGTTCCAGGTACATGCCGATATTGATGCCGATGGTAATCAGGAGCAGGGCAATGGGTGAGCGCCGTATGCGCCCGTTCCAGAGCGTCAGCCAGGGCACGACGATGTTGAAGAAGAGCATAGTCCACCAGAACGGCGCCATCTGGCCGACGGTTTGTAGTGTGATGAGCGTGTGGCCGGCAGCGTCGCCCCCATACCATTCAGTAAGAAAGTCGGCAAAGAAAAAGTAGGTCCAGGTAAAGGAAAAGATGAGCACCAGGCGGGCCAGGGCGTTGATGTGCTCTTCGCGGATGAAGTAATGCAGCTTCATGCTGGACCGGGCGATGATGAGCACCGTGATGGCCGCCGACAGTCCGGAATAGACCGCACCGACGATAAAGTAGGGCGCGAATATCGAGCTTCGCCAGCCGATGGCCTTGGTCATGGCCAGGTCCCAGGAGACGATGGTGTGCACCGAGAACATGACCGGGATGATGACGACCGAAAAGACCTTGATGGCCAGGTTCAAATGGTGCCACTGGCTTTCGGTCCCTGTCCAGCCCAGGGCCATGGCCCTGTATAGCTTGCCGCGCCAGCCCGCCAGGCGGTCACGGGCCATGGCCAGGTCGGGGATCAAGGGCAAATAGAGGTACAAGGTGCTGCCCACCAGGTAGGTGATGATGGCCATCTCATCCCACAGGAAGGGCGAATGGTAGTTGGGCCACAGGCCGCGCTGGTTGGGATAGGGTACGATCCAGTAGGAGACCCACACCCGGCCCACGTGGATGCCCAGGAACGAGGCAGCCACCAGCAACGACGTGGTCGTCATCATCTCTGCGGCACGCGTGATGGGCCGCCGGTACTCGGCCCCAAAGATGCGCAGGATGGCAGAGATAAAGGTGCCGGCGTGGCTGATGCCGATCCAGAAGATAAAGCTGGCGATAAAGATGCCCCAATAGTTGGGCCGGCTCAGGCCCGTGACGCCCACCCCGGTGAGGATCATGTATAACCAGGCGCCGAGGAAGCCGCCCAGCGCCAGGACAGCCAGCACCCCGACCACGACCCAGTACTCCCGACCGGTCCGTTGCATGGCCTCCAGGACCATGGTGTTGAGCTCCTCCTGGGGACGGGGATCGAGGAGCAGGGTCTTGCGGTGCTCTTCTTCGGCCCGGGTTCTCGCAACCCCGGGGCGGCTCTCGGCTCTATCCAGTACGGACATAGGACTCGCCTCGCTTCAGGTAGAACAGGGACGGCTCCGTGCCCAGATCCTCTAGCAGGACAAAGGCCCGCGGGCTGCGTGCCAGCCGGGCTACCTCGCTCTCCGGCTCGAGCAGGTTACCAAAGACGAGGGCATCGGTGGGACAGGTCTGGACGCAGGCCGGCTTGACCTCCTCGGTGTTGAAGGGTTCGCCCCGGGCCCGTGCCTCGTCGCGCGCACGCCGGATGCGTTGGATGCAGAACATACACTTCTCCATGATCCCGCGGCGGCGGACAGTGACGTCGGGGTTGAGCTGCTCGTTCAGGGGCTCGGGGAAATAAGGGTCGAACCAGTTAAAGTGCCGCACCTTGTAGGGGCAGTTCACGCCGCAGTAGCGGATGCCTGCACAGCGGTTGTAGACCTGGATGTTGAGCTGGTTGTTCGGATCGTGGTAGGTGGCGTACATGGGGCATACAGGCTCGCAAGGCGCGTTCTGGCAGTGCTGGCACAGCAAGGGCATAAACTCGGCACGAAGCTCGTCGTCGGCGCCATGCCAGTAGCGCTCGATCCGGATCCAGTGCATGCTCCGCCGCCGGGCAGTCTCGACCTCGCCCACGGTCGGCACATTGTTTTCGGCGTGACAGGCCACCACGCAAGCCTGGCACCCCGTGCACAGGTCCAGATCCACGACCATCCCCCAGCGGTACTTGTCCTCAGCCATGTCCTCTCCGTTCATGGGCTACCAACGCAACCGCCCCATCATCGACATGATGGGCTCTAGTGCTCCCCGCGCAGGTAGGCGACACCGTCGGCACTCTCCAGGCGGGCCAGTGCCTGCCGCCGTCCTGTGGGCTCGATACGCACAGAGGTC
>JAMJFU010000332.1 GCA_023544525.1 Anaerolineae bacterium | reverse complement strand
ATGGCATGCCGACATCGCGGCCGTGTCGGGCTTGTTCCAGTCCTCTCCCGTCCGGACGCCGACCGCGCCCCCACTGCCCGATACGCCGACCCCGATCCCATCACAAACTCCTACGTCCACACCCCTGGCAGACACGACCCCGGTGGTGACCGCTACGCTGACGCCGACGCCGACCTTGACGCCGACTCTGACGCCGACCTTCACCCCAACGCTGACGCCGACCCTCACCCCGACCTCCACGCCGACCCTCACCGCGACAGAGGCGGTGACCGGGTCTGTGCCGATGCTGGACGAGACCGACGGAGGGCGGCAGAGGTATCTCCAGGACCCGTCGAACCTGTCCTTCCAATGGGGCATGCTGCTTGATTCATTAGCCTTGGGGCTGTCCTATGTCTGGTTGGGCTGTGGCGTCCTGGTCTTCATGACGATTCCCGTGGGATTTGCCGTGCTGTGGATCGCCAGCAAACGACGCCAGCCGCCTCTGGAATAACCAGCGGCGACGGTATAATGGACGATGCAAGCGCGGGTGCTCCGCTGAGGTGGGCCCCGCGCTCTTTCGTGGGCAGCAGCAGGCGAGCCTGGGTGTTGGCTGCTTGCGCCGGGCTGGCCTTTGTGTTGCGCGTGGTGGGGCTCGATGCGGAGAGCCTGTGGCGCGACGAGATCGATGCCATCCGTTTTGCCTACTGGCCCCTGGCCGAGCTTTTCGAGACGTTCACCCGGCCGGGTCACAATGGTCCCCTCTACTACCTGCTCCTGCGGCCCTGGCTCGAGGTAGCCGGGCGCAGCGGGTTCGCCCTGCGGTTCTTCTCCCTCTCCTTTGGGGTCCTGAGCGTGCCGATGATGTACAGGCTGGCCCGGCGGCTGTTTCCCCGCTGGCCCAGCGTGGCACTGCTCTCGGCCGTGCTGGCTGCCATCTCGCCCTACCTGGTCTGGTACGGGCAGGAGGGCAAGATGTATGCCCTCGTCGTGGTCCTGGCCTTGTTGTCCATGGATCGCTACCTGGCGGCCCTCGAGCGGGGAGGTTGGTCCCGTTGGCTGCTGTACCTGGCAGCCACGAGTGCCGCGGTCTATGTGCACCTGGTGGCGGCTCTGATCATCCCGGTCCAGGTGATAGGTTTTTTTGCCCTTGACCGCCAGGCACAGCAAGCCCGTTGGAAGCCGGCCGCAGCCAGCCTTGCGGCACTGACGCTGCCCTACGTGCCTCTGCTGGTCTGGCAGGTGCCTCTGCTCCTCAACGGTGGAGAGACCGGCTACCGGTTCGTGCCACTGCACAAGATGCTCGTTTCCCTCTTGGGTAGCTACAGCCTGGGTGTGGTCCAACCGTCGGCGCCCTGGTTCCTTGTCCTGTTCGGAGCACTGCTCCTGTCATCGGTCCTGGCCTGGAAGCTGCCTGGGGCCAGGCAGGCCTCCCTGTTTCTGCTCTGGGCCTGGCTGTTGGTCCCGGTGGCTGCCTTCTTTCTGGTCACCCTGTTGCGGCCGATGTATACGGCCCGCTATCTCATCTTTGTGATGCCTGCCTATCTCCTGCTACTGGCGGTGGCTGTCCGGGCCGCTGCCGGCCACTCGCGACTGATCGCTGCTCTGGTTCTGGTCATGTTGGCGGCGACCAGCGGCTGGGGGATCTGGCTCCAGGGTCAGAACCAGCTCAAGGCGGACTTTCGGGCGGCCACGCGCTATGTAGCCGCCCGCTGGGAACGTGAGGACCTGATCCTCTTTCAGATCCCGTATGGCCGCTATTCCTTCGAGTACTATTGGCCAGAGCATCTGCCAGAGAGGGACGAGGTCTCCATGGACCTGGACGCTCGGTTCCGTGTCTTCCTGCCCACGGTCAGCGGCGGTGGGGCTGTGCCCTATCGGTGGGCCGAGGGCCTGTACACCAACGATGGTATGAGCCTCGCCGAAGCCGACCGCCGCATGGCGGACCTCGCCGCCGGCAGCCGTACTGTGTGGCTGGTGGCCACAGAGACGGCACTCTGGGACGAGCGAGGCCTGGTGCAGGCCTGGCTGGAGGAACATGGCTCGCACGTGGACGAGGCTCACTTTGTGCGAGTTGACATAGTTCGGTACGAACTGCCCTGACAGGAGTTTTGACAGGGCCACGCGCTTGTGCTATGATACTATTGATGAAAATATGCAATAACCATGAGGAGGTCTTGCATGAAAGTAGAAGTTGGCATGAGAGCCCCCGATTTTGAACTTCCCAGCCACATGGACGACAGGATCCGGCTCAGTGAATACCGCGGCAAACATCACGTCTTGCTCGCCTTCTTCCCATTGGCCTGGACCCCGGTTTGAACGAACCAGATACCTTCGTACGAGGCCGACCTGGCCAAGTTCGAAGCGTATAGTACCCAGGTACTGGGTATCAGCGTCGACCATGTCCCCTGTCTGAAGGCGTGGGTGGAGAGCCTCGAGGGTGTCAGCTTTCCGTTGCTGAGCGACTTTTGGCCGCACGGCGAGATTGCCAGGCAGTACGGGGTGTTCCGGGAGCACGATGGCCGGTCGGAGCGAGCCCTCTTTGTGGTAGACAGGGAAGGATTCGTCCGCTATGTCGATATCCACGACATCGACGATCAGCCGGACAACGAGGAGGTCTTTAAGGTGCTCCGCGAGCTGGAACCGGACGCGGTGCTGCCTGAGGAGGCAGAAGGGGCTCTGCCGGCAGCGATGGAGCAGCCAGTGGCGATGGGGCGGCCCGCGGCGGTGGGGCAGCCAGCGGCGGAGGGGCAGCCGGTGGCCGCGGCGCCTGAGCTGCCGCCTGTGATCCTGTATTGTCGCCCGGGATGCATCGACTGCCGCCTGGCCCGCCGTTTCCTGGATCGTCACGGCGTGCCCTTCACCGAGATCAATGTCCGGACCACCCCCGGCGCTGAAGTGCAGGTGCGTGGCTGGACAGGCGGTCCTCTCATCTCTCCAGTATTCGACATCGGCGGCAGGATCGTGGTTGACTTTAACCGGTCTGAGCTTAGGGAAGCCCTGGGCCTGAACTAGGCGTTTCCTTATTTTTTGGCGGTATAGTTTACGACAACTCTGAGAGACTTCTCAGAGTTGTCTTCTTTATGCAGGGACTGTGTGTTTCTCACGATTCTTCCAGTTTGCAAGTTTTGACGTTTGCGGTTATAATGGGTCAGGCATCTGGTTTGACAAAACGCCAAACTATGGTAGAATGATGTGGTATATAGTGCATTTCAACATAACACTAATGACTACAGGCAGAAATGTGCGTGCAATGCTTCCCGTCAGATGGATCTGGCGCCTAACCTTAGTACTTGCCCTCTCCCTTCTGCTGATCGCCTGCGATAGCAGCGGTCAAGAACGTGAACGGCAGCCCACTGCAGACGCTGGTGAGCCGGCAGCCAGTATCTCGACGGTCCCAGCAGAGGACAAGCCGACGGTAGCCTCGACCCCTGTCCCGACGCCAGCACCGACCGTCACCCCGACGCCCACGCCGCCGGCCCCCCTGGCGGCCCAGGTCAGCGGCCAATACATCTTTCTGGCCGATTTTGAGGAAAGGTTCAGCCAGTACGAGCAGGCGCTCCTCGACCAGGGGCTCGATCCCAATACCGAAGACGGGCAGGCGATGTTGGCCCAGGCCCGAGAGGATGTCCTGGAAGGCATGATCGATAGCGTCCTCGTGGAGCAGGGCAGCGTCCAGCTAGGCCTGTCGCTGACTGCCGAGGAGGTGCAGCGGCAACTGGAAGCCGACATCACCGCAGGTGGCGGCCAGGAGGCGTTTGAAGAATGGCTGAGGGCGACAGGACAGACACGCGACGACTTTGAGGAGATGTTGCGGCAGTCGATGCTGTCCCAGCGGGTGGCGGAAGCCGTCACTGGCGACGTGCCCGCCGAAGCAGAGCAGGTGCACGCACGGCTCATCATGGTTGACACAGAGACCAAGGCCGAGGAGCTTCTGGCCCAGCTCCAGGCAGGGGCCGACTTTGCAGCGTTGGCTCGTGATCACTCCATGGATGTGGCAACCCGCGAGAATGGGGGCGACGTGGGCTGGTTTCCCCGGGGTCTCGTGGCACCCGAGTTGGAGGCGGCGGCCTTTGCCCTGCAACCGGGCGAGATCAGCGACGTCGTTTA
>JAMJFU010000331.1 GCA_023544525.1 Anaerolineae bacterium | reverse complement strand
AGATGTCGAGTGTATCGCCACGCACTCGGAAGGTCCCTCGCCGGAAGTCAATGTCATTGCGGTCATAGTAGATCGCCACCAGGTGGCGCAGGACCGAGTCCCGCCGGCGGTTGAGCCCCACGGTGAGCTCGACGACGCTGCGCCCATACTCCTCCGGCGAGCCGATACCATAGATGGCCGAGACACTGGCCACAATCACCACGTCCCGGCGCGTCAACAGCGCCTCCGTTGCAGCCAGGCGTAGCTTGGCAATCTCGTCGTTGATGTCTGCGTCCTTTTCGATATAGGTGTCGCTGCGGGGTAGGTAGGCCTCGGGCTGGTAATAGTCGTAATAGGAGACAAAGTACTCGACCGCGCTCTCGGGAAAGAACTCCCGGAACTCGGAATAGAGCTGTGCAGCCAACGTCTTGTTATGGGCCATCACCAGCGTGGGGCGCTGCACGTGCTCGATGACCTTGGCCACACTATAGGTCTTGCCTGTGCCGGTCGCGCCCAGCAACGTCTGGTGCTGATGGCCCTTTTCCAGCCCCTCGACCAACAGGTCGATCGCCCGCGGCTGGTCCCCAGTAGGCTGGAAATCAGAGACTAGCTTGAACTCGGGCATAATTCCCTCCCTCTAGAACTTAAGTTCTACTAGCCATTATATCTCGTCTGCCCGTTTTTGTCCAGGCCGTGGTCAGGGCATACGCTAGCACACCGCCTTCCACCGCAACCAGGCCAACTCCACCAGCCCGCCCGCCAGTGTGGCAGTCGCAGCCAACACGACCCCCGTCGCCGGGGTCAAGGCAACACCCAGGAACAGGGTCGCCGCCAGGGTCAGCACATTGAGGGTCATGGCCGAGCGCACGGTGCCGGTACAGCCGCCCCTGATGAGCCTTCCTCGCAAGATCGACTGGATGCCCATGATCAACGGCAGCACGACCATGACCTGCATGGCCGGCCGGGAGATCTCCTGGAGCTCAGGGGAAAGGTTGTACACAAAGCCCATCACCTGCCCATACAGCGGTGTGAACACCACCACAGCCAAAAGCAGGGTAAAGAAAGTACTCAGCGCCAGCGAAAAGCGGCGGACACGAGCATACGCCGCCTCATCCTCGGCGAGGGCCGTCGTCAACTGCTGCAGGCTCCAGGCGGGGCCGGCGATCAGGATGGCAAGCCCCCACGCTACGGGCCACGCCGCCAACGAAGCGCGTGGCAGGACTGCCGCCGCGATCCCCGTGTTGAGCAGCGGCCGGGTTGTCTGGCGCAGCAGCGTCGTCATCGCCAACGGCCGGTAGAAGCGCCAGAGACCCCTCATCGTCAACCGATCGCCATCTCCTGACCTGCGGCCCTGGAACGCTTCGGAATTCAGGACCGGGCGCGTGGCCAACGTGATGAGTGCGGCCTCGACAAAGACACTGATGTCCATGGCGATCCCAGCCACGACCGCGCCGCGGTCTGGCAGAAGGTAGAGCCCGCCAAACAAAGCACCAGCGAGGCTCACGAGTCGCACTCCCGTGGCAACCGTGATGACCGCCGTCCGGCCGTTCCGGATGAGAACGCCCTGGTGTGCCCGGCGCCAGGCGATCGGCAATGACCAAAAGGACAGGATCTGCAGGGTCGGCTCGGCTCGCGCAGCCACGTCGGCCGGTATGTTCATCAGGTCGATGACGAGCAAGTCATAGAGCGGCGTAAGGGACACGACCAGGCCGATGGCGGTGACTACCAGGCCCAGGCCCAGGCTAAAGCGCCGGATCAGCACAAACGCATCCCGGTCATTGGATCGTGCCACCGAAGTGTCGAGTAGCATCAAGATCGGCGCCTCGACGAGGAGTGCCAGGCTAAAGGCCACACCATAGGCAGCCAGCGCCAGCTCGGCATTGGCTGTGCGGCCTAGCCCGATGTTGATGATCGACGGCTCCAGGACCATCATCACAATGCTGGCTGCCAGTGGCACCCATAGGGCCGACATCTGGCGCACCGTCGGGCCTGCCGCGGCTCCCCGGCCAGGCTGCTTAACAGCTATCTCACTAGCGCGCGTGTCACCCATCGGCCCACGTATCCGCTCTCATGGCTAAACCCACCCCCTGCCGTCGCAAGTCGCAACAGGCCGCATTATACCACAGCGCCAACGAAACCGACATTCCACGCCCGGCTGCGGATTTCGTGCCCAGGCTGCTCTTGTGGTACAATCGATAGATAGTAGCCGGTGAGGGCCCGGGCTGGCCCGACCCGGATTCGTGCACGAAGGTGCCATGCGCCAGGCGGTCCTGCGCGATGGGCACCACCACGACCGCTTGGTCATGGGCATACTGCGCGAGGAATGGGAGCGGAGGGCCGGCCCATGGCCAACGTAGACGGCCCTGGCCCAGATTCGGCGATGGGGAACCAAGAATCCAAGGAGAGTGTTATGTCATATTACTTCAGTAAAACACTGCAAATGCCCTTTGACGAGGCCATCACCCGCGTCACCGAGGAGCTCAAGAAGGACGGTTTCGGAGTCTTGACCGAGATTGACGTGAGAGCGACGCTCAAGAAAAAGCTAGACGTGGACTTTCGCAACTACCGCATCCTGGGCGCCTGCAATCCGCCCCTTGCCCACCGCGCGCTGCTGGCCGAGGACAAGATCGGTACCATGCTGCCATGCAACGTCATCGTCCAGGAGACCGGGGAGGGCGCCGTCGAGGTAGCGGCGGTCGATCCGATTGCCTCGATGCAGGCCATTGACAACCCAAGGCTGGGCGAGATTGCCCAGCAAGTCCAGGCCATGCTGAAACAGGTTATCGAGCGGCTCTAACGAGCAGGATCCGCCCTTTGAAAGGAGGCCATGATGACCAGACAGGCCTTTGACCAGGAACTCCAGCGCCTAGAAGATGAGGTGCTGGCCATGGGCAGCATGGTCGGCGCTGCCCTCATCAAGTCTGTGGAGTCCCTGAAAAAACGCGACCTGGCGGCTTCTCGCGCGCTGGTTCTCGCAGATCGAGAGATCAACGCGAGGCGGTTCTCGCTTGAGGAAGACGTCCTGACGCTCATCGCCACACAGCAACCCATGGCAGGCGACATGCGGCTCCTGGCTGCAGTCCTCGAGATCCTCACCGAGTTGGAGCGCATGGGCGACTATGCCAAGGGCATCGCTCGGATCAACCTCATGATCGGCGACAAGCCCCTCGTAAAGCCCATTATCGATCTGCCCGTGATGGCCGAGAAGGCAAGCGGCATGCTTTACGATGCCCTTCGCGCCTTTATCGACCGCGACGTCGAGCTGGCACGAGCCATACCACAGCGGGACGATGAGGTGGACAACCTCTACGACCAGATCTACCGCGAACTGATCTCCTACATCTTGCAGGACCCCACCACCATCGAACAGGCCAATCTCCTGATGTGGGCCGCGCACAACCTGGAACGCACCGCCGACCGCGTCACCAACCTCTGCGAGCGCGTGATCTTTATGGTAACGGGAGAGCTCTCTGAGCTCGACTCTGATACCAAGGGCATACCCAGCATCGGCTGACGGGAGGAGGGCTCTTTATGCTGTTCTGTGTGGATATAGGCAATACGAACATTACCCTGGGCCTGTACGAGGGCGAAACCCTCGGGCCGCGCTGGCGGCTGGCCACGGACCACGAGCGCATGCCCGACGAGTTCCTGCTCCAGGTCCTGGGGCTGCTGAGCTATGCCGGTCTTTCGCGCGAGAACGTAGATGGGGCAGCCATCGCCTCCGTCGTCCCACCCCTGACTGGCAAGTGGGTTGAGGTCTGCCAGCGGGGCCTCGGCTGCAAGCCCCTGGTCATCGATGCCAGCGTGCATACCGGGGTGCGCGTCCTCTACGAGGATCCCAGCGTGGTGGGAGCCGACCGGCTGGTCGACGCCGTGGCTGCCTACCGGCTCTATGGTGGGCCAACCTGCATCGTCGATTTCGGCACTGCTACGACCTTCGATGCGATTTCAGCCGAGGGCGATTACCTGGGCGGGGCCATCGCTCCCGGAATTGGCATCGCTGCACAGGCCCTCTTTGAGCGCACAGCCAAGCTGCCACGCGTCGAACTGGCGCGTCCCCCAGCCGCCATCGGGCGCAATACCGTGCATTCTATCCAGTCAGGCTTGTTTTTTGGCTACGTGAGCCTCGTCGAGGGCATGGTTGCCCGCTTTCGCCAGGAG
>JAMJFU010000330.1 GCA_023544525.1 Anaerolineae bacterium | reverse complement strand
CGTTGGTTCAAACTCGCTCTCGACGCATTGCTCACAGTCCTGATCGCCGTGCCGCTAAGCGCCTGGTTCCGTTGGCACATAGCCTGGCTCCCGGCCCTGGTCATGGCCCACAGCCTGAATTTCCTGTTCAATGGCCATCTCTGGGGGGCCGTGAAGCACTACGCTGCGGTCAGCCGCAGCCGGTCGGAATTCGAGTCATACGTCAGGCAGCTATTGGCCAGGATCCGGGATCAACCCAGCATCTGCTGGGCAGGCATCTATGGCAGCCAGGTGCGAGGAGACTGGTCTCAGAGGTCAGACGTCGACGTACGATTGGTCAGGAAGCGGGGTGTGGCAAATGGACTGCGGGCATGTGGCTTCGTCCTGGCTGAGCGGTCCAGGGCGCTGCTGCACCGGTTCCCCCTGGACCTTTATGTGCTCGACAACCTGGAGCAGGTGACAGCCATGGCTGGTGACGAGCCGCTGCAGGTCATCCGTGGGCGAGTGCCTGGCAGGCAGATGGGCACCGGGGACCATGGATGAACTCGCGAAACCCCGGCCCCGCATCCTCTTTCTGCGTGGCGTGGACTTTTCGGATCCCGTGGGTGCCTCAGACTGGAGGATCGCCCTGTATATGCCCGACTTTGGGTTCGAGACCGCTGTGCTGGGCAGAGGGCAGTTGCCCGGACCTCCCCACAAAGGAGTAGAGCTGATCTCAGTGCCGGTCTGCCGGCTGCCGGCCCTGAATACGCTGACATTGTCCTGCCTTTATGCAGCCGCGACCCTCAAGCGCAGGCCGGACATCGCCCTCGTAAATCCGGGCGTCGCCTTGGCCGGTGCCTGGTGCAAGGCGCTCAACCCTCGTCTTAAGCTCGTCCTCGACATCCGCACGATACCAGTGGAACTGGATGCTGGCCTGGGCCGTATGCAGTCTGCCTGGTTCGAGCGGATCCTCCGCTCGAGCTTTTTCGATGCTTGTTCAGTTGTGAGCGAGGGCATGCTCGACCGGCTGGACAGCCAGTACAGCCTGAAGGCGCGCATGCCAACCATCGCCTGGGGTTCCGGGTACGACGAGGAGATCTTTGGACTGGCTGTAGACGGCAATAAGATCCGCCAGGAACAGGGCCTGGAGGGCAGGTTCGTGTTGATGTTCCACGGTTCGCTATCGCCGGCGCGCGGGCTCGGAGAGGTCGTACGCAGCCTGCGTCTGCTGCTGGATCGCGGCGAGCCTGACTTTCATCTGGTCCTCATCGGCCGCGGCGCGGCCGAGCGCAACCTCCTGGAACTTGCCCGAGCGCTGCAGGTTGAGGAGTACGTGCACTGCATCCCGCCCGTGGCGCATGCAGCGATCCCGGGCTGGATCGCTGCAGCTGACCTGGGACTCGATCCCTTGCCGGATCACCCTTGGTGGCGCGAGCAGTCGCCTCTAAAAGTGTACGAATACCTGGCCATGGGCAGACCCGTCCTGGCCACCGACTTGCCATGCCACCGCCACATTTCCGAGGCGGTGATACTGGTGCCCGACAACCGGCCAGCCACCCTGGCCGAGGCAATCCTCCGCGTCAAACGTCTGCCGCCGGGAGAAAGGCAGCGCCTGAGCCAGGCTGCCTTGCGGGATGCGCAGCAGCACACCTGGCGGGCAAGGGCCGCGGTATTAGCCAGCTTCCTCCACGAGCACTTTCCCCAGGCATAACGAGTGAGCAAGACCAAAGCCTTCCTGAGTACGCCACACCTTTGGGCCAGCGCTGTGATGCTGGCCCTGAGCCTGATGATCCTCGGCTGGACCCAAAGCTACCCGGTAAGCTATTCACCCGCAGAAGCACCTGTCCTCGACCAGGTCTCGCCGCTCTTCTGGACAGGGCTGGTTGCCGGATTCGTGGGCCTGGCCGGCCTGGTGCTGACCTCAAAATCGCCCTACGCACACTGGCTGGCAGCCTGCCTCTTCGTCCTGTTCCTGTCCGCCCCCCAGTTCCTATACATATCGTGGGGCAGCGACGCAGGGGCGCTGCCGGACCTGGTAGAGTACGCCAGATCCATAGATCGGTTGGACATGAGCCGAGACGTCGCTGTGCATTCCTATTTCCAGTGGCCGGGCAGCATTCTCTTCCATTCTCTGCTCGCTGATGTGCTTGGCGTAGATGTGCACACAGCGATCCAGATTGGCTTTATCTTTGTGGCGGTTGCCATTGGCGGAGGCCTGTTTACCCTCTGGCTCGACGCCCTGTCGACCGATCCCAAGACAACCCGGGCCGCGTTCTGGGGCCTTGTGCTCTACTTTGCCGGCTTCTACTGGCTGTTGAACTGGCAAGCGGTCCCCTATACCTTCTCCCTGGCACTGTTCTTTCCCCTGCTGGCTTGGCTGGGCAGGCGGACCTGGCAGGAGAAGGGCCTGCTCCTGCTGTTTTTCCTCGTGGGCATCGAGTCGCATGCGCTGTTTGGGCTATGGAGCATCGCCTTGGTCGCGATGCTCCTGGTTCTAAGGACGATCGCGCGGCGTAACGGATCCCTGTTGTCGTTGCTGCTGCTCCTGGTCGTCGGCCAGGCTGCCGTCACTATCTACAAGAATACGCGGTTCTTTGAATACCTGGTGCACAGCCTGCAGGGGACCTACCAGGCCTTGCTGGAGATGGGGGCCAGTGACAGGGCGCTGGTCAGGCAGATCAGCACAGCGCTGAGTCCCTTGCCAGCCGGGCCAGTAGGAGCGATTCTGAAGGCACTCAGTTGGTTTGATCTCGCGTCCGTGAGCACCGCCTTCGCTGTCGCGACCTTTGTCGTCATCCGTCAGCGCCTGGTAAAGTGGCGGGAGGTTGCGCTGCTTGGCGCGGGCTCGCTGCACTTTCTCCTGGGTATTGTCCTCGCGGCCATCGGCACGAGGTCGCTTCAGCTGGTGGGCATGGTGCCTGCCTTCTTTGCCGTAGAGGCCATGACCCACGGGGGCAAGTCAGTGCGAAAAGCCCTGCGACTCACCAGCGTGATCGCCTTGCTCCTCTTCCCCGCCGCGATCATCCGGAGTCACCAGACGTCGACGAACTTTGTCAAGCCGTCGAACCTCCTCGTGAAGGAATATCTGGCAGGACACGCGACCGACCTCCCGGCCGGCATCGCCATCCTCGACGAGGGAAGGATCCACGCCACCGATCGACTATCACTACAGGTCTACAATCCGCGCACAGCCATGCTCGAGAGATGCAAGGGCCCCTACCTGCTGGTTGACACCCTGCAGTTCAGGCGATATGCTGCCTCCGTGGCGGACAGCCCCTTGGCGGAAATGGGAACCCGGCTGGATCGGCTCGATCTGTCGACGTTCTACACCAACGGGACGGTGACCCTCGGGACAGGCCCGGAGTGTCAGGCCTGGGATCGCCTCTGGAAGTGAATTCCGTAATGGACGCCCGGATCTGCTGACGTGCGACTGCTGCTGGTCGATAGGGAGTTTCCGCCCAACCCGCACGGCGGCATCGGTTCATACAACCTGGCCCTGGCCACGTTCCTGGGTCAGATAGGCCACTTTGTTGTCGTCCTGAGCTGCACGACCGAAGGCAAACCGCTGGTGACGGAGGAACCGTATGGACTGCTCGTGCGGATCCCGCATCGACCCCCTTCATCGCCCTTGTCCAGCTATCTGCGCTGGATCGATCCAGTCGTTCTCGGGCTCAAGCTCGCCTCCCAGGGCATCCGGCTCACAGAGCGTTTCGGCCTGAGCCTGGTAGAGATCCCGAGTGCCGGAGGGTATGGTTACTTCCTCGCGCAGCGGATCAGGGAGCGAATACCGGTGGTCACCAGGTTCCACGGCACACAGGGCAAGCTGCCCATCGACAAAGCGGCCCGCGCAGCCTTACGCCGGGAGTTGGCAGAAGTAGGGTACGGCAGGACAAGGAGGCTCGTTGCCTCCGCCCTCAACGCCCCCCTCTGGCAATTGGAGCGCTGCCAGGTGATCGCCTCGCAGCACGTCACCTGCCCCTCCCAATTCGCTCGCGCGTGGCTCGGCCGCCAGCTCGGCCCCCTGGAGCGGCGCCTGTCGGTCATTCACAACGGTCTACACCTCGATGGCCGGCGCCGCGATGGCCGGGCAGACATCCCGCCACCCGCCCGGGGCAAGACGCTCGCCTTTGTCGGCCGCTGCAGCGTACCCAAAGGCGTCACCGTCCTGGCCCGGGCCACGCCCCTCATCCTGAACGCC
>JAMJFU010000032.1 GCA_023544525.1 Anaerolineae bacterium | reverse complement strand
TATCTTTGAATATTCCAGGGAAGGCATGGAAGAATGAGGGCTACAAACGGTTATCAGAAGGAGGCACAGCTCTTCCGGGCGCTTTCGCACCCCGTGCGTCTGCGCATCCTGGACATCCTGTCCCGGCAGGAAGCCTGTGTGTGTCACCTGACAGCAATCCTGGGCAAGCGTCAGCCCTACGTCTCGCAGCAACTGGCGACGCTGCGCGAGGCAGGCCTGGTCACCGACCGTCGTGACGGAACGTTGATATACTACAGCCTCGCTGGTGAGCATCTGGCCGAGTTGCTGGATGAGGGGAAAGCCGTCGTGCAGGGTCTGGCGGAAGGGACGCTTGTCTTTCCGGCGGTCCCCGAAGAAATCCTGGAGAACTGCCCTTGCCCGCGATGCCAGCAGTGAGTGGTACGTCCTTTTTTTGCTGGGTAAGTATCGCTTGTTTTGAATATCCGGAAACGACCCCGGTCCCAGCCCTCCGGCCCGCATGTCCGCAAAGAGCGTCATAGAAAAACACCATTGGAGGCAAAAGGATGTCCTTCGTAGAATGGATCGTCACCATGTTGCAGTCGGGCGCCGGCAGCCTGGCCTCCTACCTGGCTGCCCACGTCCTGCTCTGCCTGGTGCCGGCATTTTTTATAGCCGGGGCCATGACCGCCCTCATTCCCAAGGAGGCCATCACGCGCTACCTGGGTCGGGATGCCTCTCCCTGGGTATCCTACCCAATGGCCGCGGTGGGCGGGTTCGTGCTGGCGGTCTGCTCCTGCACCATCCTGCCGCTCTTTGCCGGCATCTATCGCCAGGGTGCCGGCCTGGGCCCGGCCATCACCTTTCTCTTCGTCGGGCCGGCCATCAACATCCTGGCTGTCAGCTATACCGGGGTGGCCATCGGCCTGGACATCGCCGTGGCCCGCATCATCCTCTCGGTGGTGTTTGGCATCGGCATCGGCCTGATCATGGCCTTCATCTACCGGCGGGACGACGCCCGTGCGGCGGCACGGGTGCATAACCAGGAGACCAGCGGCGGTGCGTTTGCCGCCGGGGCCAGCATCAAACGGGCATCTGTCATCTTCTTGCTGCTGCTGCTAGCCGTGCTGGTAGTCGGCACGCTGGCTGTGGATCTGTTCACTGCCAGCTATGCCCAGATCACCCTGCCCCTGGGCGATACCGCACAATGGCAGGCGACCCTGGACCGGCTGGTGCCCTACGACGCCAGCCAGGGACAGGAGGGTGTCTCGGTGCAGGGCGCACTGCTCATCGGGCTGCTGGCCCTCATCGGCATCACGGCCTGGAAGGGGCTGAACAATATTGACGAGGGTTTCAACCGCTGGTCGTGGCTGGCGCTAGGGCTTATCGCCCTCACTCTGCTGGTAGCTGCCCTACGCTTCACCCCGGCCACCGGGGGGCTGGTGATTGGCATCACCGGGCGCTTCATCGGCGAGCTGCTCGTGCTTGGCGCCGTGGGCCTGGTAGCCTGGAAGTGGCTGGAGGAGTACGAGGTCCAGGAGTGGCTGTGGGAGATGTGGCGCTTTGTCAAGCAGATCTTTCCGCTGCTCATCGTTGGCGTGTTCGTCGCCGGCATGGTGCGGGTGCTGATTCCCCGCTCGCTGATCGAGACGCTGGCCGGGCAGAATACGCTGCTGGCCAACTTTGTGGGGGTCGTGTTCGGCGTGTTCATGTACTTCCCGACGCTGGTTGAGGTGCCCATTGCCAACATGTTCCTGGGACTGGGCATGCACCGCGGCCCGCTGCTGGCCTACCTGATGTCGGACCCGGAGCTGAGCATCCAGAGCATCCTGATCACGGCCAAGATCATTGGCAAAGCCAAGACCTGGGTGTACGTGGCCTGGGTGGCGCTCTTTAGTACATTGGCCGGCCTGCTCTTTGGCGCCTGGATTGACGGAAGTAGCATTGTATTGATCTTGGGCTACCTGCTGGCCATCATCGCTTTGGTGGCGGGGGGCTTGTGGCTGGTCCGCTGGCGCGAACGCCGCACCGAGATTGCTGCAGAAGCGCAGCGGTCCTGAGTCGGAATCAACGCAACCAGCTGCCGGTAGCCGGCGGCTGGTCGAATACAAAACCAAAAGAAAGGGAGGATAACACAATGGATGTCAAGATTCTGGGGAGTGGCTGCCCCAACTGCAAGCGGCTGGAAAAAGTCGCCCGAGAGGCATTGGACGAGATGGGGGTCGAGGCCACTCTGACCAAGGTGACCGACTTTGGCGATATCATGACCTACAACATCATCGCCACGCCGGGGCTGGTGATCAATGGGCAAGTTGTTAGCTACGGGCGCATCCCGAGCAAAGCTGAGGTTACGACCTGGGTGGCGAATGCAGCCATGGCCGAAGGTGGGGCCTAGGCGCCGAACAGCAGGACCAGTCCGCGCTGGGCGCCGGGGATCTCGAGGGCTGCATGCCAGGGGGCTGTAGCCCCCGAGGCCCTACGGCATTCCTTCCTGCTGGTGTCCGAGGCCGCCAGATGGCAGCGGGCCAGCCTATGGCACCGGGTAGGTGTGAAACGGAAACACGAGAGGATATAAAATGGCTCAACAAGCTACCAGCAGTGGTGTTGTAAAGAGGCTTTCTGTCCTGGATCGCTTTCTGACGCTGTGGATCTTTGCCGCCATGGCCCTCGGCGTGGGGCTGGGCTATTTCGTGCCCGGCGTCGAAGATTTCATCAACCAGTTTCAAGTCGATACGACCAACATCCCCATCGCCATCGGCCTGATCCTGATGATGTACCCGCCGTTTGCCAAGGTCAAGTACGAGGAGCTGGGCAAGGCCTTTCGTAACACCAAGGTTCTGGGCCTGTCCCTGGTCCAGAACTGGGTGATCGGCCCCATCCTTATGTTCGGCCTGGCCGTCATCTTTCTGAGCGACCTGCCGGAGTATATGATCGGCCTGATCATGATCGGCCTGGCGCGCTGCATCGCCATGGTCATCGTCTGGAACGACCTGGCCAAAGGGGACCGGGAGTACGCCGCCGGGCTGGTGGCCTTTAACAGCGTCTTCCAGGTGCTGTTCTACAGCGTCTACGCCTGGTTTTTCATCACCCTGCTGCCGCCCCTGTTGGGACTGGAGGGCAGCGTGGTCGCGATCAGCATCGGCCAGATTGCCCAGAGCGTGTTCGTCTACCTGGGCATCCCTATGATCGCCGGCTTTCTCACCCGCTTTATCCTGCTGCGGGCCAAGGGCAAGGAGTGGTACGAGACCAAGTTCATCCCCCGGTTGAGCCCACTGACCCTCATCGCGTTGCTCTTTACGATCGTCGTCATGTTCAGCCTGAAGGGGGAGCTGATCGTGCAGATCCCGCTGGACGTGGTGCGCATCGCCATCCCGCTGTTGATCTACTTTGTGCTGATGTTCCTGGTCAGCTTCTGGATGGGCCATCGCATTGGTGCCGACTATTCCAAGACGACGACCATTGCCTTCACGGCGGCCAGCAACAACTTTGAGCTGGCCATCGCCGTCGCAGTGGCCGTCTTTGGCATCCAGTCGGGCCAGGCCTTTGCCGCCGTGATCGGGCCGTTGGTGGAGGTGCCGGTTATGATCGGGCTGGTGAACGTGGCCTTTTTCCTCCAACGCCGCTATTTCGGGCACGAACTGAAGGCCGTCCCGGACGAGGTCGTCCCGGGCCCCGGCGAGGTGTGCCCGCCCAGCGAGCGCCTGATGAAACAGATAGACTAGAAGATCAAGACGACAACAAACAACGTACCCAAGATAGGAAACTGCTTCATGTCCAAGAAACGACGTAAAGCGCAATCATCGCAGAAACCACAGCAGACGCGGACAGGACCCTGGGCCCAACTGGCCATCCTGGGCGGCGTGCTACTGCTGATAGCTGCCGTCCTGATCCTGAAGAACCTGGCCGCCGACCCACTATGACCCGCAGAACAGGGCGCTCGTTCAGCAGATCAAGATCCATTACATCCCAACATTGATCTTCTATGACGCCGGCGGTGAGGGCAACCTGGTCGTGGGTGCCATGCCGCGCCAACGGCTTCGTTTCCTTTTGCGGGCGGCGGCAGGGGAGGGGTAGCCAGACGGTGCGTTATGAGGTGGATCACCAAGCACCGCCAGGGGGAAGGTCCGTGAGCAGCAAAGACCTTCGCAGGGAGTGCCAGCCTTGCGTGGCCGAGGGCACGGTGCGGGTGTTTGAGGAGAATCTGGAAGGAGAGATGGTCCGATGTTGATCGAAAAGTATGACCTGGAGGTTTTCACTCCGCCCTGCGAGCCGGGAGCGGAGCGGTTCAGCGCCATCGCCCGCTTGACTACCGATGTACGCGAGGTGCTGCCTTACCTGAACGCTACCCTGCGGGGCGCAGTCTACAACCCCGGCGCGCCCGCCCTCACCTGGAAGAAGGCCGGTCACAATATTGCCTTCCACCCCTACCAGATTGCCGTAAGCAATGTCCCCGATCGGGACGCAGCAGTCCAGGAGATCGAGGGTCTGATCAAGCTGGTCAACCGTACCTGGGAACGCCGTGCTGAGATCGAGCCGAGCTACGAGGTACGCCGCCGGCCGGGAATGATGGAGGTCTACAAACTGCTGCCGCGCACCAACTGCAAGGCCTGTGGGGAAGTTTCGTGCTTTGTCTTTGTCAACAAGCTGGTGGCTGTCCAGCTGCGACTGGAGGACTGCCCGGTGCTGAGTGAGACCCAGTATGCGAAACAGCAGGCGCAGCTGGCGGATATGCTGGCGGTCGACCTGCCGGCCATCGGCCGGCGGGAGGCGTAGGAGTACTTATGATTCTGGCCAAGACCAAATCCAGCTGGCTCAAGCAGTACCTGAAGGAACAGGGCGGGGAACTGACCATCACCCGCCAACTGCTGGTGGTCAACTGATGACTGGCCGGTGAGGTCCCATCCGGTCGGGTGGGCAGGCCTGAAAATCCAGACGGCTACCTGGCGATCCAGGTCGGCGAGTTTGCGCGACGCTACGGAACCATCTACGTGCCCTGGGAGATGTGGAACAGCCTGCGGCCCGCCAGCCAGGAGTTTGTCTTCTATATCGAGGACTATGGGCGCTTCCGGCTCGAGTTCGACGTGCCGGTCCGCTATCTCCACGGCCTGCAGTGAGTGCGGCGAAAGGTGTGATCGGTTCAGCTGGCCTGCCTTCAGGGGATGAATTCTTGGACGAAATCATCTGCTGGCGCGTTGTAGGAGCAAGACAACCGACGTCGCGTCTTGCAGCAGCCGTTCCTTTCTTTGCCAGGGGGCGGTAGACGAGGAGTTGGGAGCATGTCTGGAGAAAGAGCGACCAACAGGGGCCAGTCGCCCTGCTGTGGTGGCGACTGGCGGGTGAAACAGATCCAGATTGGCGGCGTGACTGTAGGCATCGTTGGGCTGACAGATGTCCTGGAACAGGTCTATCGGCTGGGCAGCCAGCCCTGCCCTGAGACAGCCGAAGAGCTACTGGCTAGGGTCAAAGCGCAGAACTGGGTGGAGCGCAAGTCAGAGAGAGACTACAGGGAAGCGCTGCTGCGCGAGTACACGGCGTATTGGGAGGCGAAGACCGGCGCCGGCGACCAGGTGAATGCCGCTTGCCAACACGATCAAACCCTCTCGTGAGCCTTAGTACCTGAGTCTCCTCTCGCCCTGGTGTCCTTTCACAAAACAGGCCTTGGCTTCTCTGTTGCTCAGGCCCAGTCCGTGACTGGGCCGTTTCTGGCGATTCTGGCCAATTCGGGCGCAAGTCACGGACTCACGACAAGCGTTGGACAAGTCCAGATCAGTAGCGTGAAGGAGCACCCGGGACAGCCTGTGATCTGACTGAAGACCCCTCGGTCGACGTCCCTCCTCGAACTGTCGTTCCTCGGCCGGTGGCTGTGCGGTCAAACCGGAATGTGCTATAATCAGGCCAGTCTGGCTGAGAGGGCGCTGGGCCCCATGGGCGGCCTTTGGCCACCGGATGAGGTGAATGTGCTGCGCGGTGCTGGCAGGCCAGTGGGGACTGCAGTGCGGATAACGCCTGAAAGGAGATGCGCATGATCCATCTTTTGATTGTGATTCTGGACGACCTCGGGCGGCTGGCAGCGCTGCTCCAGGCTTGGCGGGCCATCGGATTGCCGGGGGCGACCATTCTTGAGAGCGCAGGGGCCTACCGGACGGCGACCTGGCTCAGCCGGGTCGGCCTCGGAGCCCTCAACCGGCTCTTTGAGGCAGAAGAGGTCCGGCGACGGACCCTGCTGGTCGCCGTGGAGGACGACGCGCTTCTGGAACAGGCCATTGCCGAAGCAGAGCGTGTCGTCGGTGGGTTCGACCGGCCAGATAGCGGCCTGCTGCTGGTGTTGCCGGTGGCCCAGGTCCGCGGCCTGCATAAAGTCCAGCCCAAACCCCGCCAGGAACGCCTGCCTCCCGCCCTGCGGCCGGACTGGATGATCCATCGTGACACGTTGGTGGGAGAGGTGGCCCGGCTGCTCGAATTACAGCCGGCGCTCGTCAAGCCGGAGACCCCCTTGGACGAGGCCGCTCGGGCCATGCTGGCCCATCCCCGGGTACACGTGGTCTGCGTAGTCAACGATGACGACCGGCTGATAGGCATCCTCGATGTGAGAGCCCTTGCCGACGACCTCTTTTTCCACATCATGCCAGAGGAGTTTCTCAGCGAGGTCACGGATCTGGACCACCTGCTCGACTTTGCGGACAAGAGCAGGATGCGGTCCGTAGCAGACGCAATGAAAGAACCGGTATGGGTAAAGCGTGGGGAAACCGTGAAAGAAGCCTTCAAGCGAATGCACGACCACGGCTTGCCCGGCCTGCCCGTGGTGGACGACCGCTACCAGGTCGTCGGCTACATCAACCTGTTGGAGCTGATGGCCGTATGTTTGCACTCTGAAGACTGCATCGACCGTACACAGGAGGGCACATGAACTCGGTGTGGTTGGCGGGCGGCATCTTTCTGATCACCTACGCCCTGATCGTCACCGAGCGCGTGCACCGCACCGTCTCAGCCCTGCTGGGAGGCGTAGCGATGATCCTCCTCGGGGTGCTGCCTCAGGAGCAGGCATTCGGTGCCGTTGACTGGAACGTCATCTTTTTGCTGGCCGGCATGATGGCCCTCGCCAACATTCTGCGTGAGACCGGTCTATTCCAGTGGATCGCCGTACAGGCCGTCAGGCTGGGGCGAGGCGATCCCTTCCGCATCATGCTCATCCTGTCACTGGTGACGGCCGTCAGCTCGGCCCTCCTCGACAACGTGACTATCGTTGTCCTGGTCGCCCCGGTGACACTGCTGGTGGCAGCCAGCTTGCGGGTCAGCCCGCTGCCCTTCCTCATCGCCGAAATCCTGGCCTCCAACATCGGCGGTACGGCCACCCTCATCGGCGACCCGCCCAATATCCTCATTGGCAGCGCAGCGAACATAGATTTCCTCACCTTCGCCGCCAACCTGGCACCCATCAGCCTGGTGATCCTGGTGGCTTTCATTGGCCTGTCCTGGTTCCTGTTCCGAGACGACTTGCGGCCAGGCGCAGGCCGATCATTGGACGTTGATGCCCTGGAGACAGATGCATTGATCACTGACCGGCGCTTGATGGTCAAGTCGCTGATCGCAATGGGCGGCGTCGTCGTGGGTTTCCTGCTCCACGGGCCCCTGCATCTGGAGCCGGCCACCATAGCCCTCACCGGAGCCACAGTCCTCCTGCTGTGGACGGGACGGGATCCCCACCACGTCCTGCGAGAAATTGAGTGGACGACCCTCTTTTTCTTCTTTGGCCTGTTTATCACGGTGGAAGCCGTGGTGCAGGTGGGCCTCATCGAGACGGTGGCCGCTGGTGCACTGCGCTTGACGGGCGGAGACCTGGCCCTGACTTCGACGCTGCTGCTGTGGTTGTCGGCAGTAGCCTCTGGCATCGTGGACAACATCCCCTATACGGCGACCATGATCCCGGTCGTGGAGAGCCTGGGCCAAGTGATGCCGGTAGATCCCCTTTGGTGGTCGCTCGCCCTGGGGGCCTGTCTGGGTGGCAACGCCACCCTGGTGGGCGCTTCGGCCAACGTGGTAGTGGCCAGTCTGGCCGAGCGGAGTGGCCACGCCATCAGCTTCGGCCAGTTCCTGAAGTACGGTCTGATCACGACCGGGATGTCGCTCGTGTTGGCCACAGGTTATGTCTGGTTGCGATACCTGTAGATTTTCGCTTGCGACGGTAACGAAAAAGAGCAGCCCGCTCACGTGCGAAAGCGTGCCTCCTCTATTGTACTTGACACCAGCCCAGTTCTGTTGAATAATAGCAATAGCAGCGATGGGTTCGTCACGCTGTTTGGTAGTTCGGCTATCTCGTGGTGTCACAAGGAGGATACGATGACGATCCGACGGCAATGGCTGGCCCTCATTCTGGCCACTCTCGTAATGCTGCTCACCGGTTTCAGTGCTGCTGGCCAGGCCCCGCCCACCGTCCCGGCTTCGAAAGACGACATACGAAGCGCAACCGCGGTCGGCGGCCAGTTAGGTCCCGAATTCCAGATCTCGCTAGCGACCGACCCGGAAGCCGATCGTTACGCCGCTTCCGTCGCCTACAACTGGCGCCACCACGAATACCTGGTCGTCTGGCACAACCTCTGGCCCGGCGGGCACCGTGACATCTATGCCCGGCGCGTTTCAGCATCCGGCGAGCTGCTGTCGTGGTTCGCGGTCTCGGCGGGGCCGAACGACCGGGCCCAGCCAGCCGTTGTCTACAATGGAGCAAACGACGAGTATTTGATCACGTGGATGTATAATGTCAATGGTGACGGCTCGACCTACGAGATCTGGGGACGGACGGTGGCCTGGAACGGCGGTTATCAGAATCCCGAGTTCCAGATCATCACCTATCCCAATCGCTCATTCTGGTCGCCGCGCGCCGCATGGAACAGCTATCGCAATGAGTACCTGGTCGTGTGGGCTGCCATCAATACGACGACCGGCTTGCCCGCCGACGTGGCACACGCGCTCCTGGACGACGATGGCACAAATCTATACGGCACGATCATCACCTCGACGGATGAGCCACACCAGCCGGATGTCACGTATAACGTCGCACAGGACGAATTCCTGGTTGTGTGGCGGCGGATGTGGACGGCAGGCGACGGCGACATTCTGGCTGCCAGGATTTCGGGCTCGGCGGGCACAGTGGTCGATCCACCCGGCTACCTGGTTGTCAACGTAGAGGACGAGGATCAGCGCTCACCGACTGTCACCACCAACGGCCAGGATCGCTACCTGGTCGCCTGGGAACACGCCTATCCCGGGCCCTGCTGCGACTGGGATATCCGTGCTCAGCTCCTGGACGTGAATGGCGGGTTGGTGGGCGGACAGTTCTATTTGGCCGCCACCGCTGATGACGAAACGGTACCCCAGGCAGCCGCCCGGCCCGGTCCGCGGCACGAGTACGTGGTCGTGTGGCAACGCTCTACCACGGCAAACGAGATCGTCCAGGGCTGGTGGTGGACCGACACCCAGGGTGCCTGGCTCGACGTGGCCGACTATGCCTTCTGGAACACCGAAGGTCCGGCCGTTGCTGCCGGCTGCACCAGCTTTCTAGCGGTGTACGAGGGAGACTCTCAGGGAGATCCTACGGTCTCACGGCACATCTATGGCCGGCGCTGGGTGCCGTACACGATCCATCTGCCCCTTGTGCTGCGCGGCTGGTAGGGCATGGGCCATTTTGCCTATTCCGCACGAGCGAAATAGCCCTACCCATCCCGCTTGCTGCATGGTATACTGGACCCACGAATGGACCCCATCCCCCCTGGGGTGGGGTAAGGGGGGTATACCATGTCGACGAAGACGATTACGCTGCCCGTTCAGGGCATGACCTGCGCCAGCTGCGTGGGCCATGTGGAGCGGGCTTTGAGAGATACAGACCGCGTGAGCGCCGCTCGGGTCAATTTGGCCAGCGAGCGGGCTACGATTGAGTTCAGCCCGGACGATTCGGGCCTGGCTCCCCTCCTCAGCGCCGTACATGACGCCGGCTACGACATCCCCACCGAGACCGTTTCCCTGCCCATCGGCGGCATGACCTGCGCCTCGTGCGTTTCGCACGTGGAGCGTGCCCTGCACGACGTCGACGGCGTACTGTCGGCGGCGGTCAACCTGGCCAGCGAGCGGGCCAGCGTCGAGCTGGTATCCGGCGTGGCCAGCCTGGCAGATCTGAGGCAGGCCGTCGTCAGCGCCGGCTACGAGGTCCGCGAGATGGCCGAGGCGCCCGAGATGGCGGAGGACCGGGAGCGGGCAGCCCGCCGCCGCGAGTATGAGGATCTGCGTCTGCGGTTCATCGTCGCCGCCGTGCTAGGTTTCCTGTCACTAGTAGGTACGTACCAGGCCTGGTTCCCGCTGCTGCGCGATATCCCACGCCAGACCATGTACGTTATCCTTTTTCTGCTAACCACGCCAGTGCAGTTCTGGGCTGGCTGGCGATTCTATCGCGGCGCCTGGGGCGCACTCAAGCACAAGACGGCTGATATGAACGTGCTCATCGCCGTGGGCACCAGCGCCGCCTACCTCTACAGCGTGGCTGTCACCTTTGTGCCTCAGGTCTTTCCCGAGGGCATGGCTGAGGTCTACTATGACACGGCGGCCGTGATCATTGCTCTGATCCTCCTGGGCCGCTTGTTGGAGGCTCGGGCGAAGGGCCAGACCAGCGAGGCCATCCGCAAGCTGATGGGCCTGCGGGCCAAGACAGCGAGGGTAGTGCGCGACGATGAAGAGGTGGACCTCCCGGTCGAAGAGGTGCGGGTCGGCGACGTCGTGATCGTGCGGCCTGGCGAGAAGGTGCCGGTCGACGGCCGCATCCTGGAAGGCCACTCTACGCTTGACGAGTCGATGGTCACCGGCGAATCAATGCCGGTGGACAAGGGTGCTGGTGATCCCGTGGTAGGCGCCACGATCAACAGGACTGGGGCCTTCAAGTTCGAGGCGACGAACGTGGGCAAGGATACGGTATTGTCACAGATCATCAAGCTGGTGGAAGAAGCCCAGGGCTCCAAGGCGCCCATCCAGCGGCTGGCCGACCAGATTGCTGGGGTCTTTGTGCCGGTAGTGGTTGGCATCGCAGTCCTGACCTTCATCGTCTGGGCCGTCTTTGGACCGACGCCGGCCTTTATCTTTGCCCTGGTCAACTTTGTGGCAGTGCTGATCATCGCCTGCCCCTGCGCCCTGGGGCTGGCCACGCCGACGGCTATCATGGTCGGCACCGGCAAGGGGGCCGAGCATGGCGTGTTGATCCGATCCGGGGAGGCACTGGAAACAGCCCACCGCATCAATGCCATCATCCTGGACAAGACGGGCACGCTTACCCAGGGCCAGCCGGCCTTGACCGACGTCTCGCCGCGGAACGGGATGGCTCGGGGTGACCTGCTCAAACTGGTCGCGTCGGCCGAGTTGCGGAGCGAGCATCCGCTGGGCCAGGCCATCGTGCAAGCTGCCCAGAGAGAGGGGCTGGCCCTGTTCGAGCCTTCCGAGTTCCAGTCCGTTACAGGGCGAGGCATCCAGGCCGTGGTAGACGGTCGCAATGTGCTTGTGGGCAACGAGCGGCTGATGGCCGACCATAAGGTGATCCTGGACGGCCTCTCAGGGGAGGCGGCTGATCTGTCCGCACTGGGCAGGACGCCCATGTACGTTGCTGTCGACGGCCATGCTGCCGGCTTGGTGGCCGTAGCCGATACCTTGAAGGGCAACTCTGCGGAAGCGGTGGCCGCCTTGCACCGGCTGGGCCTCGAGGTCTATATGTTGACTGGCGACAATCGCCGCACCGCAGAGGCCATCGCCGCCGAAGTCGGCATTGACCGGGCCCTGGCCGAGGTCCTGCCCGAAGACAAGGCGGACAAGGTCAAGGATTTGCAGGCCCAGGGTAAGCGGGTGGCCATGGTTGGTGATGGCATCAACGACGCGCCAGCCCTGGCCCAGGCCGACGTGGGCATCGCCATCGGCACCGGCACCGACATCGCTATGGAGGCTGCTGACGTCACGCTGATGCGCGGCGACCTGATGGGCGTGGTGACCGCCATCAGCCTGAGCAAGGCCACGATGCGGACCATCAAATGGAACCTGTTCTGGGCCTTTGCTTACAACTCCGCGGGCATCCCCATCGCCGCCGGACTGCTCTACCCCTTCTTCGGCCTGTTGCTGAACCCGATCTTTGCCGCAGCGGCCATGGCCTTTAGCTCGGTGTTTGTAGTCAGCAACAGCCTGCGCCTGAGGAGCTTCCGGCCTGCGCTGACTGCGTAGGATCTACATGTCGTCAGGGGGAAGTCCGGCGTTGTGGCGGTGGCCAATGACTGTAGGCTGCAACCGATGCGCAGCAGCCTCCCTTACTGAGAAAGCGAGGTAGTGGATGAATGGGACTAACTGGCGAGAGACGGCGGGTACGCTCTTGTGCGCGCTGCTTTCCCTGGGAGCCTTTGTGCCCCTCGTGGTCGCTGCGGGCCGGCTGCCAGCAGCCCTGGTCCTGGCCATCAGCCTGGCCTGTCCCATCGCATGGCTCCTCTCCCTGTCGTGGAGCGGGCGCGATGACGGGGGTCTGCGGCGACCGGCTGGTGCAGTGGCACCGGGGCTCCGGCTGCGGCCGCTTGCGGTCGCGGTATCCGAGAGAGACACACCGGCTGCCAGGTAGTCCGCTAGAGGGCTGAGCAGAGTAGGACCATGTGGTGCCACCTGTTGCTCGCCATGCCGGTGCTCGGACTCGGTCTGTTCCTGGCCTTGCCTTGGCCGCTGGCGCTGCCGCTCTACCTGGTCATCGGCGCACTGTCTCTGATCCTATACGTCAAGATCTGGCAGGGCACGAGGCGGCCGGTGCGGACGGGGCAAGAGGGGATGCTAGGTGCTAGCGTAACCGTCACCAAGCCGATCACGGCCAAGGGCGGACAGGTCCGCTATCGGAACGAACTCTGGAGCGCCATGTCCCAAGATCACCTGGACGCTGGCGCGCAAGCCCACATCGTGGGTATCCGTGGTATGCGACTGGTCGTCCAAGATCTGGACGATGAGCAACCTGAAGCTTTGGATGCAGTGAGTTGACTTGATGATTCTTGAGGAGGTAAACAACATGGCCAAGGATCCGGTTTGTGGTATGATGGTAGACGAAGAGAAGGCAGCAGCGACGTCTAGGTATGAGGGCAAGACCTATTACTTCTGCGCGCCTGGCTGCAAAGCCGCCTTCGACAGAGACCCACAGAAGTACCTGAACGGCCAAGGCGAAGGCGAGCATCAGGGTATGCATGGCATGCACCACTAGTTGGTGCGCGCTCTCCTCCTTGTGACCCCGCCGGCCGTGAGCTGGGGGATTCCACGGCCGGCGGGGGACCCTGTTGTCGCGAACGAAGGAGTTCATGGATGAGTACGGTCGCTTCAATCCACTCAACGGCCAGGTCCTGCTTGGCCCGCCACCCTCGCCACTACCCGCCTATCGCCTTCAGGTCGAGGGCGAGTCGGTTTATGTCGAGTCCTTAGTGGGAGCCTAGGCAGGCGGGGAAGGTCCAGCCTGGCCGCCTTCGGGGGGCCGGGTCTCTTTTGGCCGCGCAGATAGTTGACTTTGTAGATCTAGATTATCGAGTATGGGGAGAACGATGAGGGTGTCAAAGAGGGTGGAGTATGGCCTGCGGGCGCTGCTGGACCTGGCGCAGCACCAGGGGCCCAGGCCCATCCAGAGCGGTGATGTCGCGACCAGACAGCAGATCCCGGAGCCCTACCTCCACCAGCTCCTTCTCGCACTGCGGCGGGCAGGGTTGGTACGTAGCTTCCGCGGTCCGCACGGCGGGCACCGGCTGGCCCGCCCGCCAGCTCGTATCACCCTGGTCGAAGCTGTGGCCGCCCTGGAAGGTCGCCCGGCCTCAGTGGACAGATCCGCGAAGCGCAGGGAGCCCCTGGAGGCCGAGATCGTGCGTGAGGTCTGGGACCAGGTGAAAGCTGCTTCAGAGGAGGTACTGAGATCGATCACGCTAGAAGACCTGTGCCAGCAGAAGCTGGCTCGAGAAGAACGGATCATGTACTATATCTAGAAGATAGAAGGAGAGATTCAGATGAGCAAGATCGCAGAGAGTGTTATTGACCTGGTGGGGGGAACACCCCTCGTACGATTGAACCGTGTCACCGAGGGATCTGCCGCGACCGTCGTCGCCAAGCTGGAGAGTTTCAACCCGGGCGGCAGCGTTAAGGACCGCATCGGCGTGAGCATGATCGAGGCCGCCGAGCGGGAAGGACTCCTCAAGCCCGGTTCCGTCATCGTCGAGCCGACGAGCGGCAATACGGGCATCGCCCTGGCCTTTGTGGCTGCAGCACGTGGCTACCACCTCATCTTGACCATGCCCGACACGATGAGCATGGAGCGCCGCACCCTGCTCAAGGCCTACGGCGCCGAACTGGTGTTGACGCCTGGAGCCGAGGGCATGAAGGGCGCTGTAGCCAAGGCTGAGGAGCTGGTGCGAGGCACACCCAACGCCTTTATGCCCCAGCAGTTCGAGAACCCGGCCAACCCGGAAGTCCACCGCCGCACCACGGCGGAGGAGATTTGGTACGACACGGACGGCCAGGTCGACATCCTGGTGGCCGGCGTGGGCACAGGTGGCACGATCACCGGCGTAGGCGAGGTCATCAAGGCCCGCAAGCCCTCGTTCCAGTCCATCGCCGTTGAGCCGGTGCACTCACCGGTGCTCTCTGGTGGGGAACCGGGGCCGCACAAGATCCAGGGCATCGGAGCCGGCTTTGTCCCGGGGGTGATGAACGTCGAGATCGCCGACGAGATCTTTCAGGTGAGCAACGACGAGGCCTTTGCCATGACCCGCCGGCTCGCGACCGAAGAGGGCCTCCTGGCCGGCATCAGCTCGGGGGCGGCGGCGCATGCTGCTGTCGAGATTTCCCGCCGGCCGGAGAACCAGGGCAAACTGATCGTCGTCGTCCTGCCGGATACAGGCGAGCGCTACCTGAGCACGCCGCTGTTTCAGCAGGAGTAGGCTACAGGCGCTAGTCAAGCTGCGGAGCACACTGTTCACGCTCAGTCCAAGAAGGACACCCAACCAGAACTGACGGCTCGATTTCACTGGCATGCCCTTTCTAGAGAGATTGCTCCGGCTCCGGCCTGGCTTCGGCCGGTTGCTCCGAGCCGGCCGCTAGGTGCGCGCGCTGTTGGATGGCCGGGCGACGATGAGCTTCACCAGGTCCATCGGCGCCAGGCTCTCCACCCGCTCCACCTCCAATCCAGCACGGCGTACGTTCTGCTCCGTTTGGCGGTTGATGTGAGGGCCCATGAGCCGGACGACCAGGGGGTCCAGAAGGTCCATCGCCTGGCCGATGATCTCTGGCTCATTGATGCGAACTTGCTCGAGGAGTTAGATCTTGCCTTCCGGCTTGACCACGCGGCTCAGCTCGCGCAGGCCCCGGATGGCATCGGGCACCGAACAGAAGACAAACGTGGCCACCGCCGCGTCAAAGCTGTCAGCAGATATCCTCCGGTCCTGAGCCAGACGATGCCCGGCTCAGGACGCGGAAGGCCCATTCGGATGCGCGATCAGCTTCTGAGCTCCTCGCGCATACGCTCATACTCCTCGCGGTCGATCTCGCCAGCCGCATAGCGCCGCCGGAGCGTCTCGAGGGCTTCGTCCTTTCCAGCTTCCTCATACGGGGGACGCTGGCTCGGACCGCGCGACCCCTGGCCCACGAACCAGACGACTGCGGCGATGCCACCGCCGACGAGCACCAGGAAGAGAACCAGCACAATCAAACCCACTAACCAACCACCACCCATCATCATGATTCACGTCTCCTTTCCATTCTATGTCACTAAGAACACATCAAGCCGATTGTTGCCTCTCAGGAACTCCCTCTGCCTATCCTGTCAACTCGACCCGGCGCAGCAACTGGGCGTTGATAGCCACGATGACCGTGCTCAGCGACATGAGCAGGGCCCCCACTGCTGGCGAAAGCAGGATGCCCAGCGGCGCCAGGACCCCCGCCGCCAGGGGCAGGGCGATGATGTTGTAGCCTGCCGCCCACCACAGGTTCTGGACCATTTTGCGATAGCTGGCCTGGCTCAACTCGACGACGTTGACCACGTCCATGGGATCGCTCCTGACCAGGATGATGCCCGCCGATTCGATGGCGACGTCGGTGCCGCTGCCGATGGCAATGCCTACATCAGCCCTGGTCAGGGCCGGGGCATCGTTCACACCATCTCCGACCATAACCACCCGTTTGCCCTCGTCCTGCAACTGCTGCACCTTCCGGTCCTTGTGTTCCGGCAGGACTTCAGCAAAGTACTGGTCGATGCCCAGCTCATCAGCCACGGCCTTGGCCACCGCCTCGCTGTCGCCCGTCAGCATTGCTACCTCGATGCCCATGTCGTGCAGGCGGTCGACGACCTCTTGGCTCTCCGGACGGATGACGTCGGCCAGGGCAAAAGCCGCCACCACCTGCTCCTCTTGCACCAAATAGATAACGCTTTGGCCCTTGGATTGGGCCGTCTCGCGGAAGGAGACCAGGGGCTCCGGAGTGTCGAGTTCCAGCATCTCCAGAAGGCGCGGGCCACCGACGTGTAAGATCTGGCCATCACGACTGGCCCGGACGCCCCGGCCCTTGATGGCCTCAAAATCCGAGATCTTGGGCAGCACTAGTTCCTTTTCCTCTGCCGCGCGGCGAATTCCCCGGGCGATGGTGTGTTCCGAGTCACCTTCGATGGCTGCAGTCAAGGCCAGTGCTTGTTCCTCTGGCAGGCCGTCCGCGGTGGCAATGCCCACCACGCCGAACCGCCCTTCAGTCAAGGTGCCGGTCTTGTCAAAGATGACCGTGTCAACCTCGCGCGCTTCCTCCAGCTGCAGCCGGTCGCGCACCAGTACTCCGTTTCCGGCCGCCAGCGACGTCGTGATGGCCACGACCAGGGGGACCGCAAGCCCCAGGGCGTGGGGACAGGCGATGACCAACACCGTGGCGACGCGGGCGATGACGTCTACGTCGAATCCTACGGCCACGATCCAGGCAATGGCGGTCACGACAGCCACCCCCAGGGCGATGAAAAAGAGCCAGCCGGCAGCCCTGTCGGCCAGGATCTGCGTGTCGGACTTGCTCTGCTGAGCCTCCTCTACCAGGCGCATGATGCCAGCCAGGGCCGTATCCTCACCCGTCGCCGTCACCCGCACGCGCAGGCTGCCATCGCCGTTGATCGTACCGCCGATGACTTGACTGCCCGGCTCCTTGAGCACGGGTTTCGACTCGCCCGTGATCATCGCCTCGTTGACCTCTGACTCGCCCTGCTCCACCTCGCCGTCGGCAGGCACGCTTGCGCCAGGCCGCACCAGCAACAGGTCACCTTCCTGCAACTCGGTGACCGACACCTTCTCAGTGCCACCGTCGGGCAGCACCCGCTCGGCAGTGTCGGGCATGAGCTTTGCCAGCTCGTCCAAAGCACCCGAGGCCTGGCGAACACTGCGCATCTCGATCCAGTGGCCCAACAACATGATGTCGATCAACGTCACCAGTTCCCAGAAGAAACTGGTCTGGCCCGGCAAAAAGAGCGTAGCCAGGCTGTATACGAGGGCGACCGAGATCGCCAGGGAGATGAGGGTCATCATGCCTGGCTTGCGGTTGCGGAGCTCCGGTACTGCCATCTCCAGGAACGGTATCCCTCCGTAGGCAAATACGATCACCGAGAAGACCGGCGTGATCCACTCGCTTCCGGGGAAAGCGGGAATACTGTAACCCAGGAAATCCTGCACAGCGCTGCTGAATACCAGCACCGGGATCGACAGCAGCAGCGAGACCCAGAAGCGCCGGCGGAACATCTCCTCGTGGCCGACGTGACTCACGCTGTGACCACGATGGTCCTCGCCATGGTCACCACCATCGCCCCCGTGACCACCATGGTCCGGCTGGCGCCCGGTGCCGCCTCTGGCCTGGGCTGTGTGCTCCCCGTCGTGTCCAGCCTGCTCCGCGTCGTGCCGGTGCACGTTCTCGTCATGCTCATCGTGATCCTGATGCTTCATCTCTTCTCCTCGATACTCGTCGGCAAGTGCGCCTCACGATCCTCATCCGCGATCTGGTGGACAGGTTTCACTCGCTCGCTGTGACATCGGCGAGCCGCCCTGGGACCTCTCGCGGGAGACCAGGCCTGGGCGCCACGGTGTGCCCAGAAGCGGCAATACCCAGCGATCCAGGCCCCATCTCCACGTTCTATCATATCACAGCAGGCTCATGGTGTATATGTATCTGGATATAGAAAGACGATATATCTTTGGATATAGGTTGTGCTCCCTCCTGGCTGAGCGCTCGATTTCCGACAAAAGTCAAAGACTCCCCCCCACAGATAGGGTATGCTAGGGTCGACGATGCAGCGGTCCGCCGGCCGAGGCCGGCGTGAAGTGCCAGCCGGCAGGACCCTAACTCACACAGGAGGTGTACAGTGTCTGTGTTCAATCCCTATCTTTTGATGTCGCTGTTCTATTTCTCCATCGCCATCGTAGCCACACTGGGATCAGCATTGGTCAGCGCCGACTTCGTGGCCTCGGTGGGCAATCTTCGCTGGCTGCGGGTGCACTTTATCACGCTGGGCATGCTCACTCAGGCAGTGCTTGGCGTATTGCCCGGGCTCGTGGCGGCGCGGGCAGGGAACCGCACGCCGCGCACCCGCTGGGACATCTGGCTGGTGTACAACGCCGGTCTCTTGGGTTTGCTGGTCGGGATACCACTCATCAACGAGCCGATGATGATCGCCGGTGGGACACTGGTCATGATCGCAGTGGCCCTGGTCGCCTGGCAGCTGAGGGGCCTGAAGGCGGCAGGCAGCAGCGGACCCGCCCAGAGTCCGGGCGGCAGCTCGGGATGGTTCTATCGCGTCGCGCTGGGCTACCTGCTGTTGGGCTCCTTCATCGGTACTGGTCTATGGCTTGGCTGGGGCAACTGGCTTCACCTGCCCGCACCCAAAGAGGTGCACGTCCACAGCAACCTGTGGGGCTTTGCCGCACTGCTGCTTGCCGGCTTCCTCCTGGAGCTGGTGCCTGGCCGAGACCTCCGGCAGCCGGGCTGGCAGCGCTCGGTTAAGGCCGTTTTTTGGCTGATGGTCCTGGGTGCCCTGGGCCTTGCTGCCGGGCCATGGATCGAGAACACCACGATCGAAACGGTTGGCCTCGTGGCACACACCGTGGGCACCGTCTGGCTGCTGGTCCGTTGGGCCAGGGCTCAGCGGCAGCGGGCTTCCTGCGCATTGCCGGGTGCGCTGCACCTGGTGACGTCCTACTTCTGGCTGCTGGTGGCGGTGGCCATGGCGCCCCTGATCGTGTTTACACCGGCCCGTGACATTGCCCAGCAGATCGCCCAGCAGGGCGGGCCGATCCTGATCTATGGCTGGTTGCTGCAGTTCAGCTACGGCCTGATCCCTTACCTATTCCGCCGCAGCCTTTTGCCAGGCGAGCCGCCAAGGCTGGGCGGGAACTGGCTCAGCCTGGTCGCCGGTCACCTGGGCACTGGCCTGTACATAGCCGGCTTGTTCGCCGTGGAACTGCGGCCAGTACTGCACGCAGCCGGCTATACGCTCTGGGCACTCTCGGCCCTGCCCATCGTGATCGATCTATGGCAGGTGCTACGGGCCGCGCAGGATGACATCGGGCAGCGCCTTGGGGAGCAACTCGGGAGCGTTCCCTAGCGCTGCTGTGCACTACTGATCCGGCCTTTGACGCTCGGCGCAAGTCACGGGCT
The DNA here is from genome assembly GCA_023544525.1 of Anaerolineae bacterium. Taxonomy (GTDB): domain Bacteria; phylum Chloroflexota; class Anaerolineae; order JAAYZQ01; family JAAYZQ01; genus JAMJFU01. The sequence continues at coordinate 5,907 of JAMJFU010000032.1, read as the reverse complement.
TGCGCCAGCATTGGCCAGAATCGCCAGAAACGACCCAGTCACAGACTGGGCCTGAGCAACGGACAAGCCAAGTCTCGCCTTTGAAATTTAACTTGACAACGCTGTAGTTTTGCTATATAATCTTTCATGCCGTTACTTGGGAATTGTACCAGCAAGATGCTGACAGATCGCGAGGGGGCATGGAAGAGGAACTCAACGACTTCCAGCAAAGGCTTGAAGATCATTTTCCAGGATTGACCAAGAGCCAGCAGAGGATTGCCTCCCATCTCCTCGCCAGGTACGACGAGGCTGCCTTTCTGACCGCGGCCGATCTGGCCGAGCGCCTGGACGTCAGCCAGGCGACGATGGTCCGCTTCGCCCGGGCCATCGGCTACGACGGCTACCGCGAACTGCGAAACTGCCTCCAGCGGCTCTTTCGCGCCGAAGCCACGCCGGCCAGCCGCCTCCAGCACAAGCTGGGCGAGTTGGCAGGCAGCCAGGGCCACGTCTTGACCAGCGTGCTGGCCATGGAAGTCCAATTCCTCACCGAAGCCTCGCAGAGCGTCGACGCCGACGACTTTGACACCGCCGTCGAGATCCTTCTCAGTGGAAGCCGGATCTTTGTCTTTGCCAGCGGCCCGTCCGGCATCCTGGCCGACCTTGCCGAGTTGCGCCTGAGACGGCTTGGCGTGCTGACCATCGCGATGAAGGAATCGGGCCGGCATCTCCTGGAAAAACTGCAGCTCCTGCGAGCTGGCGATGTGGTCCTGGCGGCTGGCTTTCACCACGTGCACCCCGAGTTGATCGCGGTGCTGGACCACGCCCGCGCCACGAACTGCCGCTCGATCCTCCTCACCGACACGTTGGGACCCATCCTACGGGACAAGCCCGAAGTCATCCTTGCCGCCCGACGCGGGCCGGTCTCCACGTTCCACTCCCTGACCGTACCAATGGCCATACTAAACGCCCTGATGCTGGCCGTGGCCATGGCCCGGCCGGATGAGAGCCTGGCTGCGCTGAACCGCCTGCAGCAGTTGCGCGCCAGCTCTGGTTTGGACATTCTCCTGTAGGTTTCTGCCAGCTACTCGCCAAGGGAGGTGAGTCTATGACAGGCTGGACCGATAGCTCGAAGACTGACTTGCCCGCACCGGCAACGCTCCCCGCAGATGGGATGGCGGCCATGGCAGCCCCCCCGGTTGTCCCGATGCCCCCTGCCCTGCGTTTCGTAGCGAGTGCGAGAAGGTTCTTCCGCTGGCTGACCCGCACCGAGGTCATCCTGTCATTGATCATGCTGTTTCTGATGTTCTACATGATCATCATCCCCCTGTATCGCATGGTGATGACCACGGTGACCTGGCAGCCTCGCGATGTCCTCAGCGTGCCATCCGCGGAAGTCGGCGGGCTGACGCTCTACCACTATGTCAGGATGCTGACCGGGGCGTTGAGCAGAATCTATATGTTCACTCCGCTCCAACACTCTATGGTCATCGCCACAGGCGCTACTTTTCTCTCGCTGCTGATCGGTGGTTCGTTGGCCTGGCTGGTGATTCGCACGGACATGCCGGGACGGAAGCTGGTCAACCAACTGGCGCTGATCCCCTACATCATGCCTTCCTGGACCCTGGCTCAAGCCTGGCTGGTGTTCTTCAAGAACAGGCTTTCGGGTGGAACCCCGGGTGTGTTCGAGTACCTGGTGGGCAAGAGTCCGCCGAACTGGCTGGCCTACGGGCCGGTGCCCATCATGATCTGCAGTGCGCTACATTACTATACCTTCTTCTTCCTCTTTGTCTCTGCAGCGCTGATGTCTATCGATTCCAATCTCGAAGAGGCGGGCGAGTTGGCGGGTGCCACCCGGCGGCGCATCCTGAGAAAGATCACGTTTCCCCTGGTGCTGCCAGCCATCCTCTCAGGGGTGATCATGACCTTCTCCAAGGTCATGGGCACCTTTGGCGGTCCGAATATTCTGGGAACGCCGGTGCGATACTATGTTGTGGCGACCATGATCCGGGGCAGCATCGGCGTCGGCGACAAGGCGGATGCCTTTGTGCTGGCCATCGTCCTTATCTTGTTCTCGTTGATCATCATCAACCTCAACCAGAAACTCGTCGGGACACGCAAGAGCTACGAAACGATCGGCGGGCGTGGCTTTGTGGCCCAGGTCAGCAAGCTGGGAAACCTGAAGCGGGTCTTTCTTGTCTGCGTGATCATTTTCCAGATACTGGTAATCGTCGTGCCCCTTGGCCTCCTGGTCTGGTCCTCTTTGATGTTGCAGGATGGGAACTACAGCCTGAGCAACCTCTCCCTGCAGCACTGGATTGGCCCGCGGGGCACCATCTACAACCACGGCGAACCCGGGGTGCTGCTCAACCCCAAGATCTGGAGGACTGCCTGGAACTCGATCCGCCTCGCCTTGTCGACAGCTTTCTTCACCGCCATATTCGGCATTTTCATTGGCTATGCCGTGGTCAAAGGGCGCGGGACCCGGCTCAGCAAACTGGTCGAGCAATTGGCCTTCATACCTTATGTGATCCCCGGTATCGCCTTTGGTGCCGTCTACATCGCTATGTTTGTGAAGCCGCTGGGCCCGATCCCGGCATTGTACGGGACTTTTATGCTATTGGTTGTGGTCTCGGTCGCCGACAAAATACCTTATTCCTCTCGTTCCGGGGTTTCAGCCATGATGCAGGTCGGCCGGGAGCTCGAAGAGGCTGCCCAGATCTCTGGAGCCAGCGTCCTGCGGCGCTTCAGAGCCATCATCTTCCCGCTGACCAGTGCCGGGTTTGTGTCGGGCTTTTTGCTGACCTTCATCACCGTCATGCGCGAGTTATCGTTGATCATCTTGCTGGTCACGCCAGACACCCAGGTACTGGCGAGCCAGACCATGTTCTATATCGAAAACGGCGATGGGCAGATGGCAAACATCGTCATCCTGATCTTGATTTCTATCGTCGCGGTTGGCAACTTAATCATCAGCCGGTTCCGGGGCGGCAGTCTTAAGAAAGGCCTGGGAATGTGAAAGAGGCAGCCATGGAAACAGCGATCATCATCGGGAACCTCACCAAAAAGTTCGGCGATGTCGTCGCCGTCGACGATTTCAGCTTGACCATCGATCCTGGGGCCTTCCTGACCCTGCTGGGACCGTCCGGATGCGGCAAGACAACCCTGCTGCGCTGTATCGCCGGACTGGAAGACCCGGATGGCGGCCAGATCTATATCGGCGACCGGCTGGTGTTTTCCCACGCACGAGGGATTTCCCTCTCCCCTGGACATCGAGACCTGGGGCTTGTGTTCCAGAACTATGCCCTGTGGCCGCACATGACGGTCTATAAGAACATGACGTTCGCGCTGGAAGTTCAGAAACTGTCCAAAGCAGAGATGGACAAGCGCGTCAAGGACTCCCTGGCAGAAGTGCAGATGGAGGGCTATGAGGATCGCTATCCCCGCGAGATGAGCGGCGGACAGCAGCAGCGCATCGCCCTCGCCCGCATGCTCGCCTACCGCCCCAAGGTTTTCCTGATGGACGAGCCGCTCTCGAACCTGGACGCCCGATTGCGGATGGATATGCGGGGTGAGCTCAAACACCTGCACCACATCGCCAAGGCGACCACAGTCTACGTGACCCACGATCAGGTGGAGGCCTTGACCATGTCCTCCGCGATTGCGGTCATGAAAGAGGGCGTTCTTCAACAACTGGGCACGCCAGACGAAGTGTACCACTACCCCGCCAACCTGTTTGTGGCAGATTTCATCGGCAACCCCAAGGTCAACCTGCTGGACGGGATCGCAAAGGCAGGTAACCGGGTTGAGATTGGCAGGTTTGCGATCTCTACCAACACGGACAACGCGTCAGGCCCGGTCGTGGTGGCCATACGCCCAGAGGACATCACGATATCTACGGTCCCTGTCCCTGATGCCCTGGAGTGCATCGCCTATTCAGTCTTGCCCTCTGGAGCAGACACGACGATTGTGGCCAAAGTGGGCCGGGTGGAGATAACCGTCACCGAGCCAGGCACCAGCAAGGTCGCGATAGACGACCAGCTCTGGCTGCAGTTCGATTCGGATGGCATCAACCTGTACTCCAAGGACAGCGGCAACCTGATACCGAATCAGTAGCAGGGGAGAAGGGCGGACCTGGTTTCGCCCTCAGCTGCCCTTCAGCGATGAAAGGAGGCTGACCGTACGCAGAAGAGATCGGCAAGGTTCTCAGTCGGATAGAGCTCAGAAATCGTCAAAGGAGGACGAAATGAAAAAGCTGGCCAAATGGTTGACCCTCTGCTTGTTGGTCACGTTGCTGGTGAGCTGTGGGACAACCGAACCTGAACCGGTGGAAGTGACCGAGCCCCCCAGCGGGGAGGCAACGCTCACGGCTGCCGAACAGTGGGCGAAGGAGAATGGGGTCGGTCCGTGGACGCCTGAAACCGAAGACTGGGCGGCCATCGAAGCAGCAGCCAAAGAGGAAGGAAGTGTCGTCGTCTATTCCAACTCCTCCAAGATCGAAAAACTCATAGAACCTTGGGCCGCGCTGTACCCGGAGATCAAGATGGAGGGCGGTGACACCGATGACATCGCCGTCAAGATGTCTGCCGAGCAAGAGGCCGGGAATGTGGTCGGCGATATCTGGTTCAACAGCGACGGGCACCTGCTGTACGGCGAGTTCATGCCCAACCAATGGGCATGGTGGTACTTGCCCCCGGGCGTAGTGGAGGAAGAGGTGACCGCAGAACGGCCGTATGCGATGACCCGCCGCTCTGTGGACGTCATTGGCTATAACAACGAGATCAACCCCGAAGGCTGCCCGCTCACCAACTGGTGGCAATTGACCGAGCCGGAGCTTAAGGGGAAATTCTACATGGAAGACCCCATTTCGGACTCGAGCACCACGGCCAAGATCGCGCTGATCGTGGAGCATGCAGATGAGATGGCCGCGGCGTACGAGTCCCTCTACGGGAAAGAATGGACCACCGACGAGGCCTATAGCGAGGATGTCGCCAATGCGGGCTACCTGTTCCTCAGAAAGCTGGCCCAAAATGAGCCGGGCATCCAGCCCGGTGGCGATGAGGTCGATGCGGCCTTTGCGACACTGGGCATGGATCCGTCGGTAGAGCCGGGCTATGGCTGGACGGGTCTGTCGAGCTATGAGAACACGATGGAAGGGGAATTGGCCATGGCGCCCTGCTATGGTCTCGAGCCTGTGGTTGGCATCCTGAAGGCCACCTATGCAGCCATTGCCAACAACGCTCCGCACCCCAACGCAGCCAAGCTCTTCATCCGCTTCCTCTTGACCGAGGAAGGGTTCGACCCCTGGAACAAGATGGGCGCCTACCCGGCAGCGGAAGGTCTGCCCATCGCCGAAGGCATGCCGCCCAGAGACGAGCTCAAACTCTGGCCGAGCGATGACCTGTTCGCGTACCAGAACTTGAGCCCGATACGCGACTTTTGGGCGCTGAGCCTGCTGGCGCCATAGGGACCAACGCGTTCAAGGACCGAACGCGTTCACCAGAGCCTGGTGGGTCTCTCTGGGCACGGACGCAGCTTGTCCGTGTCCAGAGACCCTCTGGGATCCAGATCTAACAGAAAGCTAACTACACATGGCGATCAATTCGATCCAGGCCGTCCTCTTTGACATGGGCGGCACCATTGAGGACCTCTACTACGACGAGCGCATCCGGCAGGATGCCACTGCGCGCCTGTGCGAGTTCTTGCGCGGGCTCGAGCTGGACCCTGGCTTGAGCCCGCCGGAGTTGCAGTCCACTATAGCGGCCGGGATCGGGAACTATCAGGCCTGGCGGGAGGGGAGCGAGCGGGAGCTCCCACCCGAAGAGGTGTGGACAGACTATATCTTTGCCAAGCAGGGCATAGACAGAGAGCGCCTGATGGCCGCCGCCGACGATATCGCCTTCTTTTACGAGACCCACTACTATGTGCGCA
>JAMJFU010000329.1 GCA_023544525.1 Anaerolineae bacterium | reverse complement strand
ATCCCGCATAGGAGCAGAGTATCAGCGACGACGGTCAGGAGGCCCTGTGACAGCAGTTCGTTGATCACAGCCACGTCGTTGATCACCCGCGAGACGGTAACGCCAACGATGTGCGTGTCATGGAAGCCCAGGGGCAGCGCCTGCAGGTGACGATAGAGCTGTGCACGCATCGTCGCCAACACCCGCTGTCCCACCCAGGAGAGCAGATACTGCTCGAATGATTTCGCCAGGTACAGGCCAAGGAATGTGGCTGCCATGAGCAAGGCGAGCAGCCTCAGACCGGGGAGATCCCCTTGGGCAATGGGTCCGTCGATGGCCTCTTTGATAAGAAAGGGCGCAGCGAGCGTCAGGCCAGAGGCAACCACCGTCAGGCCGAAGGCAGCCAGCATACGCCGCCAATGAGGACGCAGGAAAACCAGGAGGCGAAGGATGACGCGCGGATCAAGGACATGTCCCTCCGCCTTCTCGCCAAAGCGATCGATCGCGCCGCGAGGTCCCATGCCAGGGCTGGAAGGCCCAATCGTAACGCTCATCGACCCGCTTTCCTCTCTGGCTCAGCCGCGCTCACGGTGCTGCTTCGAGCGGTACCCCGCAAGCCGTGGCCAATGGAGGACCCTGGAGCCTGGTTCCCCTGCTCTTCCTGAGGCCGCAGCTGTCGATGGTAGATCTCGGCATAGAGCCCCGACTGCTTCAGCAGCTCGGCGTGGGTGCCGCTGGCCGCGACGCGCCCTTTCTCCAGCACCAGGATCAGGTCCGCAGCGCGCACGGTGCTTAATCGTTGGGCGATGACGAAGGAGGTACGGCCCTCCATCAGCCGCTCTAGGGCAAGCTGGATCAGCTGCTCCGTCCCGGTGTCCACGCTCGATGTAGCATCGTCCAGGATGAGGATGCGCGGGTCTTTGAGCACGGCGCGGGCAATCGCGATGCGCTGCTTCTGCCCGCCGGAGAGCGTCACCCCTCGCTCGCCGACTTTCGTGTCGTAGCCATCCGGCGTTTCGAGGATGAACTCGTGGGCCTGGGCTGCCCGTGCGGCAGCGACGATCTCCTCCTCGGATGCCTCCGGGCAGCCAAAAGCGATGTTCTCCCGAATGGTGGCGGCGAACAGGGTCGTCTCCTGCAGGACGATACCAATCTGGTCACGCAGGGAGTGCAGCGTCACCTGCCCTGTGTCGTGTCCATCGACGAGGATCCGTCCATGGGAGGGCTCGTAGAAGCGCGGGATCAGATTGATGATGGTCGACTTGCCCGAGCCCGTGGCGCCCAGCAGGGCGATGATCTGGCCGGGTAGCGCCTCGAAGTAGACCCCGTCGAGCACGCGGTGGCGCCCAAAATAGGCAAAGGAGACGTTCTCAAAGCGGACATGGCCGCGAATCGGCGGTAGGGGCACAGCGCCTGGCGCGTCTTCCACCTCCGATTTGGCATCCAGGATCTCAAAGATGCGTTCGCCTGCTGCAGCAGCCATGGCAAACGCTGTCAGAATCACGCCCATACGGCGCACCGGATTGAAAAGCTGGCCCAGGTAGGTCGAAAAGGCCACCAATTCGCCCAGGGTCAACTGATCGCGGATGACCAGGGAACCTCCATACCAGATGATGAACATCGTACCCGCGCTCGCGATGAGCTCCAGCAGAGGTATGTTGAAAGCGCGAAGACGAGCAGCTCGCGCCGAGAGCTGGAACCAGTTGTCGTTCACCCGCTCAAAGCCCTCGATTTTGGCTTCTTCCTGGGCAAAGGCCTTGACGACACGGGCACCGCGCAGATCCTCTTCGACGCGCGTAGTCAGCACAGCCAGCTGCTGCTGGAGTTCGAGGGAGAGCGGCCGGTAATCACGGCCAAACCGGTAGGCAACCCAACCCAACACCGGCATCGTTCCCAGGGCCAGCACTGCGAGTCGCGGGTTCATCCACAATAGCACAAGGAAGGTGCCGAGCAGCAGGACCGTGCCCTCTACCATGCGCAGCACCGCCCTACCCGTCAAGAAACGGATGCGCTCTACATCCTGCACGGTGCGGGAGAGGAGCTGCCCCGTTTGGGCACTGTCGTGGTAGGAAAATGACAGGCTGGACAGCTTCTCATGGATGGCGTTGCGCAGGTCATAGGCGACGCCCTGGGAGGCCATTTCCGTCCAACGGCCCTGCCAATACGAGAGAATGCCCTTGAGGAGGGTCAGTCCCAGGAGGGCCAAGACCCCGGTGCCCATGAATTCCGTGTCGCCAGCCCGCATACCCCGGTCCACGATCCAACCCACCAGCCGGGGGATGAGCAGAGCCAGACCGGTGATCACAAAGAGGAGGAGATAGGCGCCACCTGCGAGCTGCCAATAGGCACTTAGATACCGGTAGCAGCGCACCAGGATCTGTGCAGTCCCTTGTGAATCTGACGGCGGATCGCGCGGTGGACTCACCGTTGTTTCCCCATCTCCTGTCTATCGCGCAAGAACGAGACACAACCCGATCTATGCCCTGGTGTCAACGGTATCAGCACCAACATCGCCTGGAGAAATGCTCTCTGTTCTGACAAGTTCGAACCTCCGATCGAACGGTTACGAGCCAGCTGCTCTGCCGCCAACCCGCCCTCCAATCCTCTCACCCGGGCCTATCAGAATTGGGCTGCCAGCCATCCGAGGCTGGCTCGCCCGAGCGGTTGTGGGTCTATCTGGAGACACTTGGCGTCCAGGTACCGTAGAAACCGGCGGAAGCAATCTGCGAGATCGGTCCGCATCTGCTGAGATGGTGCCACCCCATCCTCCCACCACCAGCCCTTGATAGTCAAAATGCCCTGTTGCTTTTCATAGCCAGGTTCAAACCGGGCAATGAACCGATCACCATAGAGAACTGGGAGTACGTAATAACCGTAGCGCCTTTTGTCTACCGGTATGTACACTTCCCACTTGTAATCAAAATCAAAGATCTCCCTGAGCATCCGCCGGTCCCAGAGCAAGTTGTCCAGCGGTGCCATGACCACTGCGCGCGCCGGCTCGTCCATTCTCCGAGCTTGATCCAGGTAAGCGAGTTCCTGACTGCGAAGGTAGAACGGCTCTTTGATGCCCTCAACCTGTACACTGACAACCTTTCCCCCATGGATCAGCCGCTCCAATGCGGCCCGGCGCTCCTGGCTGGTGAGCGAGTAGCGGTTCTTGCGCGAATGCATGCCCAGCCAGACATCACCCGAGCGGTTCCACAACAGACCGACGCTCCCGATCCGGCGCTGTACTTGCCAATCCTGATACTGCTCTTCCGTCTCGTTTGGGTCGGCAGCCTGAAGTAGTTCTTGTGGCAGGCAGCGCCGGGCGAAATCATAGAACTTGCGGGTGTGCACCTTGTGGTGTACGACCAGCTCTCCCCAAGAATACATGCTATCCAAGACTGCGCGTGCTAGCCGCGATTGCGCCCAGTCCCAATCCACCATTTCGCCCAGATCCAGGTCCGCGGAAGACAGTGGTCCCCGTTCTTCGATCGCTGCCCGGACTTGAGGCAGAACCGAATGAATAGCCTCCGCATTCTTCCCACGTCTGCGTTTGGCTGCCTCCCTTCCCCTGCGAAAATAGGGCCAATCTTCCACGCAGTAGATCGACGTCACCTTATCCCAACCATCGAGCAGCTTCCGGTCCTTATAGAGCAGCTCCCTCAACATCTGAGGTTGAAAGTCCCTGACCCGTGCCTGGAGGACCAGATCCGGGTTGTGACCTACAATGTTCAGTGGATCGAATTGGATGCAGCCCACACGGCAGAAATGGGCCAGTATTCCGGATTTGCCCTGCAATGAAACCGGTGATAGGAGGTTCTGGTAGGCGAGCAGGAACCGGCGCGCCTCTGTCTTGCTAATCTGCATGAAACTTGCCCCTCCACGATTAGGGCGCCCTGCTATCGTCTTCCTACGCCATATGGCTCGACGTGCCTTCCGTCGGGACTGGGCTCCACACCCAGCAGCCATTTTAGCACAACCACCAGGAACCGCCAACCAAATTGCCATCCAATTCCAGGCAAGAGGATCTTGGAAAGTGCATGAAACAGAGCCCGGTCCTCACTGAGGATCGGGCTCTGTTTGAGTGCCCGCTGAAATCAGCGGGGCCCTACCGGATGGACTCGGCCATGGTTACCAGGTCCGTTTCAGAGAGGTCGTGGCCGCTCGCGCTGAGGCTGTACTCCACGCCATCCATCTTCCAG
>JAMJFU010000328.1 GCA_023544525.1 Anaerolineae bacterium | reverse complement strand
AGGTGAGTGCTGGCGTCGGCCAGGATGGCCAGGACGACTCTGCGCTGTGGTGTTATTCGCTTACCAGCTGCTCGTAGCCGGCGCACGCCGTTTGTGACTCGATCGTCCATTGATCTCCCAGAACCTGCGGCCCCCGTAATTGAGAAAGCTTCGCAGATACAGGTATTATACCCGAGTTGGGCCGGATGTCAAATAGCTCGAGCCTACGAACGGAACAGGTTTTGTGCTAGGAACAACACGTTGGCCGGTCGCTCCGCCAGGCGACGCATGAAATAGGGATACCACTGTTGGCCGTAGGGCACATAGGCCCGCACCTTGTAGCCCTCTTGCACCAGATCGCGCTGGAGCCCCGTCCGGATGCCGTACAACAGTTGGAACTCGAATCGCTCCTTGGAGATGCCCTGCTGCTGCGCGTGGTCCTTTGCCCATTCGATCAGCTTGGTATCATGGGTGGCAATCGCTGGATAGACACCGCTGGCCTGTGCCTCTTTGCTAAAGAGCATTTCCATTAGACGTATGAAATTGGCATCGGTGTCGGCCTTTTCCGGATAAGCGACCTCGGGTGGCTCATCATACGCCCCTTTGACCAACCTGACCGAGGCGCCCAACTCTATCAGGCGAGCCACGTCGTCGGCGCTACGGTACAGGTAACTCTGGATGACCACACCCACATTCTTGTAGCGCGCCCAGAACTCCTCAAAGAGGTCGAGCGTAGCCTGCACATAGGCGGAGCTCTCCATGTCGATGCGTACAAAACGGTCGCTTTCCTCAGCGCGGGCCAAGACGCGCTGCAGATTGTCCGTGACCAGCCAGGGTCCCATGTCCAGGCCTAGCTGCGTCAGTTTGACCGAGATACCAGACTGCAGATCATTTACCGCAATTGCCTGGATCAATTCCAGGGTCTCGTTCGTCGCGTCGCGGGCCTCGGTCTCGCTGGTCACATTCTCGCCTAGGTGGGCCGCGGTGGCCAGGATGCCCTGCCGGTCGAGCTGCTGCACGGCGGCGACGGCTTCTACCAGCTCTTCACCGGCTACGAAGCGGCGGACCATAGCCCGAGCTGGGCCAAAGCCCGCTGTCACCTGCCGCAGCCACTCGCTCTCAGACAGGGCCAGGAAGAGGCTTCGCATCGGTTTCACAGAGTGCCTCCTATGCTTTGCCCAGCACCGCGGCCAGCAGGGCCATACGAATGTACATGCCATTCTCCATCTGCCGGAAGTAGGCTGCGCGTGGATCGTTGTCGATGGCGTAGCTTATCTCGCTGACACGGGGCAGGGGATGCATGACGATCATCCGTTCTTTGGCCTGGCCCATGAGCTCCGAGGTGATGACATAAAAATCCTTGACCGAGTCGTATTGCGCCTGGTCGGCAAAACGCTCGCGCTGTACCCTTGTGACGTACAACACGTCGGCGCTGGCGATGACGTCGTGCACGTCGTAGGTCTCCTCGACATCCCGCTTGTGGGCCTTGACTTCATTCAAGACATCGAGCGGCATGCGCAACACCTCGGGTGAGACAAAGGTCATCTGCACGTCATATTGGCAAAGTAACCGGGCCAGCGAATGAACGGTGCGCCCATAGCGCAGGTCGCCGACCATCGCCACGTGTAGGCCGTCGACGGTGCCCAGTTCTGACTGGATCGTATATAGGTCCAGCAGTGCCTGGGTCGGGTGCTCACCCACCCCATCGCCGGCATTGATGATCGGCTTGCGAGCATACTCGGCGGCAACCTGTGAGGCGCCCACCTCGGGATGGCGCAAGACGATGACGTCTGCGTATGACTCCAGCGTGCGGATGGTGTCAGGCAGGCTCTCGCCCTTGGTCACCGACGAGTAGCGGACTTCATTGATGGGGATGACGCTGCCGCCCAGCCGGGACATGGCAGCAATGAACGACGAGCTGGTCCGGGTGCTCGGCTCGTAGAAGACGCAGGCCAGGACGTGGCCCTTGAGGAGATCGGTGGAGCCGACCCTCTTGACCACGGCCCGCATTTCGTCGGCTATGGCAAAGATGTACTGCAGGTTTTCGCGTGTGAACTGGCGCACCGAGATGATGTCCTGGCCATAGAAGCCACTGGACAGGTTCGGTGCCAGGCCCACCGTCTTGATGCCATTGCGAGCTCCGTTTCCCATATTTCCTCCTTAATTGTCCGGTGTGCTTACACAGGATTGCGTGGCGCACACTCTGGTTTGTATCTGGCCAGCGGTACAACTCGCTCCCCTGACAACGGGCTATGGACCTGCTGAGCCGGCATTCTGGGCATTACGCCCAGGCGCAGCGGGTACGATCGGCCGGCCGGAGCCTGGGCGCGCGGCGATCCGCCCGTCCTCGAATACGGTCTCGCCACGCAACACGACGCGACGGAGGCGTCCCTGCACGGACATGCCCTCGAAAGGTGTCCAGCCGCACCGGGTGTGCAGCTCCCGAGATCCCAGCGAGTAGCGGGCGTCAGGATCTATGTCGAGCCAGGTATCTGCCTGGGCGGCGAGTCCAAAGATGCGGCGTGGCGCCTGGTAGGCAAGCTCGACCAGCCGCGCCTGCGTGAGGCGCCCCTGGGCGACGGCAGTCAACAGGAGGGGCAGCATGGTTTCCAGGCCGGGAACACCCGGTGGTGGGGAATCCCCTTGCTTTTCTGCCAACGTGTGGGGCGCGTGGTCCGTGGCGATGCAGTCCACCACGTCGAGGTTGTCCCACAGGGCAGCCATGTCTGCCGCGCTGGCCAGGGCTGGTTTCATCTGTCCCAAGGCTCCCAGGCGCCGCTCATCGTCTTCGGTCAGGAAAAGGTGGTGGGGTGTGACCTCGCAACTCACCCTTGCTCCAGAGCGCTTTGCCGCGCGGATGAGGGCAATTTCGCTGGCGAGGCTCACGTGGCAGACATGGAGCTTGCGGCCAAAGGTGCGGGCCAGGCCGATGGCGATGGCCATCGACAGGCCCTCGGCGTGGACGGCGATGGGGCGGTCCGCGGGCCAAGTACTGAAATGGCCCAGCAGTGCGGCCAGGCCATGGCCTGCGGGGGCCGATGGGTCTTGGATGCGTAACGGGCCGTAGGTCTCGTCCAGGTAGATCTTGAGCCCGGCCGCCTGCCCGGCCAGGCCGGCTGCCTCGGCGGCATTGGTCGCCGTTGCACCGACATAGAAGCCTACGTCGCACAGTGCCTTGCCCGCCGCTGCTCGCCGCTTGGATTCCAGGGTGCTGCTCCCGGTTACAGGAGGGTAGTTGTTGGGCATGTCGAGCACCGTGGTCACGCCTCCAGCCAGGGCCGCAGCCGTCCCGCTGGTCAGGTCCTCCTTGTGCTCACCGCCGGGTTCGCGCAGATGAACATGCACGTCGATCAGCCCAGGTAGCCGCAAAGTGGTCATGCCCACCTGCCCGGATGCAAATCCTGGACCGGACTGGCCCCGGATTCAGGGCAAAAAAAAGGGGCACTCAGCCGGGACGCTTTCCCCGCTGGTGCCCTTCGTGTGCTCCGGGCCGCTCGTTTGGCTTGTGTCCTCACGCTCCTCCGCTCGCCCCTCGTCTACACAAATCTCATCCGATTGGATCGCTGGATTCTAACATAGAATGGGCTGGCTGGCAAATCGGGACGGCCGGCTCTGGAAGAGGCCCCGGCATTCCTGCCCCGCGGCGCTCTGTTGTGGCTGTATCGGGTAACCAGCGTCGGCTGCTTCATGTGTGGAGTACTGGACCGGCTCCCTGCCGGCTTGCAGGCATTGACCCGCCTGACGTCAAGAGAGCCAGGGGCGGCCCCGAGCCCCTGGCTCTCCATCAAAAGGAGGAGAAGAGATACCTATGGTCAGCATGGCCCATGATGTCCTCGTTTCGCCTAGGCTCTGCCCGTCTGCAAATCCCTTGCTCGAGGTCGCTCGCCCGCCATGGGCCATGCCATTCAAGATGGTCCCACTATACCACAGATGGTTGAGCTCTGCTGGATGGGTGCTTTACGGCTACCCTACGCTCACCAAACGTAGCGTCCGATGCCTGGCCAGGTCTTGCGCCTGCCTCCCTGGCCCGAACCCACATAGAGCCAGGCCAGGGCGCGAATTTGGCCCGAGTGCGTGGCTATGGTATCGAACACAACCGATAAAAACAGCCTTGTGCTCTGGACAGTTTTCCAGATTAGGCGACGCCGGCGGGCTGATGCGTGCACTAGAGGAGATTCTGGGCCATAATCGAGG
>JAMJFU010000327.1 GCA_023544525.1 Anaerolineae bacterium | reverse complement strand
ACCCATCAGCAACGCCACGGGGATCGGGAGCTACCTCGTCAGTTGGGGCGGTGTCCCCCTGGCCGATGGCTATGTCCTCGAGGAGAGCAAGGACAGCTCGTTCAGCGCTCCCGCAACGGTCTACTCGGGCCCATTGACCAGCTACCAGGTGGTGGGGCGGGGCGCCGCGCGTTACTTCTACCGGGTGAAGGCCCGGAACGCCTGGGGCGACAGCCCCTGGTCGGGCACGGTCTGGACCGACGTGGTCTGGGAGGCCGAGCCCAATGACAGTGCCGGGCAGGCCAATGGTCCCATCCTGGCTGGCATCACCTACCATGGCATGTTTCCGTCGGCGTCGGATCGACAGGACTACTTCTATCTCAACCTGCCGGACCCCCGTCGCGTTGAGCTGTGGCTGACGAAAATCCCAGCCGGACACGACTATAATCTGGTCTTGCGTGACAGCAGTCTCGGCATCGTGGGCTACTCCGGCGAGCTGTCCAATACTGAGGAGCATATCCTCACAGGGATTCTGCCCGCTGGTCAGTACTACGTGCAGGTCTACCATCCTCCTGATGACGGGGGGAGCACGCAGGCCTATGACCTGCGCTTTGTGCTTCACTAGGTATCCTGGGTGTAGGCTGCGAGCATACTAGCCCTACTGGAGTGACCGTGCCAGCCAGGGAGCTTTGCCCGGTCAGCCTATCCATGAGCAGCAATTCATCCCGATAGGAGAGATCATGACCTTTCACAGAGACATCCTCAAGATCGACGCTGCAGCAGTAACCGAGGAACTCACCGCCCGTCTACGACGGGATGTCCACCAGACGCTCCGCCGGGCGGGCGCCGTCGTGGGGATCAGTGGTGGCATCGACTCCTCGGTGGTACTGGCCCTGTGCGCACGCGCCCTCGGTCCGGAGCGGGTCGTGGGCATCATGATGCCTGAACGCGACTCTAGCCCGGACAGCCTTGTCCTGGGCCGCAAACTGGCAGATCGGTTCGGCGTGGAGAGTATTGTTGAAGACCTGACCCATGCACTAGAAGGCTTTGGCTGCTATCGCCGGCGCGATGAAGCGATCCAGCGTGTCTTTCCCGAGTACACCCCTGCCCATAAGGCCAAGATCACCCTGCCTGGCAACGTGCTGGATAGTGATGCCCTCAATGTGTTTTATCTGACGGTGATCTCCCCTGATGGGGCAGAGACGTCGAAGCGGCTCAGTCCGCGGGACTATTTGCAGATCGTGGCGGCCTCTAACTTCAAGCAGCGGAGCCGCATGTCCATGCTCTACCACCATGCGGAACTACGCAACTATGCCGTTGCCGGCACGCCAAATAAGAACGAGCATGATCAGGGCTTCTTTGTCAAGTGGGGCGACGGTGGCTACGACGTTGGTCCGATCCTGCATCTGTACAAAACCCAGGTCTACCAATTGGCCGAGTATCTGGATGTTCCCGAAGAGATCCGCGAGGCGATGCCCACCACCGACACGTATAGCGCCCCTTGCTCCCAGGAGGAGTTCTTTTTCCGACTGCCCTTCGAGACCATGGACCTGCTCTGGTATGCCCTGGAGAGCAACGTGCCTGTGGCAGAGACTGCCCGAGTCATGGGCTTGAGCGAGGAGCAGGTGCGGCGTGCCTTCTCAGACCTTACCGGGAAGGAGCGGACAACCCGGTATGTGCGAACCTTGCCCATCCACTATAGTCGCTGATGCTGGGACCCCAACCCGGCCGTTCATCGCACCCCCGGAGAGTTCCCCTTTCGTTTTTTCTCTGCATCCAGCAGGCAGGGCGCCGTGGGCCGCTGCTTCTAGAAGGATACCCCGTCTATAACCTTTCTTAACCAAATCCCTAACGATCTTCGAACCTGAGCTTTACCAGCATTTAACCTGGGTCCCCTATAATGCAACCTAGACACTGTCCGGGGTCTGTGTGCTTTGGCTCACATTCAACCTGAAAACCCAGTTCGGCCGTCCACAGCGGCTTAGCCGCCTCTCCAAACCGGCGACGGCTCCTACCCAGTGCTAGAGAGTGCAATGGAAGCCCTAGGTCCGTTCCAACCAACGTCGAGTGCCAGCACCGCAAGGGCACCTCGCATAAGCAAGCCTTTCCGGCGCAGCGTGCTGCCAAGCCTGCGTCTGAGCGTGTCAGAGCGTCGACTACTGCTGGCCGTGGTCGACGTCCTGCTCCTCAATGCTGCCCTCTTTGTCGTGCTCAGCCTGCGCGGCACCGTTGCTTTTTCCCCGAGCATCCTGTCGGAGGCGCCCGAGTACTTTATCCTGTTGACCGTCTTGTGGGGGATCTGGGCCTCGTTCTTTGATTGCTACAGCCTGCCTCGCACGGCGGATGCCAGCCAAAGCGCATGGGCCACCGGCCGGGCGGCGCTGCTCACGGCGTTGGTCTATTTGGTCATCCCACTCTACACGCCGCATCTGCCGGCCTCGCGCCTGTCATCCCTGATGTTCGTCAGCTCGGTCACCATCAGCCTATCTGCCTGGCGCCTGCTCTATGCCACGGTGTTCAGCCAACCCTCCTTCCAACGGCGGGTCCTGGTGGTGGGCGCCGGCGAGTCGGGGGCGCAACTGGCCAGCGTCCTGGCTTCCACGCCTGCTCATGGCAACCCCTACGCCGGCTCGGGTTATCGCATGATCGGTTTCGTGGACGACGATCCGGCCAAGGCTGGCAGGTGGGTGGAGGGCATGCCCGTGCTCGGCGATCGCCACGACCTGCCAGCGCTCATCCAGCAGCACGAAATAGACCTCCTGGTGGTGGCCATCACCCACACACCCGAGATCCACCCCGACCTGTTCCAACTGCTGCTTGACTGCCGCGAGCAAGGCATCGACCTTGAGTCAATGACCACCCTGTACGAAAGAATGACGGGCAGGATCTCTGTGGAGCATGCCGGGCGCGACCTGAGGGTCGTGATGCCTGCCACCGACTCGCCGGTCCAACACCTTTTCTGGTTTGCCAAGCGGGGTCTGGACCTGGTGGCGGCCGTGTTCGGCCTCGTGGCACTGGGGTTTGTTATCCCCTGGATCGCCCTGGCCAATGCCATCTGGAGCCGCGGACCGCTCTTCTATCCCCAGGTGCGGGTGGGCCGGGGCGGCCGGACCTTTATGCTCTACAAGTTCCGATCCATGATCCCTGCAGCTGAGGAGGGATGCGGTGCGGTATGGGCCTGTGAGAACGACAATCGCATAACCCCGGTGGGGCGTTTCCTGCGCAAGACCCGGCTCGACGAGTTGCCCCAGGTCTGGAACGTGCTCCGAGGGGATATGAGCCTCGTCGGTCCCCGGCCCGAACGCCCCGAATTCGTAGAGGAGTTGCTGAAGGTGGTGCCCTTCTACCAGGTCCGACACGCGGTGCGACCCGGCATCACCGGCTGGGCCCAGGTACGCTACCGCTATGGCAGCAGCCTGGAAGACGCGCTGGTCAAGTTGGAGTACGACCTGTACTACATCAAGCGGCAGAGTGTCTACTTGGAGCTCTCGGTGATGGTCAAGACCGCTGCCGTAATCCTTGGACTCAAGGGGAGGTAGCGCACAACACACGGCCTTTGGCCTTTTCTCTCAGCGCCATCCTGTAAACTGATCGACTCCACCCCAACCCCAACCACCGGCACTACCGTTGCCCTTTGGTCATGCGGCCCCAGTCAAGCACTGGGGCCGCATTTTTTGGGTCAGGCCAAGGTCTGGTGTATCTCCTGTCCCGTCACTATCCTGTAGAATCCCGCTCTGGGGTGCCGGGGCCGCGGGCGGATGCTCCTCTCGGGGACAAAGAAAGGAGCGCGTCCGGTCTCGGGCAAGATGGACGCGCCCTTGGGGGGGAGTTCTCGGGATCAAGAATCCCGTTGCCGCTGCTTCTGAGAGACAGTATACAGCATCTGGGTTAGACCAGCGTTGGAGCGGGGTTAGAGTTTGGTATGAGAATCGGCGCCTCGGGAGCTGAGGGGCTCGATGGAGCGCTTGCCAGCGGCGTGCACCGGCCAACCGAATTCCAACCCTTGCCACCAGAGCCCATACACAATCCCAACACAGCCCATCTGTTGACCTGCAGCTACCATACTATAATGGGCTTGCAATACCGAGCATGCAGGCCACGGAGAGGAAGCTACCACGACAGAGCCAGCGAAGAGCCAACAGAGAGCACCATCACAAGCGGTCCAACGCTGGACTCTCGTAGCGATGATCCTGGC
>JAMJFU010000326.1 GCA_023544525.1 Anaerolineae bacterium | reverse complement strand
ACCTGCGCCTGGACGTCTTTTGGGATGCGCTGCGCCACATGGTGCTGCCGGTCATCACCCTGTGTTACATCCAGTGGGCCATGCTGCTGCGCCTGACGCGCTCTTCGATGCTCGAGGCTCTGAACCAGGACTATATGACCACCGCCCGGGCCAAGGGCCTTTCCGAAAACACGGTCATCAACCGGCACGCGCTGCCCAACGCCCTCATCCCGGTGGTCACCGTCGGCGGGCTGACGGTGGTGGGCCTGATCAGCGGCGTGGTCATCACCGAGACGATATTCAACATCCCTGGCATGGGGCGGGCGGCAGCGGCGGCCGCGCAGAACCTGGACGTGCTGACGGCAGTAGCCTTTACCATGTTCAGCGCACTCCTGCTGATCGTGGCTAACCTGGTGATCGATATCTTGTACGCGTTCCTTGACCCGCGCGTGCGGCTGAGCTAGTGCGCTTATTTGGAATGAGGTGCTGAATGGCAATAGACACAATACCTTCGCGGGCAGCTCCCGGGGACAAAGGGCCCATTACGCGTCAGGATACAGCGGTCTGGACCCTGCCGGAACTGACCGGGCTGCGAAAGCTGCTGGGGCCGGACTGGTATCGCCTGCTGCGGGGAGTGGTCACCAACCCGCTCTCGGTGGCTGGCCTGATCATCGTCACGATCTTTGTCCTGATGGCGATCTTTGCCCCGGCCCTGGCCCCGCCTGTGACTGCAATAGCCGACCCGTACCTGGTCCCCCGCGACGGCTTCAGCCCAGAGCCCAAGCCCCCTGGCACCGTCTGGAACCGCAATCCTCCACCGGTCCCCGGCTGGTACGAGACCATCACGGGCAACGACCAGTGGGTCCACCTCATGGGGACCACCAGCGGCCAGTTTGACATCTGGTACGGTGTCGTCTGGGGCGCGCGCATCGCCCTTTTTGCCGGGATCGTGGTCACCTTGTCGACGGTAACCATCGGCCTGGTGGTGGGCTCTGTCTCGGCCTTCTATGGCGGCTGGCTGGATGACGTCTTGCAGCGCTTCACCGAGATAGTGATGGCCTTTCCCTTCCTGCTGGCCGCGCTCCTGCTGTCGTCGGTATTGGTGCCCAAGTTCGGACGGAGCATCTGGCCGCCGACCATCGCCTTGATCGCCTTCGGCTGGACGCGGTATGCCCGCGTGGTCCGGGGCGACATCCTGTCGGCCAAGGAGCGCGACTATGTCATGGCCGGCCGGGTCCTGGGGGTCAAGGACGGCCGCCTGATCATGCGCCATATCCTGCCCAACGTGATCTATCCCATCCTGGTGCTGGCCTCCTTCCGGCTGGGCGATGCCGTGCTCTCTTTTGCGGCGTTGAGCTTCCTGGGGGTGGGCACCCAGATCGGCTATGCCGACTGGGGCCAGATCATCAGTTTCGCCCGCGACTGGATCCTGAGCCTGGATACGCACTGGTACATCATCCTCTATCCGGGCCTGTCCCTGATCATCTTCGGCCTGGGCTGGAATCTGATCGGCGACGCGCTGCGAGACATCCTCGATCCAAGGATGCGTGGCCCGGAAGGGTAGTCGATGCTTGATCCGGATGAGGACGTCCGTGAACAGCGCCTGAGAACAAGGTTGGGCCTGCTCAACGGATTGTTGATTGGCGTAGGATTGGCGTTGGGAGTCTGGACTCTCGACGCCATTTTCTTGGTCACCGCACCTGTGCGGGTGGGCAGTGCCAGCCTGCTGCTGGGAGCCCTGGCACTGGCCTTCCTTGGCGGGCTGGGCGGCTGGCTGTCGGCCTGGGTGGGCCGGGCCTGGGCCAGTGGGCTCATCTGGCTGATCGTTGGCTGGCTGATGGTCTTGGTCATCGGCCACGTGCCCTACGAGGGGCGCAACCTGCTGGTCTGGGTGACGGATCGCCGTGCCTGGGGCCTGCCGGTCTATGCCTTTAGCGATGCGGCCGAGACGGGCATGTGGCTGGCTGGCTTTTTCATCCTGCTGCTGCTAGGGCTGCTGGGCTTCATCCAGGCCTACCGGCTGGAGGGCATAGCCGGCGAGACCGGGGCCGGAGGGCGCCTGGAAGCGCGTGGTTGGTTCATGCTCCTCCTGCCCCTGCCACTGGTGCTGGCTGCCGGTCTCATCGCCAACAACCTGGTCAACAGCCCCCTGCGCACCGCCCCCCAGTTGGTCCACGAGGTTATCCGCACTGGGCGCACCTACGAGGGCGACCTGTTTGCGCTGAGCCGGGAAGAGGGCGTCAATTACAACGCCATCGCCGGCCTCCAGGATAGGATGAGCGAGGATTATACCCTGTCGCTCGGCGAGGTCGACCTGGGGGCCGCCGAAACCGTATATGTCGTGGCCGATTTCGACAACGGTGCCTGGATCAATTGCCGGGTGGTGATGGAGCAGGTTTCATTCTGCTACGATGCCAGCCTGCCCTACTTCCAGGGGCTGCCTGCTCTGCTCACGTCTGGCGGGCTGCCCGAGGACTGCCCCCAGTGCTATTTCCGGGTTGGCGACGAGCAACGGGAGTGGCTGCTGGCCCGGAGCGAGATGATCGGCGATTCACCCCAGGTCGGTCGCCTGGCCCAGTGGGGCAGCTATGTGCTGGTCCAGGCGGAATCCGCCGACGCCGAGTACGCGCTGCAGTGCCTGTTCGAAGGCGAAAGCCCGGTGGAGCTGCAGCGCTGCTGGGAGGTAAGGACGAGGAGCGCTGCCGGAGCTACAGGGGCGGCGGATCCGGCGCCCCCAACGCAGCGGCCAACCGAGACGGTTCATCTGGACGCGGCCATGTTCGATCCCACCGACCGCTTGGGCCCGCCACCCATGTCTGACCCACCTACCCAGGTGGAGTTGGGCCACTATGCCTATTACCTGACCTGCATGGTCTGCCATGGCGACCAGGGACAGGGCCTGGAGGCCTGGCGGGCCGTGCTGCCCGAGGAGGACCGGGAGTGCTGGCAGTCGCGGTGCCACGCCGCCAACCACCCGCCGGGTGGCTTCCAGTTCCCCGAGTACGCGCCGCCGGTCATGGGCGAAGGGACGCTGGCCCGGTTCCAGAACGGGGCCGAGCTGTACGAGTACATCCGCACGCAGATGCCCTGGCAGGCGCCTGGCATCCTCTCCGACGAGGAGTACTTGCAGATCACGGCCTTCTTGGCCCAGGCCCATGGCGCGGATCCGGGCGACGAGCCTCTGACGCCGGAGCGGGTGGGCGAGCTGGACCTGCACCCCGGTGAGGACTCTCCCTGATCCGGCAAATGTGCAAATGCGCAAATGCGCACATGAGCGAGGTGCACCCGTCTCCTGGTAAGCATGGTTGCTGCAAAGGCACTTGGCATTCCGCCCATTGTCATCGCGAGTACATTCATGGCACGGGCGCCACTAAGGATGTCAGAAACCCCCTCCAACACCAGTCATCCCGACCGAAGGGAGGGATCTCGGCTGGGTAGATGGAGATTCCTCACTCCGCTGCGCTGCGTTCGGAATGACACGCTTCAATTCCTTACGAGCGTGAACGCCGTGCCTGAAAAGGCACGATCCTGGAGGTCAAGATGCCAACCCATACCGAATACGACGTCCTGATCCGCAACGGGACCATCTACGATGGGCTGGGCGGGAAGCCGTACGCCGGCGACGTCGCCCTGCTGGGCGACACGATCGCGGCCAGCGGCGCGCTGGGCCGGGCCCGCGGCCGCAAAGAGATCGACGCGGCCGGGCTGGCCGTGGCGCCCGGTTTCATCAACATGCTCAGTTGGGCCGTCGAATCGCTCATCGAGGATGGCCGCTCCCAGAGCAACATCCGCCAGGGCGTCACCCTGGAAGTCCTGGGCGAAGGGCGCTCCATGGGCCCCCTGAACGAGGCGATGAAGGCGGAATGGACGGCGCGCCAGGGCCGGATCCGCTACGACATCGAGTGGACGACCCTGGGCGACTACCTCGAGTTCCTCGTGCGCCGCGGGGTCTCGCCCAACGTCGCTTCCTTCATGGGCGCGACCACGGCCCGCATCTACGTCCTGGGCTACGAGGATCGCGCCCCCACCGGCGACGAGCTCGATCGGATGTGTGCCCTGGTGCGGCAGGCCATGGAGGAGGGCGCCGTGGGCCTTTCCTCGGCCCTGATCTATGCGCCGGCCTGTTACGCCGAGACCGAGGAACTGGTCGCGCTGGCAGAGGTAACGGCCGAATATGGAGGGCTGTACATCTCTCACATCCGCAACGAGGGGAACA
>JAMJFU010000325.1 GCA_023544525.1 Anaerolineae bacterium | reverse complement strand
CTCCAACATGGCATCGTCCACAAACTCCGCGCTGCCGATGACTACCAGCCGCGCCGAGTCGGGCGAGACCTCGATGGTGCCCAGCGGGGCGTCGACCGTATCCGTCATCACCTCGGATCCGGCAAAGGGTGAAGGCTGGTCCCTAAAGTAGCTCTCGAAGGAGCCGCGGACCGCGACGGCCAGGGGCCTGGCGGCTTGCTCCCCTTCCACGGGGAAGCCATACTCTGGATAGAGGTCGGGGTCGGGCTGCACGTCGATCGAGCTCCGTAGCCATGACTCTTCCGTCGACTGCAGCAGCACAGTCCACTCCCTGTCCTGATTCTTTTCCTCGTCCACAGATAGGGGCGAGGCCCAGTGCAGGGTCACGGCCGGCAGGTTGGATACGATCGGGCTCTCCTTGCTCATGCCGTCGGGGCGGATGTCCACAAAGAAGGGATAGGCGACCTGCTGGATTTCGATGACCTGCATGCCTCCCACATTGCGCTGGACCTGCACGGGGAAGGGCTCGTTCTGCGGATCGAGCACCATCGCGTCCTGTACCTCGATCCCATAGCTGGCTAACATGTCGCCCAGGGTCTCCTGTAGTTGGTCGACGCTGATGCCTCCAGCGAGCTGCTGCTGGGCCAGGGCATAGCTGCCGCCCGCCACCACCACAGCGCCACCGCGCATCAGGTACTGGTCGATGGCAAATCGCTCCTGGTCGCTAAGACCTTGGGGCGCAACCACCACCAGGACATCGATATCGCCTGGCACCCGCCCGGGGGCGAGATCCACGGCCCTGACGGTATAGTCCTGGCGCAACTGCTCCTGCAGCAGGTTCCAGCTGGAGATAGGCGGCATCGTACCGCCGAAGGGACTTTGCACCGGTGGCAACTCTGGCACCCATATCCCCACCGTCTTGAGGAAACCGGGTGCGGCTCGCTTCAGGGACGCCTCGAGCTCAGTCCGGATGTCGGCCTCGGTCAGGCTGCCCGTGGTATAGAGCAACTGCGTCTCGTCACCGATCTGAAGCAGGAGGTGAAGGTAGTAGGAGTCCTGGGTGAAGAGCGAGGTCGCGATCGGATACAAGCCGTAGCTATTGATGAGATCTTGCCGGCTGACGGGGCTGCCTGGCTCGTCGGGGTTGATGATCTCGTACTGGAACTTCCCTCCAGACTCTTCCTCAAGTGCCTGGGCCACCGTCTCTATCGTCTGTGACACGTCCTCGAGCCCCTCTGGCAGGGACCCGGGCGTGACAAAGGCCGTCAATTGCACCGGTTCTTCCATGCTATCAAAGACGGCCGCGAGACTCTGAAAGCCATACACCACTCGCTTGATCGATCGGGTCAGGTCATATTCCAGGTTCCGCAGGCGCACGTCTGGCAGACCTGTGGCCCGCGGCTCAATCTCGATCAGCTCGTCAAAGCCCAGGACGACGTGCTGATCGCCATACCGGATCAGGATGTCAAAGTAGGAGTTGATGACCGATGCTTCATAACGGTCGCTGACACGGAACGGCTTGGGCTGGATGCCATAGACCTGATTGGCCTCGGCTTCCAACTCCTCGTCCTCCCGTGGATCGACCACCTCGGCCTGGACCCTGCCCCCCGACGCGATCTCGTACTCGCGCAACATATCCCGGATGGTGGGCACCAGCGGTGCCAGGAGTGGATGTGTCCGCTCGCTGAAATAGCCCCGGATCAACAGCGGC
The DNA here is from genome assembly GCA_023544525.1 of Anaerolineae bacterium. Taxonomy (GTDB): domain Bacteria; phylum Chloroflexota; class Anaerolineae; order JAAYZQ01; family JAAYZQ01; genus JAMJFU01. The sequence goes on along the minus strand of JAMJFU010000325.1, from coordinate 2,518 downwards.
TCTTGCAGGTTCTGGATCAGGTCCTTGGTGACAGGCGAGAGGCTGTATTCCTGGTCTGCCGTCAGGTCGGCCCGCAGGCTGCCCAACGGGAAGAGCCAGGCATTGACCAGGGCCAGGTTGGCGAGGAGCAGCACCGTCGTCAAGATGACCTGGCGGCGGTAGCCGGCCGTGCGGGAGCCCTTGCTCCAGCGCTTCACGTCCAGCGATACCACGTTCAGCGTCAAAAAGATGCCGGCCAGCGATAGATAGTAGACTAGATCCCGAACGTCGATGACGCCCCGCTCGATGCTCTCGAAGCGGCTTCCGGTGCCCACCGCGCGTAGGATGCGGCTCAGGGCATCGCCCACCAGGCCCGTGAGGGCATTGGTGCCAATGACGTAAAAGATGCCCCCCACCAAGACGCTGAGGATCAGGGATACGATCTGGTTATCGGTCCTGGACGAGACAAAGAGGCCGATGGCGGCATACGCCGCGGCCAGCAGGAGTGCGGCGAGGTAACCGCCGATGACCGGACCCCAGTCCAGGGGGCCAAGCAGGCTGACAGTGACCGGTAGGAACAGGGTCAGGGCCAGGGCCAGGCCAACCAGGATCATGACTGCCAGGAACTTGCCCAGCACCAGCTCGAGCCGCCGTACCGGCAGGGTCAGCAGCACTTCCAGCGTGCCACCCCGCTGCTCTTCGCTCCACTGCCGCATCGTCAGCGCGGCGACCAGGAACAACAGCAGGACCGGCATCCAGCGGAACAAGGGCCGCACGTCGGCGATATCGCGGGCGAAAAAGCCTTCCACCCAGAAAAAGGCAAAGAGGGTGACGATCAGGAAGGCGCCTATGAAGATGAGGGCCATTGGCGAGCCAAAATAGGCGCTCAGTTCTTTGCGCGTGATAGCCCATACCCGTTTCATCGTCCATCCTCCCCGGCCGACGTGGCCAGCTCGTTAAAGACGGCCTCCAGTGTGCGTACGTCACGGCGCAGTTCTTTGAGCGACCAACCGTTCTCCCGCGCCAGTCCATAGACGGCCGGCCGCAGATCAACCTGGGCGGTGGCCGCATCGCCGGCCGGCCGGACACGGAAGGCGAGTCCCTCCGTCGTAGGCATCAGATCCACGCTCCGGACACCTGGCAGGCCGCGCAAGGCCGCTTCTGCACCAGGCGTTCCCTCGTCGACGATAAGGATGACGTCCGTCGAGGCCTCGAGATCCTCGAGGCGTGCATCGGCCTTGACCTCTCCGTTCAAGAGGATGATCGCCCGGTCACATATCGCCTCCACTTCCGAGAGGATGTGGGTGGACAGCAAGACGGTGCTCTCCCTGGCCAGGCGGCGGATCAGGTGTCGCACCTCCACGATCTGTGTCGGGTCCAGGCCGATGGTCGGCTCGTCCAAGATCAGCAGCTTTGGCCGGTGGACGATGGCCTGGGCCAACCCGACCCTTTGCCGGAAACCCTTGCTCAGTTGCCCGATCGGCCGGGTCAGGTGGTTCTCCAACCCCGTGGCGCGGATCGCTTCCGAGAGATGGCCTGGTTGTTTTTCCTCCGGAATCTGGCGCAGGTCGGCGATCATCTTGAGGTAGGACTGGACAGAGAGTTCGGGGTAGAGGGGGGCGTTTTCCGGCAAGTAGCCGATCCGCTCCTGGACCTGCAGGGCATGGGTCACCACGTCCAGACCGTCCACCACAGCCGCGCCGCTGGTCGGCTGCAGGTAGCCGGTCAAGATCTTCATCATGGTTGTCTTTCCCGCCCCGTTGGGCCCCAGCAAGCCGATGATCTCCCCGGCCTTGACGTGGAACGACACGCCTTTGAGGGCCTGGACCGGACCGTAGGACTTGGTCAGATCAGTGACATCGATCATATTGCTCCTCCTTTGCTAGCAGAATGCGAGCCCCAAGGGCAGTGCTTATGCTGGCGGTGCTTTTTCGGTGGTTGTTTCGGCGACCGCTTCCGACTCCTTCCGCTTCCTGCCGTTGCGGGATGTCGAGCCCCCACCACTCCGCCGGTTATCGGTCACATAAAACCCCGAACCCTTGAAGATGATGGCCGGCTGCGACAGGAGCCGGTGCACCCGCCGGTGCCCGTGAGGGCACGTCTCCGGGTCTGGCTCGCCAAAACGCTGCAACCTATCAAAATGAGTGCCACATTCCAGGCATTCGTACTCATAGATAGGCATAGTGTACCTCCTGCTGTGTTGAACGCGGTTGCTCCAGCCGGGGGAGGGGCTGTACTTGGTTTTCTGTCCTGGCCGATCCGCTCCACGGCAACTGCGTGCACCGCGGTTATGTCACCTGCTATCCTGACGACAGGGTCCTTCCAAGAATCGCAATAATACCATAAGCCTCATGCATGATGCAAATCACGCATGCTGATTTTGTCACAGTCATCTCCCGGATCAAGCTCACAATGCCGGCCATACGCAACAGGGACCACGCCCCCGATGGAAGCGCGGTCCCTATTCACAACCTACCGGTCTAGTACTCCGGCATCTGTGGTGCCGGGGCCGGTTCCTCTTCGGGAATGTCGGTGATCA
>JAMJFU010000324.1 GCA_023544525.1 Anaerolineae bacterium | reverse complement strand
CGCTGATCCTGTATCTCATCGTGCAGTTCACCGGTGAGGGCGTGGTCCTGGCAACGATCAGCCTCTTGCTGCAGCAGCGCTTTGGCACAGAGGTGGCGCTGGGCAGTATCGTCCTGGGTGTCGCATCGGCCGGTGGCGTTGTCCTGGGGATGCGTTCGCTGCTGGCCGCCATGGCCGGTCCGCTGGCCGGCCATCTCTCTGACACTTCGACAGGCCGTGGACCGGTCATCGCCGCCGGGCTGGTGGCGGGGCTGGCCGGCTTTGGCCTGCTGGCCTATGCAACGTCGTTGGGGCTGGTGGCGTTGGGCGTCGCCCTGGGCGCCCTGGGCAGCGGTGCGATCCTGTCCGCGTTGCCTGCTCTGGTAGGCGACCTGGCACCAGCTGGCCGCCAGGGCGCTGTGATGGGCGTCTATGCGGCCGCGGGCGATGTGGGCAGCACGGCGGGCCCCTTCCTGGCCTTTGCCCTGGTGACCGTCGTCGACCTGCGTTGGGTGTACCTGCTCTGTTCGCTGGCATTCCTGGCAGGCCTGGGCCTGGTCTGGCCCCGGCGGCGGGTGCCAACTCACTAGAATGCAAGGAGGTGTGGTGAAATTGAATGGCGGATCTCGATCCTGGCCCCAACTGGTCGTTCTGGCCCTGATACTGCTAGCCCTGGGGGGCTGCGCCGACGTCCTGCCGACGCCGGGAGCGGCCGCCGGACCCTCAGCCGCGCCGGCCTCTCATGAAGAGCTGGCCCGGCGCTATGCGCCGGTCATCCACCAGGGTACCGCGAGCGATCAGGATTTCATTACCGCCGCGGACTTTGACGGGGACTGGATCAGCAACAACAACTGGCAGAACCAGCCCGGCGGTGACCTCTCGGCCCACGTCTATTACTCGGTGACCGAGACCGGTAGCCACTGGTTCCTCTTCTACTCGCTGTTCCACCCCCGGGACTATACCGACGAACCGTGTGAGGAGTCGGATGGCTGTCATGAGAACGACATGGAGTCGATCCAGATGGTGGTGCGCAAGGATGGCACGGCCCAGGGACAGCTCCAGGCGGTAGAGACCCTGGCCCACAGCGACATCCACCTGTACCGGGCCGAGGATACGGTGGGCAAGAACGCACTCAAGGTGGAGTCAGAAGTGCGGCTGGAAGAGGGGCATCCTGAGGTCTGGGTGGAGACCTGGGGCCACGGCATCTATGCCAAGCGCATCATCCTGGTGCCCCACGTCGTCACCTACCGCGTGGGGGACGAGGCAGAGGTGCCAGGCGGCCTGGCCGACGAGGACGTCGCCTACCGGCTGGTGCCGATCTACGACACGCTCTGGCAGCACCGCGACGAGATTGGTCCTGGTCTGGCGTTCGACCAACCCTTCGACTACCGGGGCCAGACCCTGGCTGCCAATTTCGATGGCGATGACTATGGCCTGGACAAAGCCAACATCCCCTGGGGCTATAACCAGGCCACTGGAGACACACTGCTGCGTGGCGATTGGTTCCTCGATCCGGCCAAAGCCCTCCAGTACCATGCCAGTTTTGGCGGCGAGTTTTCGACAGGCTACGTGCACAATCGCTACCTGGATGATCTTGGCCTGGCGGCGAGCCCTTGATCTGCGCTCGCCAGCAATGACACCGATCTGGTCACCGAGAGCGTGAACGAAGCAGCCTCCAATGCCACGATAGGAGATTCCATGCACATCAAGGGTATTTGCATCAACGCCGACGTCGACCGGCTGGGTGGCAGCCTGGTGCGCCTCGAGGAGGACCTCGACTACTTTCAGGAATGTGGCTTCGACGGAGTAGAGCTGGCGGCCGACGGTCTGGACGTTGTGCTGGGCGGCCGGCTGAACCGGAGCCAGGTAGACCGTGTCCGGGCCATCACCGGCCGCTACCCCTTTGCCTACACCGTCCACCCTCCAGGTCGTCTCAACCTGGCCTTCCCGCAAAGAGGTGCGGGCGGCGTGTCCGACCTGGTGCTGGAGAAGGATGTCTTTGCCGCGTGCCTGGAGTTCTGCGCGGCGGTGGGTGCCGGCGTGATGGTCTACCACAGCGGTCTCATCGGGCTCTACGAATACGCCTTCGGGCTGGGGGCGTTGCCAGGTCCCGAAGAACTGGAGGCAGCCCGCAGCCAGGAGGTCGCGGCGCTGCGCGAGCTCATGCCGCTCGCTGTTGAGTTGGGGGTCGTGGTGGGCATGGAAAACCGCGATCCCCATCCCTGGGAGCTTGCGGTGCTCCGGCGGGCGGGCCAGCCCGATGACGCCCTGGTTACCTATCACGCTGGCCTGACAGTGCCTGCCCTGCTGCGGCAGGTGACCGAAGTCGGCCATCCCCAGCTGGGCCTGACCCTGGACCTGGGACATCTTTACCTGGCAGCCGGGCAGTGTGGCTTCGACTACCTGGATGGCGTGCGGCAGGCTGCGCCTTACGTGCGCCATCTCCACGCCCACGACAACTTTGGCCGGCTGGGCTGGGTGCACACAGGATTGCACAGCCGCCTGCCCTATGGCGATGGCGATACACACCTGCCACCGGGCTGGGGCCGCATCCCCCATCTCGAGTCGCTGGCCGCCTTGGACGGATACGAAGGCCTCTATGTCCTCGAGATCTTGCCGCGGTTCCGCGCGCACCTGGCCCAAGCCCTCGAGTCGACCCGGCAGCTAATCGAACAAGCGCAAAGCCCACAGGGAGCTTGACCATGGACCACAACATTCTTGCCATCTGTTTCGATTTTGGGGACACACTGGTGGACGAATCTACCGAGATCAAGGATGAGCATCAGGTTACGCAGCAGGCTGAGCTGATCCCCGGGGCCGCCGAGGTGCTGCAGGCACTGAAGGCCAGGGGCTATCCCCTGGCGATTGTCTCGAACGGTCCCGTGGGAAACGTGTATAACGTGCTTTCCCAGGAGAGCTTGCTGGAGCTGTTTGATGCCCTGGCCATTTCCGAGGCCCTCGGCGTGGAAAAGCCCGCGGCTGGCATCTTTGTCCATGCCCTGGACCACCTCAGCATCTCGCGGGAAGACTATGGTCGCACGGTCATGGTCGGCAACCACCTGGAAGCCGACGTTTTGGGCGCCAACCGGCTGGGCATGATCAGCGTCTGGCTCGACTGGGCGCCGCGCTATCCCAAGACCGTGTCTGACAACGGCGCCGTGCCCCGGCACACCATCAAGGAACCGCTCGAATTGCTGCCGCTGATCGATCGGTTGGAGGACGACTCCGGTGCCTTCCGGACCAAGGAGGAAGTGTGAAGCGAGTCCTGCTAATCCACCACTCGGCAAGCCGCGGCCGGCAGCACCCTCCGTGCTCGTTGCCTGGCCTGAGGGACTGCCTCGAAGCACGAGCACGGGCCGTCGAGCTGGATCTGTCCGTGACAGCCGATGATGATTTCGCCCTTCTGCATGGTCCCCTGCTTGAGGGTCGGACCACCGGGTCTGGGCCCGTCGAGCGCCTTACGGCTGCCGAGATCGCTGCGCTCTCGCATGTCTGGCAGGGCCGCGACACGAACATCTCGGTTGGCCTCCTGGGCGATGCCCTGGCCTTGCTGGAGCAATACCCCGAGACAGGCGAGCTTCAGCTAGACCTCAAGCCCTACGGCCCGCCCCGCCAGGCAGCGCTGGCTGATCTGGTCGACCGGCTCCAGCCTCTCAAACAGCGGGTCCGCGTCACCAGCGGCGCCGACTGGCTCGTCAGGCAGCTACATTCGCTGGACCCCGATCTGCCCCTGGGATTCGATCCCCTCCTCTATCTCGACCTGGCAACAGAGGAAGACGGCGACCGCGGTGCCCCGCCTTTCCGCAGGGCTGCCTATGGCTACCTCGACGACCATCCACTGGCCAGCCGGCGCTGGGGCACAACCGCCGAGTACCTCGCCGCGCGAGCCGAGGCCCTGTGGGCCCAGGCGCCGCCCGGCGCGGTCTGGTACATCCGGGGCTGGCTGCTGGCCCGGGCCCTCGACGAGGGCTTTGACTGGATTGCCGACCTCCACAGGCGCGGCGTCGAGGTGGATGCCTGGACCCTCGATCCGGATCGTCCGGAAGCGCTGGCATTGGCCCGGAGGCTGGTCGCCCAGGGTGTCGATCGCATCACCACGAACGATGCCCCAGCCCTGGGCCGGGCCCTGGGCGACGTGGCGGTCTGGTAGAGACCCCCTCAGCTCGCTGAGGTGCGGCTGCCCCTTTGGGGAGGTGATCTGGGATCCCTCAGCTCGCTGAGGTCCGGCTGCCCCTTGGAGCCAAC
>JAMJFU010000323.1 GCA_023544525.1 Anaerolineae bacterium | reverse complement strand
GCCAGGTGCATCCCCACCGCTCGTCAGAACACCGATGCTCTGTTTCTGGTCGGTCGACATGATCACCTCCGTTTCTTGGGCACAGGCCTGCATAGTCCAAGCAGCACTCGGGCTTGATTCTACCACAAAGGCACCAAGAATGCCACTTGAGGTTTCGCCCCGTAGGTGGTATAATGCACACACCGAGTTGGAATCCAGCCCGTATCCTTTCCCAAGGTTCAGCGGTATATGTAGAGAGAACCATCACTCGAGTACCCGACCACGCCAGAGCACACGCACCCGCCAGGTGAGGATGTTATGTCTCCTACTATGAGTAGCTGGTGGCAGGACAGACCAGTGGCACAGGAGAGGACGGAGCAGACCAGCGCCGGACCCCCGCAGACCTTTGGCCCTGCCAGTGGCCCTGGTTGTAGGCCCTCAGCTCCCCAGCCATCCGCAGTTGACAGGCATTCGCGAAGTGGGCCCACAGCCGCGGATAGGCCTGGGGCCGAAACCCAGCGCCTCTTCAGCCTGCTGGACGCGTTACCGGCCATCGTTTATGTAAAAGCCCCCGACTATAGTATCCGGTTCGCCAACCGCTTCTTCCGGGAGCGCTTTGGTGACCCCAGTGGCAGGCCGTGCTACGAGCTCATCCACGCCCAGACAGGACCCTGCGAGATCTGTGGCGGCCGGTCTACCTTCGCAGATGGCGAAACCGCCCAGTGGGAGTGGACCTTTGACGATGGGGCGAGTTTCCAGCTCTACGACTACCCACTGTTCGAGCAAGAAGGCGGCCCTCTGACCCTCCAGCTGGGGATAGATATCACCTCACGCAAGAAAGCCGAGGCCGGACTCGAGCTGGCGAATGCGGAACTGCGGGCCGTGACCCGCGCCGAGCGGGAGCAGCGGCGATTTGCCGAGGGCCTTGCCCAGGCGGTGCTGGCCCTCAACAGCAGCCTCAATTGGACCGAGGTGCTCGACCGTATCCTGGACCAGACCCTGCAGGTGATCCCCTGTCGCGCGGCGACGGTCCTGCTCCTGCGGGATGACCAGGTCTGCCTGGCCCGACAGCGAGGCCTCGACATCACGGCAGGGGATCTGTCACAGTGGCAGTCGGGCATCCCCCTAAGCAGCATCCCTGCGCTAGAGCATGCCCTGCGCGAGCGCCGGTCCATGCAGATCCCAGATCTTGCAGCGTTCCCCGAACCGGTATCCACATCAGTTCTGCCCTGGTTACGCTCCGTCGTCGCGGTGCCTATGGTCCGGGGCAATGATTTGGTCGGCCTGATCGCCCTGCTGGCCGACGAGCCTGGCTTCTTCACGGCGCAGAGCCTGACCCGTCTGGAAGCCTTTGCCAGCCATGCAGTGGTGGCCATCGAAAACGCGCGGCTATACCAGGCCGAATCGGAGGCGGCCCGCAACGCCGAGTTCCTCAGTGCTGCGAGCCTTAGCCTTAGCCATAGCCTGGAACTCGGCGCCGTCCTGGACAATCTGCTGGACATCCTCACCTACCTGGTCCCTTACGATGTGGGCCGCGTCAGCCTGCTGACAGCCAATGATAGACTGGTCGTGCGGGCCATGCGCGGTCCGGCCTCTCAGGTGGGGCAGGAAGCATCGCGGCCCGTTGACCTGCCGGCCAACCCCTACCTCGCAGATCTGCTCCATGACAGCAAAAGCGTATGGCTCCCGAACACTCAGCGGGATGCCGCCTGGCAGGCCTGCCGGCCGGCAGGCAAGGTGCGCAGCTACCTCGGGGTGCCCTTGATCGCGGCGGCCAAAACGATCGGGCTGTGTGAACTGGAGCGCTTGAACGGCGAAGGTTTCAGCCAGCAGCACCTCTGGTGGGTGGAAGCCCTGAGTGGCCTGGCCGCCGTGGCCGTGCAGAACGCCCAGCTCTTTGAGGAGATGCGGGAGCGCCGCGAACAGCTCCAGCTGCTCTCCAGGCGGCTGGTGGAGGTCCAGGAGCAGGAACGCCGCTACATCGCCCGCGAGCTGCATGACGAGGCAGGCCAAGCCCTGACGTCACTCATGATCCAGCTGAAGCTGCTGCAGCGCCAGTCTCAAGATCCCGCGGCCGTCTTCCAGGGCACGGCCGAGCTGCTTGGGGTCGTCGAGGGCCTCATGGAGAACCTGCACCGGCTGGCAGTGGACCTCCGGCCGGCCAGCCTGGATCACGTGGGGCTGGTGGCCGCGCTGGAGCAGCACTGCCAGACTCTGTCCAGGCAGAACGGCTTGCCTGTCACCCTCGAGGCAAGCGGCATCGAGGGACGTCTTTCAGCAGAGGCGGAAACCGCCCTCTATCGTATTGTCCAGGAAGCGCTCAGCAACGCCCTGCGCCACGCCAGGGCAACCCGCGTGGATGTCGTCCTGCAACTCCGCGACGGACGGATCGTCGTCCTGGTCGAGGACAACGGCCGAGGGTTCGACCCCACCGAATCCAGAGGATCTGGCCGTCTCGGGCTAGCCGGAATGCGCGAACGGGCCGAGGGGCTGGGCGGGACGTTTGCCGTCGAGAGCCACTTGAACGCAGGGACGTCGATCATTATAGAGGTGCCCTATGTCCATCAAGATTCTCATCGCCGATGACCATGGCGTGCTGCGGGCCGGATTACGGGCCCTGCTGCGGATGGAGCCCGACCTCGAGGTAGTCGGCGAAGCCGACTGTGGGGCCGAAGCGCTGCGCCTGGCCGAGGAGCTGCAACCCGACGTCGTGGTGATGGACGTGAGCATGCCGGACATGGATGGCCTCGAGGTCACGCGCTGCCTGGAGCGGCAGCGGCCCGGCGTGCGCGTCCTGCTGCTCACGGTACACGAGGACCCAGCCCTGCTGCGCGAGGCCCTCCAGGCCAAGGCCAGCGGCTATATCGTCAAGCGCGCCGTAGAGTCGGAACTGATCAACGCCATTCGCGCCGTCGCCCGCGGCCATCTCTACATCCATCCATCCCTGACCCGGGCCCTGTTGAACCAGGAGCCGGCCGCGCCAGCCAGGGACGAGTCGCCGTCCCGCTTGACCCCCCGCGAGATCGATGTGCTCCAGTTCATCGCCAAGGGGCACACCAACCGGGAGATTGCCGAACTGCTGCACCTGAGCCCGCGCACGGTGGAGACCCACCGGGCCAACGTGCGCGCCAAGCTGCACCTCGACAGCCGGGTGGAGCTGATGCGCTACGCGGCAAAGCACGGCCTATTGAGTTTTGGCGGCGAGGGCGGCTAGGACTGGCTTGACCATCCGCAGCGTCCTCGTACCTACTTTCTGCCAACCGTGGAGGTGAGATGTCAAGCAGAATGCTTCGGGCCAGATCCCAAGCGCGGGGAGGGAGTGATGGGCTAGGCCAGACCATTGCCCATTTGCTGCTAGCGGTCGTAGCCCTCGCAGGCCTGGCGTGGGCCCTGGCGGGCTGCGGATCGTCCGCTGAGGAAGCCTCGGTCACCGGCACAGTGGCTTACCCGCAGCCGGCAGAGCCGCCGGCGGGCATGGTCCTGATCGTCCAGATCCAGGATATATTTGTGGCCAATGCTCCGCCCACCGTGCTCGGCGAGCAGCGCATCCACGATCCGGGAACGCCACCGGTTGACTTTGAGATCGCCTATGACCCGGCCGCCGTCGACCAGGCGCACTCATACATCGTCCATGCCCGCATCGAGGACGGCAGTGGGAGCCTACTTTACACCACCATGCAGAACTACGCCGTCATCACCCAAGGCCATCCGACCCAGGGGATCAACGTCGTCTTGGAGATGGTCGGGAGCGGTGCCCCGGACGCCGAGACCCCGTCCTCCGGCGGGCTGGCCCCCGGCGGCGCTAGTGTGAGCGGCACGGTCGCCTACCCACTGCCGGCAGAGGCGCTGCCTGGCGCTGTCCTGATCGTCGAGATCCAGGACGTATCCGATCCGAGTGCTCCGGTCATCCTGGGCGAGCAGCGCATCTCCGACCCGGGAACGCCGCCGGTCGCCTTTGAAGTGGCGTATGACCCAGCCGCCATCGACGAGGCGCATGCCCACATCGTCCAGGCCCGCATCGAGGACAGCAGCGGCAACCTGCTGTACACCACCATGCAGTACTATGCCGTCATCACCCAGGGTCACCCGACCCGGGGCGTGAATGTCCTTCTAGAAATGCTGGGAGGTAACACTACACCCACATAGACGCAGGGCGTGGCGTTACCGGCAAGGTCCACCGTGAGCATGGGCCACGCGCAGCCGGCTATCCGTAATAACTACGTAGTTACTTGATGCTGACTCCGTA
>JAMJFU010000322.1 GCA_023544525.1 Anaerolineae bacterium | reverse complement strand
AGCCGCGACGCGCTGGCTGTGCGTGGATGGACCCTCTCTGGTCATGGTCTCAAGCCGGGGACGGAACGCCGCGGAGCGGCCAGCTGCTGGCGTTACGGAACGAGGCTAGATTGGAGCGCGAATGGTAGAGTCCAGATCCCAGGGCGAGCCCCTGGTCAACGTGTCGATTGGCACCGCTGCGGTGCTGGGGCTCGCCGAAGTGTGGATGGCGGCAGCGCCCACCACCGCCTACCTGATGCTGGGCGGACGCTGCTTGATGAATTGCACCTTCTGTGCCCAGGCACGCGAGAGCCAGGCCAGTGCCCTGAACCTGTCGCGCGTCACCTGGCCAGAGTACCCTCTCGAGCTCGTGGTGCAGCGGCTGAGCGAGGCTGCGGCCCGGGGCGACGTCCGCCGCGCTTGCCTGCAGGTGACGGTGACCAGGACCTCCTTTGAGCGCTCGATGGCCGTCCTCAGGGCGGTCAAGGCAGCATCCGGCGTGCCCTTCGACGTGGCCATCCTGCCCCATGACCTGGAACAGGTTGGCCAGCTCGTGGAGGCCGGCGCAGATCACATCGGCTTTGGGCTCGACGCTGCCTGCGAGCGGGTCTTTCGCCAGGTAAAGGGGGGCGATTGGACGCGTAGCCTGAGCCTCATCGAGGAGACGGCCCGGGCCTTTCCCCGCCGCGCCGCGCTACACCTCATCGTAGGTCTGGGCGAGACGGAGAGGGAGATGGTCGAACGGATCCAGTGGGCCCACGACCTGGGGATCGTGGTGGGCCTGTTCGCTTTCACCCCGCTGCGGGGTACGCATCTCTATGGCCATCCGCCGCCTTCATTGGCCTCCTACCGCCGCATCCAGGCGGCGCGCTGGCTGATCGTCCACGATCAAGCCCGCGTCGAGGAGATGGATTTCGATGGCGAGGACCATCTCGCATGCCTGCAGGGGACCTTGCCGCCAGGAGGGGATCCCTTTGAAACATCGGGTTGTCCGGACTGCAACCGGCCTTTCTACAATGAGCAGCCCGGCGGACCCTTGTACAATTACCCACGACCGCTAACAGTCGGTGAGGCGGATCAAGCATTGCAGGAGATGGAGATCAAAACCAAATGCTAAGTGACCGGAGGATTGCCTTTATCGGCAGCGGGACCATGGCCGAAGCCATGATCAAAGGTCTACTGCGCGAGGGGCTGGTGGCGCCGGGGCAGATCGTGGCCAGCGGCCCCCGCCAGGAGCGGGGCCAAGTGCTGGCTGAGCGCTACCAGGTGGGGACGACGACAGGTAATGTGGAAGCTGCAACGGGTGCCGACGTGGTCGTGCTTTCCGTCAAGCCCCAGGTTCTGTGTGGCGTTCTGAGGGAGCTGAGCGACAGTGTCAGCGCCGGGACGCTGGTCCTGTCGATTGTCGCCGGTGCGCCCATGGCGACCATCCAGAATCTGCTGGGGGCCCAGGCTGTGGTACGGGTCATGCCCAATACGCCGGCGCAGATCGGCATGGGCATCTCGGTATGGACGGCTACCAGAGCCACGACCGAGGTACAGCGCGGCCAGGCCCTGGCCATCCTCCAGGCCCTCGGCGAGGAGGAATATGTCACGGAGGAGTACTACCTGGACATGGCCACTGCCCTGAGCGGCACCGGCCCGGCCTATGCTTTCCTGCTCATGGAAGCGATGGTCGACGCAGGCGTGCACCTTGGGTTCTCGCGCCATGTCTCTGAGCGGCTCGTCATCGAGACGCTGCGTGGCAGTGTGGAATACGCGCGCCAATCGCCCCGGCATCTCGCGGCGCTCAGGAACCAAGTTACGTCTCCGGGAGGTACATCAGCCGAGGCTCTGTATCATCTGGAGAAGGGCGGCCTGCGCACCGTGCTCTCCCGTGCCATCTGGGCCGCCTACCAGCGCTCGAGGGTACTGGGCAGCCAGGCAGAAAGGGGAGACGATGGTGAGTGCTGAGCCCGAGGTGGCTTATCCTCGCGCGACATGGCGGCTGATCGTCGACGGCGAGGCAGATGGCCCGTCCAACATGGCTGTCGACGAGGCGATCCTGGGATCGGTCGTGAGTGGCCACAGCCCGCCCACGCTGCGTTTCTACTCCTGGTCCCCCGCCTGTCTGAGCCTGGGCCGCAACCAGCCACTGGCAGAGGCGGACCTGGCAGCATGCCAGGCGGCTGGCATTGACGTCCTGCGCCGGCCCTCTGGGGGCCAGGCTGTCCTGCACGCGGACGAGCTTACCTATTCGGTGGTCTTGGCGCAGACCGATCCTCGAGGTGCGGGCGGTGTGCTGGAGGCCTATCGCCGCATCAGCGATGGATTGCTGGCTGGACTCGAGGCACTGGGTGTACCAGCGATTCAGGCCGTCGGTCAGCGGGGCCAGGACCATGCAGCGACCCCCATCTGCTTCGAGCACCCCTCCGAGTACGAGGTCACGGTGGGCGAGCGCAAACTGGTCGGCAGTGCCCAATGGCGGTCGCGGGGCGGGGTCCTGCAACATGGATCGCTGCCATTGTCCGGGGATCTGACTCGCATTGTGCATTACGTGACGCTTGAGGAGGAGGAGAGGGAGGAGAAAAAGCGGCGGCTGGCGGGCCGGGTCGTGACGCTGGAGGAGGCGGCGGGCCGGCTGTTCTCGTTCCAGGAGGCGGCCGACGCCCTGGCTGCGGGCCTGGCACGGATTCTGAACCTCGATCTCGTCCCGGGGGCGTTGAGTGTCGAGGAACGCACTTCAGCCAGGTCGTTGCGACAGAGCCGTTATGTGGCCCGAGAGTGGACGGCAGGCCGCTGACAGGCTCTACCCCTCAAGTTTGAAAGGCAAGGTCATAAAAATAATAAGAATTGACAATTCCTTCCTGCTGTGATATACTTTCCTTGAGTCTGCTCCTGCGTGAAGTCTATCGACGCTGAACAGACAGGTTAGTCCAGTGGTGGACTCGATCGTTTCTCAGAGGAAGGAAGAGAATAATGCAAAGTACACGTCAAGAGATTCTGTCTATACTGCGGGAAGAGAAGCAGGCCACGGTCGAAGATCTGGCCAAGCAGCTAGAACTGACGCCCATGACCATCCGCCACCACCTCAACGTGCTGCAGGCACAGAACCTGGTGGAGGCATCCAAGGTCCGTCGCTCCAAGAAGGTGGGCAGGCCGCGGCTGGTCTACACGCTGACCGATGCTGCCGATGACCTCTTTCCCCAGGGATATGGGCGCCTGGCCCGCCAGCTGGTGACCGAGGTCAAGGAAACCGTCGGCGAGGAACAGACGGGAGCCATGTTCCGCCGGATGGCCGAGCGGTTGGCGTCTGAAGCGCCGCCCGCAGAGCAGGACCAGGGTTTTGAGGAGAGGCTAGAACAGGTATCCGATTTCCTGGTGGACCAGGGCTTCCTGAGCCGCTGGGAAGAGACGGACGAGGGGTATGTCCTGACCAACGTCAACTGTCCCTACCGGCGGGTATCCCGGCAGCACAATGAGGTTTGTCTCCTGGATACAGAGCTGATCCGGCGGCTCCTGGGAGTCGAACCAGAGCGGCTCAGCAGCATTCGCGCTGGAGAAGCAGCCTGCGCCTTCTTGCTGAAGCCACCGGACTCCTGGTCACCACCCTCCTAGGTCGGCGCCACGCCCAGGCCTGCCTGTTGTGGATGGCAGAGCCCGGCCCGCTGAGGGACGGGCCTGATAGAGCCAATCGTCATAGTGCCCTCACGCAGCGGTGGGCGCGGGATGGGGTTCGAGTTTCCAGACCTGGTCTCACCGAGGCCAGGTCTTTTCTATTGGGGTGCTGGCGCAGGGACCGCCTGCCAGGTGCCGTCGGTATACAGGAGGTTGGCCGTGCCTGATCCTCCGGTCCCGGCTCCCGGCGAATCGATCCACAGCAACAAGCCCTCCTCGAAAGGCTGCCGCCAGCCAGCAACGGCTCGCTCATTTTCCAGCGCCCAGCCGATCGCGGCCTGCGGGCCGCCCAGCTGCTCGCGCCATATCTTGCCAAAGCCACGTTGGGGCTGGCGCGGTGGGGGTGGCAGATCCGGGTCGTAGGCAGGATCCACGCCTTCCACAAAGGTGTCGGCATAAGACTGCCACCGGCCAGAGTCGTAAAGCACATAGATCTGCAGCGTGCTCGAGTCCCAGATCATATGCCCGTGCTCGAAAGGCTGGGCAGCCATTTGCACCTGGGCAGCTGGCTCCTGCGCACAGCCGAGGCGGTAGCCGGTCTGTTCCAGGGCAGCCTGGAAGGGACCCTCCCCGTCTGGGCAGGCCGGGCGGGTAGCAGTCGGCGCCGGGGC
>JAMJFU010000321.1 GCA_023544525.1 Anaerolineae bacterium | reverse complement strand
AGCTGTATAATCAAAGGGTGCCTTACCCGTCGCACGGTGCGATGGGTAGCACGGCACACATTGTCGTATGGAGGCGTATCTTTTGTCTAGGCGGACATTCATAGGCGGTCAGGCGCCGCGTCCGGCGTCGGAGGTTCAGATCGAGAGCGTGGGCTTGAACCCTCTCGATCTGCGCCGGGTCGACGTGGCGGTGGACCTCACGCCCTTTCTCGGGACGGTCAACGTCGAGATGGTCATCGTCGGGCCAACTGACGATGAGCTTTGCAGCATTACGCTGGTCCATAACCGCGATCCGATGTTGGACAAGATCATGCATCTCCGCCAGGATGCCCAGCCGGGTGAGCACACGCTCCACATCGGCATATTCGTCGACGAGGAGCTGGTGGCCCGGGCGGCGCGGACCTTTGCCTTCCCGGGAGCCGGGCCTGCCTGATGGGCACCATGGCTGACTGGATCCGCTGGCCCCCAACCTGGTCGACGCTGCTCCTGCTGCCAGCCCTTTTTGTGGCCTTTACCGTCCACGAGCTGTCGCATGCGCTGGTGGCCTACTTGCTGGGCGACACCAGCCAGGTCGAGCGCAAGCGCCTGAGCCTTAACCCGCTGCGGCACGTATCCTGGGTGGGCCTGGCGGTCTTTCTGCTGTTTGGCTTTGGCTGGGCCAAGCCGGTCTGGGTGGATCACAGCCGTTTCCGCATCCGCAACCGGGCCTTTGGCGTCTTTCTCGTCTCGATCTCGGGTGCAGCCGCGAACCTGCTCCTGGGTCTGCTGGCCCTGATGGGCATCACCGCCACGGTGCTGGTCACCTGGGGCCTGCGCGGCATCCCGGCGGTGGACGTCATGGCCTTTCTGATGATCTCGGAGCCCGGCCCTGACCTGCAGGGCCTGGCCGTGGCCCTCTCCAATTACATGCTGCTCGTCAACCTGCTCCTGGCCTTTTTCAACCTCATCCCTATACCTCCCCTGGATGGCTTCCAGGCGCTGGTCAGCCTGATCACTGCCATCCGGACTGCGCTCCACCGGCGGTCAGCGCCGGAGCCGGCGGCGCCTATGCCGGTCCAGGCCGGAGAGGATGAGGAGGACACTCGCCGCCCGGCCAAGATCCATTTTGACATCGGCCTGCAATATCACAGGGAGGGCCAGTACGACGAGGCGATTGCGCGCTATCGCCAGGCCACGGCGCACGACGACGATTTTGGCCTGGCCTACTACAACCTGGGGCTGGCTTACTGGGCCAAAGGCCGGCTGCCTCTGGCCATGAGCGCCTTCCGTGCTGTGCTGCGCGCCATCGCCGATCCGGCACTCCGGTTCCAGGCCGACCTCCACCTGCGGGCCCTGATCCGTGCCGAGCGCGACCCCGAGGGCCAGGCCGGCGACCCACCAGAGCCGGTGGATGTGCCCCAGGCAACAGCGCCGGTGAGCGAGGCCCCCAGGCCGGTAGATCCGGCTGTGGCCCGCCGTCTATGGCTCAGGCTCACCGCCGGCGGCGTTGCCGGAGCGGTGTTGGGTCTGGCATCCTGGGTCTTTGTCACCGTCGTGACGCTGACCCTGATGGGCTAGGGCTGCCTACCATGGTCGCCCCCAAAGTTGACGCATCGGCCCAAATCCGCTATAATCGGACTCGACAATGCGGGGTGGAGCAGAGGCAGCTCGTTGGGCTCATAACCCAAAGGTCGGAGGTTCGAATCCTCCCCCCGCTACCTGAAGGTCAAGGCAGATAGCGTGTCATGCGCTATCTGCCGTTGCCTATCGGCGAGGTAGCTCAATGGCAGAGCAGGGGACTCATAAGCCCTTGGTTGGGAGTTCAAATCTCCCCCTCGCCATTAGACATAACGAGACGTAAGTGCTGTGCGGGCAGGCTCTTTCACCGAGAGCCTGCTTTTTTAGTGGCCAGATCGCTGGTCAGGCCATCTATGTGAAGGGAGGTTCCATGCTCACCAAGGAGGAGCTACTGGCCAAGGCCAAAAAACCGGCCGAGGATGCGATGCGGCTGCATCCCTTCTACCAGGGCAAGATCCAGACCGCCCCCAAGGTCGAGATCAACAGCTTCGACGACTTTGGCATCTGGTACTCGCCCGGCGTCGCCGCGCCGTGTCGCGACATTCACGACCATCCAGACAAGGTGTTCGAGCATACCAACAAGGGCAATACCGTAGCCATTGTCTCTGACGGCACGCGGGTGTTGGGCCTGGGGGACATCGGTCCCGAGGCCGCCCTGCCGGTCATGGAGGGCAAGGCGTTGCTGTTCAAGTACCTGGGCGGCGTGGACGCAGTGCCGATCTGCCTGGACACCAAGGACCCCTACCGCATTATGCTCGCTGTGAAGCTGATCCAGCCGAACTACGGCGGCATCAACCTGGAGGACATCTCGCAGCCCAAGTGTTTCCGCGTGCTCGACATGCTCCGCTCCGATCCGGAGGTGCGCATCCCGGTCTGGCACGACGACCAGCAGGGCACGGCCACGGTGATCCTGGCCGGGGTCCTCAACGCCCTCAAGATCGTCGGCAAAAAGATCGAGGAGATCAAGGTGTCGCTCATCGGCACCGGCTCGGCCAACGTGGCCACGCTGCGCCTGCTGCTGGCCTCCGGGGTACAGTGGGGCAACATCTATGCCTGCGATAGCCGGGGCCTGCTGCATCCCGGCCGCAAGGACGTCGAGGCGCGCAAGATCGAGTACGTGGACAAGTGGCGCATCTGCCAGCATAGCAACGCCGAGGGGCGGACCGGCGGCCCGGCCGAGGCCATGCGCGGCACCGACCTGTGCATCGCCCTGAGCAAACCAGGCCCGGGCACGATCCTGCCCGAATGGGTCTCGGGCATGAACGAGCAAGCCGTCATCTTCCCGGCGGCCAACCCCATCCCCGAAATCTGGCCATGGGAGGCAAAGGCGGCGGGTGCGCGCGTCGTTGGCACCGGCCGCTCTGACTTTCCCAACCAGGTCAACAACTCGCTGGTCTTTCCCGCCGTCTTTCGTGGTGTGCTCGACGTGCGGGCGCGGACCATTACGGACGAGATGGCCATCGCCGCTGCGCAAGAGATCGCGCGCTTTGCTGAGGAGCGTGGCATCGACGAGGACAACATCATGCCCACCATGGACGAGTGGGAGGTCTTTCCCCGGGAGGCGGTGGCCGTGGCTATGAAAGCCCAGGAACAGGGCGTGGCCCGCCTGGAGCTGTCGCCAGACGAGCTGTACCGCCAGGCCGAGGCCAAGATCCACGAGGCCCGGGATATGATCCAGGTCCTGATGGACAACGGCATCATTCCGCCGGCGCCAGAAGCGTAGACAAGGGGGTGCGATAGTGTACGATCTGATTGTCATCGGTGGGGGACCGGCCGGCATCACCGCGGCGGTGATCGCCATCCACCGCCGCCTGGAGACGCTGATCATCGCCGAGCGATGGGGCGGCCAGACCGCCTACTTTATGGACCTGGAGGACGCCGCCGACATCCACGACATGATCACCGGCGAGGAACTGCTGGGCCGTTTCCGCCAGCAGTTGGACTACCTGGACTTTAGCCGCGTCTACGACCGCGTCGTCAAGGTCTCGCCTGTGGGCGACCATTTCGAGGTCATTACCCAGGACGGCGACTGCTTCGAGACGAGGTCCCTGATTATCGCCACGGGCGCCAAGCCAGAGCGTTTGAACGTGCCCGGCGAGCAGAAACTGCTGGGCAAGGGTCTGAGCTACTCAGTCGTCACCCACGGCTCCCTCTTCCTGGGCAAGGATGTGGCCGTGGTGGGCACGGGTCGCCGCGCCCAGTTTGCGGCGCTGGAGTTGGCGCGCTACGCCCACCAAGTCTATCTCTTTGCGCCCGAGCTATTGCCTGCCGACCAGCCCCTGGTCACGACCCTGCGCCGCACGGAGAATGTCACCATCCACGAGGCGGTGACGGTCCAGGAGGTGCGGGGTGACCGTTACGTCGACGGCCTCGTCGTCGAGGCGGTGGACGGTGCCCGGCTGGATGTGGCGGTCAAGGGCATCTTTGTCAAGCTACCGCGCCGGCCCAACTCAGAGCTGGTGCGCGACTGGCTGGCGCTGGACGAAGAGGGCCGGGTCAAGGTCGACCTCTACGGCGCGGCCAGTCACCCCGGCGTGTTCGCCGCCGGCGACGTGACCCACATCTCCGAGCAGGTGCTCGTCCACATCGGCGAGGGGGCCAAGGTGGCCATCGAGGCCCACAGCTACCTGCTGGCCTACTGGGGGGAGACGGCGGAGGCGTAACCGCCAGGCGTCTGGGGTCGATCAAAGGTAGGCCCTGGGTTTCCGGGCGCCGTCGTCGGCCGCCCTTTGTCTGCC
>JAMJFU010000320.1 GCA_023544525.1 Anaerolineae bacterium | reverse complement strand
CAGGGTAATGCCGTTTCAAAGTGGCGACCACGGTGGCATTGAAGGTCCCTTGGGGCACCTGTTGTTTATGCCAGGGTGGAAACTGGGATATTTCACAGAGGGGAAACCTGCGAGAAGTATCAGGGTAGAAACTGGGACATTTCACAGAGGGTAGATCTATGAGAAATACCAGGGTATCCCGTCAATCCTGGTAGAACCCCTTGCGCTCTGGCTTCTCATCCTGTATTCTGATGGTAGGCATGTATGGCTCGGAGAAGACAGAGGCGCGTGCGCATCGAGGCCCAGATGAGAAAGGAGCATGCTCATGGGTCACAGCACAGGGACGCTACAGAGTGCAGATGGGCTCGAGCTCTACTATCAGAGATGGTACCCGGATACAGAACCCCGCGCTAGAATCGCCATCCTGCATGGAATCGGAGGACACAGCGGCCAGTCCACGTTCACCCACCTCATCGACCACCTGGTGCCACTGGGCTATACCCTCTATGGACTCGATCTGCGCGGTCACGGCCGGTCAGAGGGCCGGCGAGGTTCCGTCAACAGCTGGGAGCAGTACCGGTCTGACTTGCGGCTTTTGCTGCAAATGATCAAGGGGACCGGCTCTGACCAACCTGTCTTCCTTCTCGGCCAAAGCCTCGGTGGACTGATCGTCCTGGAATACGCGTTGCGCTACCAGCGGGACGTGCAGGGAGTGATTGCCGCGGCCCCTGCCCTGTCCGTGCCTAACACGTCTCCTGTCCTGGCCACCTTGGCCAAGCTGTTGTCACCCGTCTTGCCGCACCTAGTCATAAGCCCGAACTTCGATCTGTCAGGCTTTTCGCGCGATCCAGAAGAGGTGCAGAAGCTGCTCGACGACCCGCTCACAGATCCCAGGGGGTCCCCACGATTGGCTGTGGAGACGCTATCAGCCCTGGAATGGACCCAGGCTCATGCCGCGGATCTACAGGTGCCGCTCCTGCTCATTCACGGAGATGCCGATCCGATAATGCCTGCCGAGGGGAGTCTGGCCTTCTTCAAGAGTGTCAAGATTGAAGACAAGGCGCTCAAGCTGTACGAAGGCGGCTACCATCAGGCCTTCATTGACAGCAACCGCGAGCAGGTTCTTGCGGATGTTGCAGAGTGGCTGGATCAGCACGCATGAGACTGAGAGCGCCTGCTCCAATTCGATCTATCAGCACGCACGTTCATAGTGGCTGCCAGCAGCGTGCGGAAACGTACCCACAAGTAGCGCCCACCTTCTAACAAGTATCCCCGCTACCCGGACCCTCCCCACCAGGAACTGGCCACCTGCCCACCGGGAATCTCCCCAGATGGTCGGTGCCGGTTCATCATGCCTGTCTGGCAGCTGGTACGGGGCCATCCGTTTGGGATTCAGAGCAGCAGAAGGGTTTCCACGGTGCGTTGCGGACCCTGAGTGGCTGAGAAATCGGGTCAAGGGTGCAGAAACGGATCCGGGGATTCGAAGCAGGTGGGGGGTGAAAGGGCAGAATGGGTGCCTTGGGCGGGGTTGATGGCTCCGAGTTCTCGTTTTCAGCCTCCAGAAACGAAGCAGAACAGAGGTAGAAAGCCGGTAGGAAGCATCGGTGACGGTTTGTCAGCCCGTTTGAAGGGCAGCGAGCGGTCTGAATTGGGCAATAGAATATGAAGAAGGGCGGCGTAGAGCCATCTGACCTACCTGCAGGCAAGGGGCAGCGCACCACATGCCAGGTTAGGCACGAGGCGTGGTTAGTCGGCAGCCAGTCCGAATCAACTTGTATCGGCGAACGTGGCTTCCCTCACAAGACGAGCCAGGGTCGTCAAGATAGACCAGGTATCGGCCAGAAAGGACAAAGCTTTGGTCCGGCACAGGCCATAGACTGGCATGCGTTTCAGACCCCAGTACTCGTAGGTGGCGTTACGACCCTCGGAAGCGTTGCGCGCCCGATGATATAGCGCTTTCCACGCTGGTGAGCCGACGGGCACATCACGCACTAGGCGCAAGGAACCATCGGGGAAGCACTCGCCGACGTTGAGGATCTTGCCATGAGGCAAGTTTTCGGCCTGGTAAGCGCATTCGGGGGGTGGGTAGAGGGTCCCTTCCAGGCGGACCACTGGTTCGACGTCGCGTTGGCAATCCTTGCCACAGAACCACTTGTAGCGCTGGCGCTTGGCATCGAAGCCATTGGCCGTGAAGGCATAGCCAAAGGGACAAATCGGACGTCCCCGGTTGTCGTAGCCGCGAACGGGCCATTGGCGCTTGTCCTTGTCGGTCTCATGGGCCCGGAGATCGACTACCCGTCTGGCCTCCAGTTTGTGGATAGTACGCAAGAAGACATTGAACCCAAAGCCTGCATCGCCCACGACAGTGTCGAGGCGCAGGTCAGGGTAAAAGTGTTCGAGTTGCAAGAGAATAGCCGTCGCGGGAATCTCTTCCCGACTATTCGCCGCTTGAAAGTCCTGGAGCAGGGGGACATGAAAGCGGCGACCAGGGTCGGCCAGCAGGAGGGACAAGCTGCGATAGCCGTAACACTTTCGCCCGCCCCCCTTTTTCTCTTTGGACTCGTCTTGGGGGCGGTTGGGACTGTGGCGCGGTTGATTCGAGCCGCTGTAGTAGACAAAGCGTGCTTCGGCATCACGAGGCGTGGCGTAGCGGCAGGCATCGGCACAGGCGAGGGTATCACAGTCACAGCCTTGTTGCTCCTTCTCTTTGGCCGGACAGGGCCTGGGCGTCTGCGGGCTCGTGGGCTGGTAGCAGCTCCCTTGCACGGCTGCGCAGCGCAGGTGAGAAGCGGCGTCGTGGAGCATGCCATCGGGGCACACCAGCGCCCGAGCCCAGGCTTCAGGACTGAAAAGGTCGGCCTGGCGGATCAATTGCACGGCACCCACCAGCAGTTGATTGAGATACTGGATGGCGACTTCGACGGCCGGTTCGTCGTCCAATTCGATACGAATCGCATCGCCCGCCGACTCGGAGTGATGTCCCAGGGCCGTGAGAAAGTGACGCACGCCTCCCTCTGTCGGATAGACCCCCTCTTCGAAGCCAAAGCGCTCCCGATAGTCAGCGTAGCGGGGGTCGGCTAGATTCTTCAGCGCCTGCGCCCGCTTCCAACGGTTTGTGGTCAGCCAGCCGTGAAACAGGAACATGGAGACGGGGTCGAAGGGTATCCAGCCACGTCCCGAGGTCCAACCCAGGCGTTGGGCCAGGATAGGGCGCAGCCCAGAAAAGTCGATTAGGCGCAATATCAGGTCAAAATCGGACAGATGCTCCCAGGCCTGCAGGTCTTGCAGGTCCCGGCACCCGAGATAGACATAGTGAGAGCGATATGTACGCTTGGGAGAAGGGGGAACCCCCGGCGGTGTTGGCCATCGAAGCGGCAGCCGGTCACGCAGCTTTGAGAAGCTGCACGCTTGTACAAAATCGAGGTTCTGCGCACGGTCAACGGTGGCACTCTTGCTAGCGGCCATCACGACCTCCCCGCCACTGCAGCCAGCGTTGGATCTCCGCCTCGACAGCTTCGTACTCTGCCAGGGTGTGGCGCCCCAACAGCGAGCGTACCTGCTGTGAATGAGCCGGTTGCCGCAACCAAAGCAGGGCCTCAGTGTGGAGTTGACGCGCCCGCTCGTGACTGACTCCGAGTAGGGCGCCAATCCGCGGATAGAAGGTTCGACCTTGCCCTGTCAAGCCGTAGCGAGCCACGACAACAATGCGCAAGCGCTCTGGCAATCGGGCGACGAGCTCCCGCAGTGCCAAAAGAAGGACTTCACTTTCCCACAGCTTGGGCGGAAGCTCCTCTTCACGAGGGCAGGTGGAGGCTGCCTGGAGAGAAACATGCTGCATCCCTTGCTGATAGGCCCGCTCGGTCAGCTTGACCTCCCGCCATATCCGGTGCATAATGACGGTCCAGGCGTAGGTCGAAAAGGCCAGCCCGCGCTGAGGGTCATAGCCCAGGATGGCGCGCCACAGGCCAATGCGACCGGCTTGCAGCGCTTCGGGGAAGGGAAGGTGGCCCAAGACTTGCCGTCGCACAACGGCATGGACCAAATGCTCGTGTCTGGCCATCAGCCGGTTCAGACTAAACCGGCATCCGGCCTGCGCCCGGTGGAAAAGGGCGGCTTCGGTGGGCTGACCGGGGCCGCCTGCTTCTTTATCTCCGTGATTCATTAGGGCACCTCCTGCATGAGATGCCCCTATTATCCTATGAAAACGGGTGATCAGGCGAGTTATGCCAAGGGAGCCTTGGGGTTGATGCTAACACCTTCTTCTGCTTCGAATGCCCGTCAATCATCGTACTTGCTTTCGGAACCAAAGCACGATACAATCAACCAAGCAC
>JAMJFU010000031.1 GCA_023544525.1 Anaerolineae bacterium | reverse complement strand
AGATCATGGGCCTGGGCGCCTTCACCAAGGTGGTCGGCGATGCAGGCATGACCGTGGCCTACAAGGCTGATATTGCGGTGACTTCCGGGAATAGCCTGACCGTGGTTGCCACGCTCGAGGCGGCGAAGCAAGCGGTGCTCAAGATGGGGGGACGGGTCGACGAGGGGCGAGCGGTCGTCATCGGTGCCACCGGTTCGATTGGGACGGTCTGTTCTCGCCTCATCGCTCAGGCGATCCATGACGTGGTCCTGGTAGCACCACGACCCGAAAAGCTGATCCCCCTGAAAAAGACCATCGAGGCCGAGACCCCTGGCGCCCGGGTGACCATTGCCACCGAGGCCGGACCGCATCTGGGCACTGCCGACTTGGTGGTGACCACTACGACAGCCATCGGGGAAAAGGTGATCGACGTCCTGAAGCTGAAACCGGGCTGCGTCATCTGCGATGTGGCCCGGCCTGCCGACGTACAAGAGGAGGACGCCCGGCTGCGGCCGGACATATTGGTCGTCGAGTCGGGGGAGGTGCTCCTGCCCGGAGAACCCGATTTTGGCTTCGATATTGGCCTGCCGTCTGGGGTGGCCTATGCCTGCCTGGCCGAAGCCGCTGTGCTGTCCATGGAGGGCCGGTTTGAGAACTTTACCCTTGGCCGCAATATCGAGATGGAAAAGGTCAAGGAGATGTATCGACTCTTTAGGAAACATGGCCTGCAGCTGGCAGGGTTGCGCAGCTTTGGCCACTATGTGACCGACGAGCAAATCGCTCAGAAGCGCGAGTTGGCCGATGAGCTGCGCCGGAAGCCCGAAACGCTCGAGGCGGTGGTTGCCCAGGCACGAGCCAGACAGCTCGAGGAGACGGCCAGCGATGG
This sequence comes from Anaerolineae bacterium, assembly GCA_023544525.1. Lineage (GTDB taxonomy): Bacteria > Chloroflexota > Anaerolineae > JAAYZQ01 > JAAYZQ01 > JAMJFU01. The sequence goes on along the minus strand of JAMJFU010000031.1, from coordinate 25,132 downwards.
CCAGTTCAGGCGCCTGGCGCCCTGGCTGGCTGGCGCTGCCGGGACAGCAGCGTTGGCCGCATCTTGGTGGCTGTCCAAGAGGAATCGCGAGGACTGATTCCCGTCCAGTCCTCAGCAAGGATAGAGACAACGGTGGCTGGCTCTTGTTCCGCTGGCTCTGCCGCCGCGATAGAAGCTGACGATTCGCTTAGCCGTCGTCGACCAGCAGGATCCGCGCCTGCCGCGCCGCCAACCTGGACCAGGAGAAAAAGACCATGGCCGAGGAAAGAACCGTTCTTGTCACCGGCGTAGCTAGCTTGTGGGGCACCCGGGTAGCTGCGCAACTGCTGGATAGGGCGGGCCTCCATGTGATTGGGTTGGATGTCGAAGCGCCACGCGAAGAGATCCAGGGGCTCGACTATATCCAGGCGGATATCCGCAATCCACTTCTGGCTGACCTCTTTGAGGCCGATCGCGTCGATACGGTCTGCCACCTGGCCTTCGCCGAAACAGCCCGCCCAGGTCCTGCCGCCTGCGATCTGAATGTCAAGGGCACGGTTCACCTGCTGGAGGCCTGTGCCGAGGCTGGGGTGCGCAAGGTCGTGCTCAAGAGCAGCATGGCAGTCTATGGCGCACACGCCGACAACCCGGCTCTTCTCACCGAGGATCATTCGCTGCGGGGTAGCCGGCGCTACGGCTATGCGCGGGATCTGGTCGACGTCGAAAAGTTCTGCGCGGGCTTTCGCCATCGCGTGCCCTCGCTCTCGCTCACCATCCTCCGCTTTTCGAGCATTCTCGGCCCAGGGGCGGATACGCCCATGACCCGCTTCCTCAGCGCATCGTGGACACCGAGCCTCGTCGGTTTTGATCCTATGATGCAGGTCATCCACGAGGACGACGTCGTCAGGGCGCTTGTGCACGCCATCGATCACGACGCGCCGGGTGTGTTCAACGTGGCTGCTGAGGGCGTGATGCCCCTCAACCGGCTGCGGGCACTGGCAGGCAAACCCCGGCTGGCGGTGGCCCATCCGCTGGCCTATTGGACGACGCGCATGTTGGGCGCCTCTGGCCTCGGGCTCCGGCGTTACGTGCCTGTCGAGCTGGACTATATCCGCTATCCATGGGTGGGCGACCTGCGGCGCATGCGTGAGGAGCTTGGCTTCCAACCCCTTCTCGGTGCCGAGGAGACCGTGCGGGACTTTGCCGCACGCCATCGCGGGAGTCCGTATCCATCAGAGCCGAGCTGGCTATCTCGCGACGAGGAGAGGCTGCGGGGGATCATCGATGTGCGTCGTCATGGACGGTCGCAGCAAGGCACGCCAGGCTCAACCCAGGAGGAGGGGGGATGATGAGTGACGACGGACGGGCGGTCCCAGACGAACGCCGGTTGCGGCAACTGCGATCCGAGGTGGATAGGCTTGCGCGGCGTATACAGAGGTTGGCCCCGGACTACCAACCACCAGCGTTTTCGCCCCGGCGCCTGATCAAGTTGGTTGAGCAGGGATTGGACGGGTTGCCGCCGGAGCTCCAGCTTGACAGCGTGGACCGTTTGCGCCAGGCCATCGATCAGGGCTGGCTGCAGCCGGAAACCTGGAAGGGCATGTGGTACATGCTCAACTATACGCTGCAGTACAACGCTGGCCTGGTCAAACGGCGGCTGACCGGCGAGTACGAGGCCGATCCATGGGGACTGGATTGGGAGTTCCTTGACCTGGTGCGACCTTTCCTGACCTTCCTCTACAAGGGCTATTGGCGAGTGGAGGCCGCAGGCGTCGACCGCATTCCCGTGGAGGGGCCGGTCCTGCTGGCGGCCAATCATTCGGGACAGGTACCATGGGACGCGATCATGCTGACCACGGCCACCCTAACCGAGCATCCGGCCCAGCGGCTGGCACGCGTCCTCTATCCTGCCTGGGTGCCCAAACTGCCATTCCTATCGGTCTGGTTGGCCAGGATGGGACAGGCCCTGGCGACGGTGGAGAATGGCACCCGGCTGTTGGAGCAGGGCGACCTGGTCGCTACCTTTCCTGAGGGTGACGATGGCCTGACCAAGACATTCCGGAATCGCTATCGCCTGGCGCGATTCGATCCTGGGTTTGTCCAGATGGCGCTCAGCCAGCAAGCGCCCATCGTGCCTGTGTCGATCGTAGGTGCCGAGGAGACCTACATCACCTTGGGCCACGCCCCTGTCCTGTCGCGGATCAGTGACCTACCTCATGTGCCCGTCACCCTGACCTTTCCGTGGCTTGGCTTGTTGGGCCTCGTGCCGTTGCCGACCAAGTGGTTCATCGACTTTGGAGAGCCGATCGTCACAGATGGCTTTGGCCCCGACGCATCCAGCAACCTGGTGCTGGTCGCCCAGCTCGCAGACCGGGTGCGCAACAGCCTCCAGTCGTTGATGGATGACCGCCTGGTCCGCCGTCGCTCTGTGTTCCTCGGTTGACGTAGCGTGAGAGTGGCTGCAGAATTGAAGGAGGCGATGAGATGGCCAAGAAGGCGCTCTCCAGCGTAGACACAGCCTGGCTGCGCATGGAAGACCCCACCAACCTGATGATGATCACCGGGGTCATGGTCTTTGGCCAGCCACTGGTCTACGAGCGGCTGAAGGCCACCCTTGAGGAGCGACTGCTCATCTTTGACCGTTTCCGGCAACGCATCGTACAACCCGCGCTGCCCGGGGCCAGCCCCTACTGGGAGGACGATCCCAACCTGGACCTGCGCTACCATCTACAGCGGGCTACACTGCCGCCTCCCGGCGACCGGGCTGCGCTCCAGGAGCTTGCCAGCTTGTTGGCCAGCACCCAGCTGGATTTCTCCCGCCCGCTGTGGCAGCTGCATCTCGTCGACGGCTATGGTGGGGGCTCAGCCCTCATCTGCCGGCTGCATCACTGTATTGGCGACGGGCTGGCTCTGGTGCACGTGCTGCTCTCGCTGACCGATAACGAGCCAGATGCCCCCTGGCCCGTGAGCCGTCCCAAGCGGCACGACACACAGATCCGTACGCCCTTTGACAGCCTCTTCCGGCGCACAGGCAAGGCCTTCAACAAAACACAGCGGCTGGCCGGAACCGTCCTGAAGGAAGGCCTGGAGGTGTGGAAGAGGCCGGCCCGAGCCGTAGACCTGGCCCGGACAGGCGTCCGTGGCACAGAGTCCCTGGCCCGGCTGCTCCTGCTGTGGCCCGACCCTGATACGGTGTTCAAGGGGCCCCTGGGGGTTGCCAAACGGGCTGCCTGGTCCGATCCGATCCCCCTGAAAGAGGTCAAGTCGATTGGGCGAGCCCTGGGTGGCACGGTGAACGACGTGTTGCTGACGGCCATGACCGGCTCGCTGCGCCGTTACCTGGAGGGCCGGGGCGAGCGGGTAGAGGGGCTGAACGTCCGGGCGGTGGTGCCGGTCAACCTACGCCGTCCGGGGACCGAGGCGGAACTGGGCAACAAGTTTGGCCTCTTTTTCCTGTCGTTGCCTGTGGGCATGGCCGAGCCCCTCCAGCGGCTTCGGGAGATTGTGCGGCGCATGGATGCCCGGAAAGACTCGCTGGAAGCGCCGGTGGCCTTTGGCATTTTGACCGCCATTGGCATGAGTCCGTCCCAGATCCAGGACATTGTGGTTACCATGTTCGGAGCCAAGGGCACGACGGTGATGACCAACGTCATGGGGCCCAGGGAGGGTCTGTACCTGGCCGGTGCCCCCCTGGAGGGCCTGATGTTCTGGGTACCCCAGTCAGGCCGGCTGGGCATTGGCGTCAGTATCCTGAGCTATGCAGGCTCTGTGTGGATGGGCGTCATGACCGACGCCGGGCTGGTGCCCGATCCCGAGGCGGTCATCGCGGGCTTTTACGCCGAGTTCGAGGAACTCCACAGCCTGGCCACTCAGCCGGAGTCGCCCCCTTTACCTAGAGAGCGCTGCCGCGGGAGGACCCGGTCTGGCCTGCCGTGCAAGAATTACCCGCTGGCGGGCTCGGCCTACTGCCGCGTCCACCAGGGACAAGGCACGCCCCGGGGCTAGCTCGCTTCGGCTTGGTCCAAGACGAGGTCAAGCTCGGCCAGCGTTCGGGCCAACTGGCAGATGGGTGTGTCGCGGTTCCGCCGGATGCAGCGGGGTTGCCGTGACTCCAGGATCTTGCGGATCACCTCTGGGTCGTAGCTCGAATCCTGGATCTCGGCCAGCTCGGAGATGACCAGTCGCCGGCTGAGCGGGATGCCGTGGCGGGCCAGGACCTTCTTGTAGTAGGCATAATCCTCTGCCAGATCTACCGTCACCGATTCAAAACCATGGCGGGCCACAGTCAGCCGCGCCGAGTAACGCATGATATTGCAGAAGAACATCTGGTAGTCGTCCCGCCGCGGCTCGATGAGGATGATGTCGACGTCGGGATGCTGCCGGCGGAGCTGCTTGACGTGGTATTGCAGGCTGGAATGCATCATGATCCGCATGGCCTGGGACGCGATGAACCGCGCCCCTTTCCGGCTGAGATGTCCCCCATCCGGCCCCAAGAAGGGGATAGAGTCCCGATCGCGGTTGTCATAGGGCACCAGGGGATTGATGCAGATGACCAGCTTGGCTCCCCGCTCGATGGCGAGGTCGAGGCTGGCCGTACCGCGCAGACCGCCATCTATGCAATCGTTCTCCCCGACACGGACCGGGTTGTAGACCAGGGGCAAGGCGGATGAGGCGGCAACGGCCTGCGAAATCAGGACCTTGCCGTTCTGGCCCGGCCCAAAGACGATGCGCTCCCCACTGTCCAGGTCGGTGGCGATGACATAGAATTCTGGTTCGAGCTCGTCGAAATCATTGGTGCAGCGCTGGGTACCAAGCCACTGGCGGACGTATTTCTCCAGGGCATCGGCATTGTACATGCCCGAGGGCAGGGCTTCCATGAGGGACCAAATGACATCAAATACCGTCATGTCGTCCAGGTGGCGCATGTAATGCACCCATGCGCTCGCCAGAGTCCGGGGGAATAGCGCAGCTCTCCGCAGGAACTCGCGGTTGTTAAAACTCAAGATGTTCCATGGCTTCGGAGGGCTGAAATCTGGATGGGCATCCTGGAATGCGGCCAGCATCTCTTCGGGACTAAGGCCATTGACCAGGAAGGACGCCACCAGGGCACCGGCGCTGGTTCCCACATAGATATCAAAGTCGTTGACGGTGCGATCGACCAGCAGGTCATCGATGGCACGCAGGGCACCGATCTCGTAGACGGCACCTGTCAGACCACCACCGGCCAACACCAGGGCCACTTTGTTGCGCTTCATGCTTTGAGGGCCTCCCTACCAAGAAGAGCGTATCCAGGACGCCGGGCTCTGCCCGGTGAGACTTCCTACACCTCTGCTTCGCCCAGGCACTGGCGGACGAGCGCCAGGAGTCTGTCGAGCGCAAAGGGCTTGTGCAAATAGTGCGTGATGGCTGGGTGGGAAGCCATGGACTCGAACGAAGGGGTGCCATAGGCTGTGATCAGGATCACGCAGGTTCCGGGATCTAGCATCCGGACTGCTTCGGCAAGCTGCAATCCGTCGATGTCGGGTAGCATAAGATCGATGATGGCCAGGTCGAAGGATGTGCCCTCCAGGACAGATAGTGCATCCATTGCCCCGGTGGCTGTCTTGACCGAATACTGCTCATCGGTCAGGGCGTTCTGGAGCAAGTGGCGGATGCCAGCTTCGTCGTCCACGACGAGAATACGATCTGTCACGGTGATCCTTTCCCCTATAGAGGCCAGGAAGCCTGCTCTGGCGCAGTTCCTGACCGGCCCGGCTCCCCCCATTGTAGCAGGTAAGCTGCTGCCCGTCAAATCGCCATATTCGCTCCTGTGAAATAGGGGTGAGACGGGCTGATCCCATCAAAAGACAGTGTTAGCCGGGGGGCACCTGTTCGACCCCGCCAGGGTTCTTGAGGGCCTTTTGGCAAAACCTGGACACTGTGCTATACTCGTCTCATGGCAGCCAACGTGATGTTGAAGCGTGGCCGGGAGAAGCCGGTCCTCAATCGCCACCCCTGGGTCTTTTCGGGGGCCATCGCCCGCATCGAGGGCGAGGTGGAGGATGGGGATCTGGTGCGCGTCCTGGACAGCCGGGGAAGTTACCTGGCTACGGGCTACCTCAACCGGCGCTCCCAAATCGTCGTGCGGCTGCTGAGCTGGAAGGCCGGCGAAACACTGGACGAGGGCTTCTGGCATCAGCGGCTGCAGCGCGCCCTGGGGGCCCGCCAGGGTGTGAGCGCCACCAATGCCCTACGCCTGGTTTATGCTGAAGCCGATCAACTACCGGGCCTGATCGTCGACCGTTATGGAGACTGGCTGGTCATGCAGTGCCTGACGCTCGGTATGGCGCGACGCCGCGAGCAGATGGCCGAGTTGCTGGCCCAAATCGCAGGACCAGCCGGCATCTATGCGCGAGACGACGCGGATGTCCGGCTCCAGGAGGGCCTCCCTCTGGAGTCAGGCCTCCTTTTGGGGGAGGCACCTCCTGACCGGGTCGAGATCCTGGAACACGGCTACCGCTTCCTGGTCGACGTCCGGGAGGGACACAAGACCGGTTTCTACCTGGATCAGCGCGACAACCGGCGACGGACCTCTATCTACTGCGCCGGCGCGGAGGTACTGAACGGCTTTGCCTACACAGGAGCCTTTGGCGTCTATGCGGCGCGGGCGGGTGCCCGGTCTGTCGTCAACGTCGACACCTCAGAGGCGGCCTTGAGCCTGGCGCAGGAGAACCTGGTCCTGAACGGCTGCCAACCCCAGGAGATGGTCACGGGTGATGTCTTTCAGGTGCTGCGGGAGTACCGGGAGGCCGGCCGGGCTTTCGACGTCGTTATCCTGGATCCGCCCAAATTCGCGACCTCGCAGGCGCAGGTCATGGCCGCGACGCGGGGGTACAAGGAGATCAACATGCTGGCCCTGCAGCTTCTGCGGCCAGGTGGGGTCCTCGTCACCTTTTCCTGTTCGGGCCGGGTGAGTGCAGATCTGTTCCAGAAGGTGGTCTTTGGCGCGAGTGTGGATGCTGGGCGCGATGTTCAGATCGTCGAGTACCTGTTCCAGGGGCCCGATCACCCGGTGCTGCTGACCTTTCCCGAGTCAGCCTATCTCAAAGGGTTCATCTGCCGTGTCTGGTAAGCGGGCCCCCGGTCAAGGGATGAACCTGAACCGGCACGACGCTTGCCCTGCGGCGATGCAGCTTACCTCTTCCACGAGGCACCGCCGGCCCAGTGCCCATTCCAGCGTTTCGCCAAGGCTAGCAGCGACAATGTCGCAGAACGGCCGGTCCAGGCGGCGCTGCTCGGCAGCACATCGTCGGCTGATTTCGGTACAGTGGGGGCAGTCGGGTATCTCTACCTGGTAGCCGTCTGGGCCTGCGTAGAGGTAATGGGGCGCGCCGAACGCTGCCTCGCTCTGCTCGGCGAATCCCTCGAGTACGAGCCGGATGCGCCGTTCTACCGGGAGCAGGCGCAGCGCGGTGGCCGTAATTGTCCATTGGGGCGCTTGTTGTCGGCGTACCTCCACAGCGGCGAGGCGGCCTGCCTCCAGGAAGACGGACTGGGCAGCCTCGGCGCCAAAGGTGTCGTAGATGTCGGCCAGGACGTTCGACCAGGTCTCCACGGTGATACCGGGCGTGCCATCCTCGGGTGGTAGGCGGCCAGCGAATTCGGTCAGTCCTGCCCGCCGCAATAGCCGGTTCAGACTCCGATGGCCCAGCATCCGGTCCACCTGGCTGAGCAGGATGTCCAAGAACAGCGATGGGATCTCTGGGATAGCTGAATTCACCTTGACTCCTGGCCTGGCTTTGCGCCAAGTTTTTCATGCACAACCTGGCCTATTATATCACGGATTGTCCATTCTGTCCCCTTCCGAATACCGTAATCAGAGCAGCTTATGGTATAATACATCGGTCGATCACGGGCTGTTCTGCGGCGCGTGCCGCCGCTAGGAGCAATCGGCGATCCCTGGCTGGCCAGCCGCAGATTGCCTCACGGCGCTGGCCATAAGAAGTCTCTTGGTCTCGGGAGAAGGAGCTATGAAGAGCCTGCAAGAAGCGATACAACCCATCGTCAGTATGCCCACGCCTGTCGCCCTTCTTGATCTGCAGGGTGCCCTGCTGGCCCGTCGCCATGCCATGGAGGCCGGTGAGCGGGCGTTGGAGGTAACGGCAGAGTTCTACCACTATCTGTCTGAATTACAGAGCAAGCTTGCGGCCAGGGACTATAGCGAACTGGCCTCGCGGCTGGACATCGGTGCCGTAGGCGCCGTCGCGCTGGAGAACCTCCTCTGTGCGGAAGGGAAAGAGTTCTGGAAGCGGCTGGCCCTGGGCGGGATGGCCGAGGGCCTCATGGTCGCCGCCAGTCGCCAATACGTGAAAGGCTGGCAGGTCGAGACCAGCCTGGTGTATAGCCGGGCCACCTGGTACCTGTCTCGAGCCCTGTGGCAGCTCTCCAGCGAGACGCAGGCCGACTTGCCCGATAGCCAGCGCTGGGAGGCCATCCAGAGACTGCTGGCCCCTGCCCGCGATCCTGACGTCCCAGCGGCCAGCAAGGCGCTCCTGTTGGGGCGGATCTATCAAGTCCTGCTCCTGTCCTACCTGGTCCCGTTGCTGCCAGAATCCGGACCGGGATCATGAGCGACGCCGATAGCCGCATTCACCGGTTGGCCGGGCTTGTTGAGGCGACGGCCGTCTCCCTCTTTTTCTACCAGGCCCTGCGGGTCCTCTTCTCTGTCCTGTTTGGCCTCATCTACGACGCGTTGTTCGAGGAGAGCCTGTCGATGGCGACGGTCGGCCTGGTGCTGGCCGGCCTGGTGCTGGCGCTGCTCACGCCCCTGGCCGGCGCCCGCCAACCGCGGGGCCGGCGGATAGCGCTGCTCGTGGCAGGGCTTGTGGTGTTCGTCGCCCGCTGGCCGCTGACATTCAACGAGCCAGGCCTGCGGCTGGTAGCCTCGCTGGCCATCGTCGCGGGGACAGGCTTGTACCTGGTGACCAGGCTTCGCTTCCGCCCGGGTGGTATGGTCGAAGGACTCATCCTGGGCCTGGTGGTGGACCAGGTCTTGCGTATCGCAGGGCACACCTTCGACGTGACGCTCCGGCCAGAATGGTGGCCGGGCCAGTTGGCCGTTTCGCTGGTGCTGTGCCTGCTGGCCCTCTGGCTTTACGGCCAGCGTGCCAGGCAGATTGGGACTATGGTCGCCCGGCCGGGCCTATCAGTGGGCCTCGTCTGGGGCGGCTGGCTCTTTTTGGAGTCTTCCCTGCTGGCCTTCCCTAATGCCATGGCTCGCTGGAGCGGACAGGGTTATCTGGCCCTGGCCCTGGCTTCACCGATCCTCCTGCTCCTGGTCTGGCTAGGTGTCGGCCTCTGGCGGATGCGTTGGCCCTGGTTAGGCGGCACGCTGGTTCTACTGGCCCTGTGCGTCGGCCTGTCCTTAGGCTATGTATTGGAGGGGGTGCCGGTCGTCGTGGGGTTGCTTCTGGCCCAGCTCGCGGCAATGGTCGCCCTGGTCTCTGCCTTCTCGGCGCAGAGCCGGCAGGGGAGGGATTCCCTGGGACTGGCGCTGTCCCTGGGAAACCTCCTGTATTTGCTGCTATCCTTTGCCTATGCCTTCACCTTCACCTATGCTTATACGCTCGACCTGTTCCGCGGCATGGCGCTGCCGGTCTTTGTGATCGCGGGCTTGATGACCTGCATGCCCCTGCTGATCCTGCCGGCAGTGAAGGATCGTTTGGCCTGGCCCCCGGTGGCGCGCTGGCTGGTCGCTCTCGGCGGCAGCCTGGTCCTCGCCGCTATTGTCCTCGTCGTCGAGGGAGGTGCCTGGCAGCCCAAGCAGGCGGTAACCGGCTCGCTGCGTGCTGCCACGTACAACATGCACTATGGCTACGACGGGGAGTGGCATCTTAGCCTGGAGGCACAGGCGCAGGCGATAGAGCGTTCCGGCGCTGACCTGGTGATGCTCCAGGAGGTGGACACGGCGCGGCCGACCAGTTATATGATCGACGACGCGATGTGGCTGGCCCAACGCCTCGAGATGAAAGAGATCTATCTGCCCACGATGGAGCACCTGACCGGGATCGCCCTCTTATCGCGGTATCCGGTGCGGTACACCGAGACCTTGCTGCTGCCCAGCGAGCTGGAGCAGACAGGCATCATCTGGGCCGAAGTGGATGTTGGTGGAAAGCCGGTCAATGCCTGCGCTACGTGGTTGGGCCTGGAACCGGAGGAACGCGCCAGGCAACTCGACACGGCGCTGATACTGGTCACGGTCCATCCTGGCCCGGCGCTGTTCGGCGGCGACCTGAACTCGACGCCGGATTCGCCTGTCTATGAGCGGATCGCCGCCGCCGGGTTCATAGACCCGTTCGTTGCCCTGGGGCTGGACTCACCGCCGACGAGCCCGGCCGTGAACCCGGAGGAGCGCATAGATTTCGTCTGGATGCGGTCCCTGGTGCCGACGAAGGCTGAGGTGCTCGACGCCACAGCTTCAGACCACCGCCTGGTCGTGGTAGAAGCGGCGCTCCCCTGAACCATGGCCTCTCAGGAGAACGTGGTCACCACGCGGGCATTGCGCTATGACACCGTGGTCTTGGACGTGGGCGGGACCCTCCTCGGTTTTCATGAGAGCGCCCCTTTCCAGGAGTTCCTCTCCGAGGCCGAGTTACCCGCCGGAGTGGAGGACACCCGTGAGCTGCACCGTCGCCTGATCGGCGCCATCCTGGCGGAGCGTGATGCGGCCCAGGGCTTGGGTGCCGAGGGACAGGAGCTCGCCGATTGGTGGCGCGGCATCTTTGCCAAGACCTGGCCCGATCGTCCTGACCTGGCCGAAAAGATGGAGTTGTGGCTGTCCAGTGGAAGACTCGACCGCCTCTTTGAGGATGTCCTGCCTGCGTTGGAGGGCCTGCGAGGGATGGGCCTGTCACTGGGGGTCCTCTCCAACTTTGGGACCCACCTGCGGGACGTCCTCCGGCGTTTTGGGCTGCTACCCTACTTTGAGTTTATCGTCGTCTCGGCCGAGGTAGCCCTGGCCAAGCCGGATCCACGCATCTTTGACCTGGTTGTGGAGCAGGCCAACGCTCCCCGAGACCGGATCCTCTATGTCGGCGACCACGTGGGAGACGACATAGAGGGCGCCTGGGGCGCGGGCATCGACGCGGTACTCATCGACCGCAGGGACCGCCAGTCCGAGGCCCTCTGCCCGCGCATAGGCAGCCTGGTCGACCTGCTGGCCTATGTGCGGGTCCCCCGTCATCCGGCACGGGCGATTATCCTGGACATGGATGGCGTGGTCCTTGACTCAATGCCAGATCATCTGCGGACCTGGCAGGAGGCGCTGGCACCGCTGGGTGTCCAGGTGACCGCTGCCGACCTTTATCCCCTGGAAGGCGTTCCTACCGAACGCACTGCCAAACTGCTGACAGAGAAGCTCCTGGGCGAGCCGTGTTCGGATCAAGAAGCCCAGCGCCTGGCAGACGCGAAGCGGGCGATCTTTGAGGAACTCGAGCCCTCCCTGGTACCAGGTGTGTTGCCGTTGGTGCATGACTTGCGGGGGAGAGGATTCCGGTTGGGCTTGGTGACCGGCAGCGCGCGCAGTGTAGTCGACAGCAGCCTGGGGCCGATGGGTGTACCAGACCTGTTCGAGACGATCGTCACTGGCGACCCGGCGGTGCACGGCAAACCAGACCCCGAGCCCTACCGGATCGCCGCAGAGCGGCTGAACCTGGCCCCGGCCGGATGCCTGGTGATCGAGAATGCCCCCTTGGGCATCGAGTCTGCCAAGGCAGCAGGCATGGCCTGTGTAGCCTTGGAAACCACTTTGCCCGGGCCGCGGCTCACGGCTGCCGGTGCTGACCGCGTCTTTCCCAATGCCAGGGCACTGCGAGACTGGCTGCTGGCCCAGTGGCGCCAGGCCTGACAGACGGACAGCCCCTCCATAACACCGCAGGACCTCGCTTGCTCTCGACATCTCATAGCGGGCAGAACCGTGCCGCTGCCCTGAGGGCCGGCTGCACGGTGGACGCGACTTCTGAAGACCTCGATCAAGACTCCTCTGCCGGGGAGCCTTTCCCTGGGAACTTTTCCCGGGGTAACACCGTCTAGAGTGGTGAGTGCAGCAGTAGAGACGCACAATTCTAGAGAGTTTGAGGAGGTCACGATGTTCAAGCGAGTCATGCTGTTGGTTGCAGTCGTAGCCCTGTTGGTGCCCGTAGGTCTGGCAGGGGTGTGGCTATGGGGCCAGGTCTCGGGTCCCGCTGTAGCCCAGGAGAGCACTGAGACAGAGTATAGCCCGGCGCAGACGATCACTGTCGTTGGACAGGGTTCCGTCCGCGTGCAGCCCGACATTGCGAGAGTGAGTCTTGGCGTCGAAACAAGGGCGGACACCATCTCTGAAGGCTTGGTGGAAAACGGGGAGCAAATGGAGGCGATCCTGGCTGCCCTGGCGGCAGCGGGCATTGATGACAGCGATATCCAGACCAGCAATTTCAGCATCAGTCTGGACCGCTACCCCGAGCCGTTCCCGCAGGTCGAAGGCGCTGAGGGTGAAGAGTCCCAGCCTGTCTACCGGATTTCGAACATGGTCAACGTCACCATCCGAGATCTGGACACGGTTGGCGATGTGTTGGATGCCGTCGTCGAAGCTGGCGCCAATAACATCTGGGGCGTGAGCTTTACCCTCGAGGAGCCGTCAGCGGCAGAGGCCGAGGCGCGGGTCGACGCGATTGCCGATGCCCAGCAGCGCGCGGCGGCGCTGGCCGAACTGACTGAGGTTCAACTGGGTCCGGTTATGTCGGTTAGCGAGATCATCAGCGGTGGCTCATTCCCCGTGTCATCAGTGGTCGAGCGCGCGGCTCTCGCGGCTGATGCGTCGATCAGCCCGGGTGAGCTCGAGATCACCTACCAGGTGCAGGTGAGCTACTTCATCGAGCGTTAGACTGGCGGGGTGGGGTTAACCTCCGCCCAAGCATCAGAGGGGAAGCAAAAGCCCGTCCTTGCCCCAACCCGCAGGTTGGCGAGGACGGGCTTCCTTTTGGTTTCGACCCTATGTCTCGTCCGGAAGCCCGTCAAAGTACTCCTTCTTTAGCACGGCGACGTAGGGCAGGTTGCGGTATTTTTCGTCAAAGTCCAGGCCATAGCCCAGCACGAACTCGTCAGGGATGTCGAAGCCGATATAGTCCAGGGGGACCTCTACCAGGCGGCGGCTAGGTTTGTTCAACAGGGTGCACACACCCAGGCTGGCAGGTTCGCGGGCCTGGAACAGCCGCAGCAGGTAGTCCATGGTCTGGCCGGTATCCACGATGTCCTCCACAATCAACACGTCGCGCCCAGCAATGTCGGCCTTGAGGTCCATGATCAGCCGCACGGCGCCACTGCTGTCCCGCTGTCCTATGCCATAGCTGGAGATGGCCAAAAAGTCCACCTCGTGGAGGATGGTGAGCTGGCGCATCAGGTCGGTCAGAAAGGTGACGCCGCCTTTCAGCACGCAGACCAATACCAAGTCCTTGCCCTCATAGTCGGAGGAGATGGCCTGTGCCAGTTCGGCCAACCTGCGGTGCAAGGTCTCTCGATCCACCAGGATCCGCTCTATGATCTGATCCGCCCTCATTCCCCGAGGCCTCCTTGCCCTCTGCCTGGGAAGCGTTCAGTGGGGTCCACCGGTCTACCCCTTCCGTCCCTGGCTGGAAGGTTTCTCTGTAATGGCCAGTATAGCATAGGGGCAGACCCGCTGCAAGTCCATCCTTCCAGAAGCTCACAGGCTCGAAAAGAAAAGAGGGGGGAAAACTCCCCCCTCGTGGTGACAGGTTGCTAGCCCGATCAGGATACCGGGTCCATGGTCATGGCTTGCTTGAGCGGCTCAACGTCGAACTTGGGGCCAACCGAAACCTGCGCCGGGATCGGCAGCGGCAAGGAATAGGCACGCCAGAAGAGCTCGGCTGCGCAGGAAAAGATGGCCAGCCCGGGACCGTTGCGACGCCCGTTGGTCTTCAGGTACAGGCCCACGATCTCGATATCCTCACGGATTGCCTTCTGACACTCGGGCCGCGGGCGGCACTCCTCCAGGCGTTTCTGGGCTAGCTTGAGAAAATCACTGAAGGCTGACTCGCGGTGCTCCGGGGTATCCAACGGCAGGTAAGCGCTGAGGGTAATCTGTCCGTGTCCCACAAAAGACCTTAATATCTCCAGATCTCTATCCGGAATCAATGGAACCTCCGATGTCCTGTGCATGGTTGCCTTCAGGGCCTCGGCAACAAGTGATAATGACGGGTGGCACAAAAAGTATAGCACAGCCCAGGAAGCACTGTCAAATTATCGAACAGGATTGGCGAATTAGGTCTTGTCCCAGGGGCATGATGCACACGCGACCAACCGGCGTCGAGCTGGTCGAGGGTTGGAAAGGATCAGCGCACGACCAGGGGCAGGTATCGCGCGTAGGGGCCGGCTGTGGTGGTCAGCAAGCTGGTAGCTTGCGCTGGCGGCTGGCGCGGATCGGCGTTGGAGACAGCCTGCACCACAACCCCGTCCTGGTCACCCGGGCGGGCATCCGCGGGCACCTTCACAAGCACCTGGAAAGCGCTGGCTGACCCTGCAGCCAGCGGGCCCACTTCCACTGTGGAGAGAGCCGTATCCCAGATTGGGCTGCCCAGGGCCAGGGCGAAGGTGTCACTGAGGGTCCCAACGTTGGTCAGGGACAGGACATAGACCACCTCCTGCCCTGGAGCCGCCTGGCCCACTGCGTGTTGGGGGACCAGGTCCAGAGCGAATCCCTCGACAGATAGCGCCCGGCTGTAGACATCTGCCGAACAGACGCTGCTAGCCGTGAGTACGGCGGTGTAGGACCCCTGTTGGCTATAGGTGTGGACTGGGCTGGGCAGGGTGGATGTGAGGCCATCGCCAAAGGCCCACAGGAAGGAGGCAGCATCCGGGCTGAGAACGGTGAAGGATACTGGCTCGAGTTGCACAAGCGGCCCGGCTACCTCAAACGCTGCGGCCACGACTTCTACCATGGCAGTCACGGTGATAGGCTGGCCCTGGACCGGCGGCCAGCCGGGGGCCATGACCTGGTATTTTGCGTTGACAATCTCGCTGCCTGTGGGCACACAGGTGACGGTGATGGCGTAGGACAGCACCTGCCCGGCGTCTCTGGGCAGGTCCAGGCCACTCCAGACTACATCGTCGCCAGCCCCTGTCCCTCCGTCGCCGATCCAGGCGAGCAGGGTCGCTGGGGACAGGGTGTCGCTGACTGACACGCTGCTTACTGGTCCGCCTGTATTCGAGACGACGAGGGTGTAGGTCAGCAGCGAGCCGGTCGTTACGCGCTCGGCGTTGGGTCGCTTGGCGATCGACAGAGAGGGAGACAGCAGGACAGTCATGGTCAGGGGTAGGGTAAGGAGAGAGGAGCTGGGATCGTTGCTGGAGATGCTCAAGGCCGCTGGGTAGATGCCATATACCTCCTGGGGCGCAGTGAATACGACGCTGACCTGCAGGCTGTCGCCGCCGGATATGGTCCCGGTCTCGGGCCATTCGGCGACCCAGTCGATATCTCCAGCGATGCCCTGGATGGAGGGCGTGATCTCTTGCAAGGCAAAGGTCAGGTCATCCTCGCCGGTGTTGGCGATGGTGAGGGCATGGGTCGTCACCTCGCCAGCGAACTGGGTTGTGCTTATCTCGGCCGGGGAGACCCCGATCCGGGGAGGCCAGGGCTGGTCGCAGGCGGGTGAATCAGGGTATTGGAAGCAGATGGCCATGTCCGGAAAGAGGATGCCTTGATTATAGGCGTACTGCAGGTAACTGCTGCCGTCCTGGCGGATGCCAGCCGTGGCGCTGGCGCCATTGTCCCACTCCTGATTACCAAACTCGGTATCCTGGTACTGGAACTTGATGTTGTTCTTCCCTTCGTACAGGACCACCTCAAAGGTAGCGGTGCCAAGAGTACCATCGTCAGGATCGTGTGGCCGGTCGTACCATTCGACCACGAAACGGCGGTTGGGTGCCGCTCCCAGCGTCTTGTAGTAGGTTCCTGTCTGGCAGTAGCTGAGGTCATCCCAGAAGGGTGCGATGAGGTCTGTCAGGAGGGTGGTGCTCAGCGGCTCATTCTCGCCCATCTCATTGATGTCTCTTGCACCGAGCAACAGGACTCCCTCGTTGGATATGGTCACGCTTTGGGAGCGGAGGCCATACAGCGTAAAGGTGAAGGGCATGGTGACCACAGCAGTCCCACCGTCCGGCAGGCCCAAAGCTGTACCATCGCGGATGTCGAGCCAGTCGAACATAGGGCCGCCCGGCTCGTTGGAAGCAGCATAGGTATAGCCAAAGGGATCGGAGCCTCCGGCGATGTGAGGCATCTCCAAGATCTTCTTGGGGCTGGTGCTGGGAGGAGGGGCCAGATCGGTGATCTGGGCACCGGCTGCAGTCAGGGACAACCCCAGGATGAGCAGGACAAGAGCCGCCGATACACTCAGCAGATTGCGCCCGTTCATGGTCGACCTCCGGCCAAATTTCCGCTGGGGACCATGCAGACCTCCCGGGTCTGCGTACAATTCTTGGTCTGCCGTTTGTTGGGGCGCCTGGCGGAGGCAAATTTGGAGGGGCCTGATCAGGTCAGAGCATCACCGTGCCCAGAGTAGTCGGCTTCCTGGTCTGTGGCGTATTGTATCTACCCCAGACCAATTATAAGCTGTTTTTGGAGATTTGCAAGTTTCCCTGTCTGGCTCAGTAGGTTGTGCGACCCAGGCCGTCGACAATGGCCTGTAAGGCTGCCACCAGTGCTGTGCGCCAGCGATCTTTGTCCAGGGGGAGCCAGACCGCCCGCCGGGCCACGCGTCCGCGGTCCCCCAGGCGTCGCTGGAGCCACTCGCGATCCAGGTCTTCCAGGCTGTCGGCGCGGATCACAGCCTGGCCCTCCTCCGTGACGATGGCTTTGGCACCGGCGGCCAGGGCCAGGAGCTTGAGTTGGAGTTGGTAGAAGAGGTTCTTGGCCTCTGGCGGGGGTGTGCCGAAGCGGTCTTCTATCTCGGATTCCATGTCGTCAATCTCTGCCTGGCTGGTCAACCCCGCCAGGCGGCGATACATCTGCAGGCGCAGCGTTGCGTCCCGGATATAATCCTCCGGCAGGTAGGCGGCCAGAGGGAGATTGATCTGCACAGCCTGGTCGAGGGGCTGTACATAGGCGATGGCTTCCTCCAGGAGCCGGCTCTCGGCGTGACCGTCACCGCCATTCGCGTGCTGGGCCCGGGCGTCCTGTACGGCCTTGGCCAGCAGCCGGGTGTAGAGGTCAAAGCCCACTGCGGCGATGTGCCCATGTTGGCGGCTGCCCAACAGCTCGCCCGCGCCACGGATCTCTAAATCGCGCATGGCGATGCGGAAGCCGGCCCCCAGTTCGGTGGCCTCGCTGAGGGTCTCCAGGCGCTGGCGGGCTGTCTCGGTGAGGGTATGTGTCGCGGGATGAAGGAGGTAGGCGTAGGCGCGGCGCGCACCCCGCCCCACTCGCCCGCGGAGCTGATATAGCTGCGCCAGGCCAAATCGGTCGGCCCGGTTGATGATCAGGGTGTTGGCATTGGGGATATCCAGCCCGCTCTCGATAATGCTGGTACAGACGAGCACGTCCACTTTGCCCGCAGCGAACTCTAGCATCACCTGTTCGAGTTCACGCTCGGCCATCTGGCCGTGGGCCACAGCCATCTTGACCTCGGGGACCAGCTTACGCAGCCGCTGGGCCATCTGGTAGATGCCCATTACGCGATTGTGTACAAAGTAGACCTGACCACCGCGGTCCAGCTCACGGAGGATCGCCTGCCGGATGAGGGTTTCGTCGTATTCACCCACGTGAGTACGGACCGGCAACCGTTCCTCAGGCGGCGTGTCGATGGTGCTCATGTCCCGCACTCCGGTCAATGACATGTGCAGGGTGCGGGGAATGGGGGTTGCGGTCAAGGTCAGGACATCGACCTCCTGCCGCATCTGTTTAAGTCGCTCCTTGTGGGCGACGCCGAAACGCTGCTCCTCGTCGATGATCAGCAGGCCCAGGTCCCGAAAGTCCACGTCATTGGAGAGAAGGCGATGGGTGCCAATGACAATGTCTACACCACCCTGGCTTATGTTCTCCACGACCTCCTCCTGTTTCTTGCGCGTGAGGAAGCGGGAGAGCATCTCGACCGACACAGGGAAGGAACCCAGGCGCTCAGTGAAGGTCTGGTAGTGCTGCTGAGCCAGGACAGTAGTCGGCACCAGGACAGCCACTTGTTTGCCGTCCATCACCGCCTTGAACGCGGCACGTAGGGCGACCTCAGTTTTGCCATAGCCCACGTCGCCACAGATGAGGCGGTCCATGGGCCGTGGTTGTTCCATATCGGTCTTGATCTCGTCCAGGGCGCGAGCCTGCGCCTCGGTCTCGATGTAGGGGAAGGAGGCCTCCAACTCGGCCTGCCACAGCGTGTCGGAGCTGAAGGCGTGGCCTTCCACGACCTCGCGGGCAGCGTACAGGGTCAGCAGATCGTCGGCGATCTCTTCGACCGCCTTCTGGGTCTTGGCTTTGACCTGCTCCCACTCGGCAGTACCCAGGCGGTTGATGTGGGGCTCGTGCTCCGATACGCCGACGTAGCGGCTGAGGCGGTCTGCCTGATAAACCGGCACGTAGAGCTTGTCCCCGGCCGCATACTCCACAAGCAGGTATTCTCGTTCAGATCCGTTGAACCCCATCTTGACCAGGCCCTTGAAGAGGCCGATGCCATGCTCGACGTGAACAACGTAGGTCCCAGGCTCGACGTCGGCAAAAAACGCCTCGGGCGCGACGGGACGACGGCGATGCGTGCGGCGGGGGGCTGGCCGGGCCCAACCGAACACTTCGGCATCCGTTAGCAGGTGGAGTGTCGGCGTGCTCCCCTCCGGGGTGCGCAGGATCCAACCCTCAGCGAGGGTGCCCTGCACCAGGGTCAGGCTGCCCGCAGGAGGGGGTTCAAGCAAGTCCTCCACTGGGACGGCGATCATCTCCCGCTCTTCCAGGAGCTCGGAGATGCGGCGTGCCTGGCGGCTGACGACGATGGCCCTCTGCCCCGTGGCCCGCATTTCCTGAAATCCATCCAGTACGCGCTTGAGCTGTCCGCCGTAGCGCTCGCCGTGGGCAAACACCCCGGCGAATAGTCCGCGCTGGCCCGCCTGTCTCTGGCCGCCGAGCACGGTACACCCTCTCGAGGCGAGCGCTTCCCGGACCTCGTCCCACTGGAAATAGGGCCGGGGAAAGCCCTCTGGCAGCTCCCCAGCCTTGACCAGGTCAGCCTGCAGGGTCCTGGCCTGGAAATCGAGATCCATGGTCGTGGCCATGACGGCTTCCCAGTCGTCGACGAAGCACAGGCCTTCGCCTGGCAGGTAGTCGAGCAGTGTCGCCGGGTGGGAGTAGAAGAATGGCATGTAGAAGTTGATGCCCCGGAAATGGGCGCCCTGTTCCAGGTGAGCCAGATCCTCCCGGTACTCTATCCTCGCTGGCGGATGGCAGGGGGTCAGGTCGAGCTCGGCGGCCCGCTCGCTGGCTGCCGGCGCCAAGCGGGGCAGGGCCTCCGTAGCGGGGGCCAGGGCGAAGCTGTCGACCTGGTGCAAGGTACGCTGGGTGGTGGGATCAAAGACCCGCAAGCTGCTGATCTCGTCGCCAAATAGCTCAATGCGCACTGGCTGGAGCAGGTTGGGCGGGTAGACGTCCACCAATCCGCCCCGCCGGCTGAAGGTGCCGGGCTCCTCGACGACCGTGTCGGGCCGGTACCCATGGTGCACCCAGAGCTCCAGGGTCCGCTGCAGGTCGATCTCCTGCCCAACCTGGTATTGCCGCAGTCCGAGGCGGAACTCGCGTACCGGGAGGGTCTTTTGCAGCAGGGCCCGTGCGGAACCGACGACCACTGGGGCCCGTTCTGAGCTGGGGTGTACCAATGCCGCGAGCGCCGTGATCCGGTCGCTGATGGTTTCGCGGGACCAGGGAACACGTTCGTAGGGCAGGGCGTCCGGTTCTGGGAAAGCGTAGACCTGCTCAGACCCGGTCCAGATGCGCATTTGCTCCGCCCACTGAGTAACGCGCTCAGAACGGGTGGTCAGGAGGATAAGGGGTATATTCAACTGCTGGTAGAGGGCGGCGACGAGGTATGGGCGTGCCGGTAGCACGACCCCCAGGCCCTGGGTGCTGTCTGTATCCGGGTTGGCAGCCTGGACAGCCTCCTTGGCGGCGTCCAGCAGCTGCCTGTAGGCTGGCACGTCCTCTACAAATGGCAAGAGGCCCGAAAGCTTCACCCTGTATGCTCCTGAGAAAGATCCTCTTCTGGCAGGAATGGCTGATTGTACCTGTCCATGGCGGCGACGATCCCTTCAGCCAGCCAGCACTCGACGGCCTGTGCCGCGCGCTCCACTATGGTGCTGACCAGGGGTATATCCGCTTGATCGAAGGGCTGCAGGACATAGTCAGCCGGGTCCATATGGCCGGGAGGCCGGCCGATGCCCAGCCGGAGCCGGGCAAATGCCTGGGTGCCGAGCACCTCGCCGATGGAGCGCATGCCCAGGTGCCCACCCGTACCTCCCTCTGGGCGCAGCCTCATGCGGCCCAGGGGCAGGTCCAGATCGTCATAGATGACCAGCATCTGCTCCAAAGGGACTCTGTGAGCCCGCACCAGCCGGCCTACCGCACTGCCGCTGCGGTTCATAAAGGTCTGGGGCTTGGCCAGGAGCACCCTCTGGCCCTGGATCTCTCCCTCTGCGACATAAGCCCTGGCCTGCTTGCGCCGGGAGAAGGCCAGGCCATGGCCTCGAGCCAGTGTCTCCACCACCCGAAAGCCGATGTTGTGGCGGTGGCGGGCGTATTCGGCCCCCGGGTTCCCCAAGCCAACGATCAGCGAAGTGGTCCCGGTACGAGCTTCTTCCGTCATAACCCTGCAGACCGCCGTTCTAATCCTCGTAGCCACCCAGGCTTTCGCGGCCGCGCCGCGTGAGCCAACGCACAAAGGAGGCCAGGCCGCCCTTGAGGGCAAAGAACAACCCAACTGCCCCAAAGAGGACCACGGTGGCGCCCACGCCCCAGCAGGCCGCGTCGTTGACGTTCTGGAACGGAAGATCCAGGGGCTCAGGCGTCTCGGTTGGCAGTGCCGTGGGCAGGGGGGTGGACGTCGGGCGCGGCGTCGGGCTCTCGAAGGTTGGCACGGCGATCACGATGGTCGCCGTCGGAGCCGGCGTCTCGGTGGGCCCTGCAGGCGTCGCCGTGACCTCGGGCGTCGGCGTATCGGTGGGCAGGCTATTGGAGACCTGGACGCCGCGCACATAGTACTCGTCATAGTTGCCGTCCAGGCGGACCACCCGCAGGCGGAGGCTGTACACGCCATCGGGGATGATGGTGGTATCCCACAGGCCCAGGCGCCCCTGGATAACCGGCACCGTGAAAGGCGAGCCCTGGATCGGCGTCCATTGATCGCCGGGATTGGGCTCTGGCCCGAAGTGCATTTCGTATTTCTGGAACTGGGGGTGAGCAGCGCTGCCCTCGACAGGCACGAGACCACGTACCGATGCCCGGTCGCGGGGTGAGGTTATCTGGCCGGTAGCTTGAGCCAGCGTCTCGCCAGGCGACACGCCTGCCCACAGAACCCCCATCACCAGCAGAACAATTAGACATCTCTTCATAGACGAACGCTCTCCGCATACATAACGAATCACGTTAGTGTAGCATATAACCGCGGGGATGACAAAACGATCGACCATTTGCGCAGATAGACGAACGCGAACGCAAGAGTGGTTGGGGTTCGAGCGGGTGCCTGGCTGGGGACCAGGTCCCTATCCGGCAGTGTGAAGTGCTGGGTCAAGGAGGGCCGCCCGGCCAGCAGCGGGTGAGCCGGATGGGGGCACAGGGATGGGTCGCGTTCAGTTGTCCTGAACCACCTTCAGGCGCTCACGGACCGCGGCAGCCTCTCGCACCATGCTGTGAATGACCTCGCGCACGGGCAGAATCTCGCGGATGATGCCGATGTCCTGGCTGCAGGAGATGACACCGGCCTCGATCTCGCCATCTTGAAGCATGCGGCGGGTCTTGGTCCCGGCGACCATGCTCAGGATCTCGGTGATTTCGCCTTGCCCTGCCTCGATCTCGGCCACTTGGAGGGCGGCGGTATTCTTCCAGGCCCGCAGCGTGTTGTGCAGAGAACCGAGGATCGGCAGCGTATCGGTCTCGGTGGCGCTGAGGAGGGCCTGCTTCAGGTCGTGGTGGATGGGGGCCTCTGTGCTGAGGAGGAGGCGGGTGCCAATGGTGACGCCGGCAGCGCCCAGCACCAGGGCAGCCAGCAAGCCACGCCCGTCGGCGATACCTCCGGCAGCCAGGAGTGGGATATCCAGGACATCGGCGGCACGGGGCACAAGGATCATGGTCGTCAAGCCAAACTCGCCGATGTGGCCACCACCCTCGGTACCAAACAGCGTTACAGCATCGGCCCCGGCGTTCTGCGCGCTGAGGGCGTGGCGCACGCTCACACACTTGTGCATCGTTTTGATGCCGCCGGATTGTAACCGCGCCAGCAGTTCTTCTGGTGGGCGATGGCCGGAGGTCTCGACGACCGGCACCCCTTCTTCGAGGATGACCTCTACGTATAGATCGTTGTCGATGGGCCGGAGCGCCGGGAAGAGGCTGAGATTCACGCCAAAGGGACGCCCGGTCAAGGATTTGACCTGTTGGACCGCCTGGCGAAAGCCCGCTTGGGTGTCGTACATGGCCGAGGCCATCATGCCCAGCGCGCCAGCTTCCGAGACGGCAGCGACAAATTCGGGACGGGAGACGTGCATCATGCAGCCGCCGACGATGGGGTGCTCGATGCCAAACAGCTCGGTGATCCGGGTTTTGAACATAGATCAGCTACCCTCCCTCGCGCCAAGCCACTCTACTGCCTACAGCTGAGCCTTGGCATGTTGACCATTATCGACGCGGGCATTGTAACGTGTTTGGTGGGGTGTGTCAAATGTTGCCCGAACCGGCCCAGGTGTTCTGCTCTACGCCAGGGGTGCCCAGGAAAGGATTTGACTTTTTTGTGGGCTGAGCGCATAATAGCGGCGGGAGGGGAACATGGCGACAGAGGTGCTCACTCACGGGCGCGTGACCTGGATCAACATCGAGAAACCGATCCCGGAGGACATGGACTATCTTCGCGAACGATATCCCTTCTTTCACCCCCTGGATCTCGAAGACTGTCTCAGCCGCATCGAACGCCCCAAGATCGACGAATATGACAACTACCTCTTTATCATCATGCAGTTTCCGGTTTTCGACAGCTCCCGCCGGGTCAGCCGCTCCGGGGAAGTCGACATTTTTGTTGGCGCTGGGTACCTGGTTACGGTCCATGATGGGAACTTGTGGCCCATCACCAAGCTCTTTGACGACTGCCAGGCAGATGATCAGGTGCGCCAGCGCCATATGGGCGGTGGTTCCAGCCGCCTTATGCACGACGTGATCGATCGCCTGGTAGATTACTGCTTTCCGATCTTTTACAAGGTAGATGCCAATATCCGCGAGATCGAGGAGGACATCTTTACCGGGGAGATGTCGCGGGTTGTGCAAGAGATCTCGTGGGTCCGGCGGGACATTATTGCCCTGCAGCGCATCGTCAAGCCCCAGATCAGCATCGTCGCCAACCTGGAGCACAAGGACCGGCCCTTTATCCGCGAAGAGCTTGAGGTCTATTTTGGCGATGTGTTGGACCACCTGTACAAGGCTTGGGACATGCTGGAGGATCACCGGGACGTCATCGAGGGGCTGAGCGATACGTCCAATACGCTGACGTCGTATCGCATCAATGAGGTGATCAAGATCCTGACCATTTTCTCGGTGATCATGCTGCCTCTGACGCTGCTTTCGGGGATCTATGGCATGAACGTGCGACTGCCCCTCGCAGACAGCCCCTATGCCTTCCTGTTCATCCTGTTGCTGATGATCGTTATAGCCGGGGGCATGCTGCTCTACTTCAAGAAGCGGCATTGGATTTGAGTCACCGCCTGGCATGGGCTGTTGAAAGCCAGGCGGGTCAAAGAGACTTGAGAGAGGGATCGTCCTGATGAAGGTTCAGTTCTGGGGCGCCGTACGGACCGTGACCGGTTCCATGCACTTGTTGACTCTCAACGGCTCGCGTATTCTGCTCGACTGTGGTTTGTTCCAGGGCCGCAGGCAGGAGAGCTTTGAGCGCAACCGCTCCCTGCCCTTCGAGCCTCGCTCGATCGACACGCTGATCCTGTCCCATGCCCACATCGATCATTCTGGTAACATCCCCTCCCTGGTCAAAGCTGGGTTCAGGGGCAACGTCTATGCCACACCCGCCACCCGCGACCTGTGCTCAGCCATGCTCCGCGATTCGGGACACATCCAGGAAGAGGACGCAGCATACGTCAACAAGAAACGGGCCAGGAAGGGGCTACCCCCGGTGGAGCCGCTCTATACTCAGGAGGATGCAGCAGAGAGCCTCAGGCAGTTCATCAGTGTTGGCTACGAGCGGTCCCACGCCGTGGCCCCGGGAGTCACACTCACCTTCCGCGACGCAGGACACATCCTGGGCTCGTCCATCGTCGTGCTAGATCTAGAGGAGTCAGGGGCAAAGACGCGCCTGGCCTTTACCGGTGACCTGGGCCGGGTGGGGATGCCCCTTCTGAAAGACCCCCAGGTGGTGGAAGGTGTCGACTACTTGATCATCGAGAGCACCTACGGAAACCGCCTGCATGATCCTGTCGAGGCCATGGAGCGACAGCTCCGCCAGGTCATCCTGGACACGTACCATCAGGGCGGCAAGGTGATCGTGCCTGCCTTCGCCGTGGGACGCACCCAGGAGCTGGTCTATGCGCTGCACCGGCTGACGCAGGCCCGCAAGCTTCCCGAGTTGCCCATATTTGTGGATAGCCCACTGGCGGTCAACGTCACTGAGATCTTTCGGCTACACCGTGAGTGTTATGACCAGGAGGTGAGGCAGTTCCTGGAGCGGAATGATCGACAGGACCCATTTGGCTTTCACCGCTTGACCTACGTCCGTTCCGTGGAAGGCTCAAAGGAGCTGAATTTCCTTCGCGAACCGGCCGTGATCATCAGCGCTTCGGGCATGGCCGAGGCGGGCCGCATATTGCATCACCTGAAGAACAACATCGAGGATCCGCACAACACGGTGCTGATCGTGGGCTGGCAGGCACCCCACACTCTGGGCCG
>JAMJFU010000319.1 GCA_023544525.1 Anaerolineae bacterium | reverse complement strand
CCAAGGAGATCATGAGAGACTATTACACGCGTAAGGATTACGAGGCAGCGGCGGCGTACATCCGCAGCCGCAGTGACGTCAAACCGAGGGTTGGCCTCATCCTCGGCTCGGGCCTGAATCCCCTGGCCGAGGCGGTCAAACCGGCCGACGTCATCCCTTACAGCGAGATCCCGAACTTTCCAAAGCCGAGCGTGGAGGGCCATGCCGGGCGGCTGATCCTGGGACAGCTCCAGGACCAGCCGGTCGTCGTCATGCAGGGGCGGGTCCACTTCTACGAGGGCTATCCGATCCAGCAGGTGGTGTTCCCGGTGCGGGTCATGCAGGTCCTGGGCATCCGGTTCCTGATCGTGACCAACGCTGCGGGCGGCATCAACCCTGATTTTCAGGCCGGGGAGTTGATGCTTATCACTGACCACCTGAACATGATGGGGATGACGGGCAACAACCCGCTCTTCGGACCGAACGATCCTGCCCTGGGCCCGCGATTTCCGGACATGTCGCAGGCCTATGACCCCGGGCTGCGCCAGATCGCGCGCCAGGTGGCCGAGGAGGAGGATATCCCGCTCCAGCAGGGGGTCTATGCGGGGCTGGCCGGACCTTCGTTCGAGACGCCGGCCGAGATCCGGTTCCTGCGCCTCATCGGCGCCGACGCGGTGGGCATGTCGACCGCCCCTGAGGTGATCGTCGCCCGCCACGGCGGGGTGCGGGTGCTGGGCATGTCCGGGATCAGTAACATGGCCATCGAGGTGCCGGTGGAGGGCCAGGAGGCGAGCCACGAGGAGGTGCTGGCTGCGGGCCAGCAGATCGTGCCCAGGCTGACCGCGCTGATATGTGGTGTCCTGGCCCGGCTGCCCGCGGGATAGGGGCCTGCCGGCTCGGGAGCCGGGGCGGTGCGCTCTCTCATGGTCAACCGGGGATTGCTTCCCCTCGGATGCCCTCCCCTCGGTTCCTCCCCTCGGGTTCTCTCCCCTCGAGTTCTCTCGGGGCAGGCGGGGCAGGCGGGACAGGCGGGACAGGCACCCCTGCGGGGTTGGCAATGACAAGGGCAAGAGCCGTAGGCTCGCTAGGGAACGGCGATGCGTTCCCTACTTTTTTGGGTGCGGTCGCCGGCGGTGCGTTGACGGCCGGCCAATAGAGCTCGAAGGTGTGACTTCTGTGGGCCCAGGCACATAGACCCAGCGGACGAGGCAGGACGCAGATGCCCTGTCCCTGCCGGGCCCTGACGTGGAGTGGTAGATGGAACGGGTCTTGGAATTCCTCACTGACTATCAGTGGTGGATATATGGTATCCTGGGGCTGATCCTGCTCTTTTACCTGCGGCGTGCCCTCCTGGCCCGCCGCGAGGGTAGCCGCTCGATCTTTAAGCTGGAGCAGGAACAGGCCCGCTTGCGCTATACCCGCAGCGTCATCACGTTGGCCGCCGTGCTGCTCGTCATGGCTGCCGTCTTTTTCGTGAGCAACCCGGTGGGCTCGGTTCTGGATCCTACCACGCCAGTGCCGACAGCGACCCTGACGAGCGGTCCCCTGACCGAGGCTACCTTGACCGCGACCCCCCCGCAGGCCACCATGACGCCAACCGCTACGGCGACCCAGGTGCTGCCCACACGCCCTGTCAGGCCCACGGACACACCCGCAGTCGCCGCGGCCACCGATGCGCCGGTGGTCCGGCCGGCCGCCTGCCCTGACCCCAACGTGCGCATCACCTCACCTGGCGTGAACCAGACCGTCCAGGGCAACGTTGCCGTGCGAGGCACAGCCAACCACGAGAACTTTCAGTACTACAAGATCGAGGTGGGTCCCGGCGGGAACCCGGGCGATCAGCAGTGGACAGTCGTGGGCCAGCTGCATTACGGCCCGGTCAACGGCGGCGTCCTGGAGACCTTGAACAGCGGGGCCTATCCGCCCGGCACCTATACCTTGCGGTTGGTGGTGGTGGACCAGACCGGCAATTTCCCCCAGCCCTGCCAAGTCACGATCAGCATCCAACGCTAGCCAGGTCTTTGACCGCGGTGGACCAAACCGTCTCCCTGCCCAAGACCGAAGGACGCGGCATCGCCCAAGCCACGGGCATCATCGCGCTGGGCAGCATTGCCAGCCGCGTCCTGGGCCTGGTCCGGGAGCAGATCATCGCCTTCTTTTTCGGCGCCAGCGGCCTGGTCAGTGCCTTTGGCATTGCCGAGATCATCCCCAAGATGATCTACGATATGCTCATCGGAGGCATGCTCAGCGCGGCCCTGGTGCCTGTGTTCAGCGAGGTGCGGGAGAAGCAGGGGGAGGACGCGCTGTGGGCGCTGTTCAGCCGCGTGGCCAGCCTCGTCGCGGTCGTCCTGGCCGCCCTCATCCTGCTCCTGGAGGTGTTTGCCCCACAGGTGGCCTGGGTCCTGGGCGGTGGGTTTGAGCCCGAGCTGCAGGCCGTGCTGGTGCGCATGATCCGCATCATCTCTCCCGCTGCCCTGTTTTTCGGGCTCTCGGGCGTGGTCACCGGGCTGCTCTATGCCCGCAAGCGCTTCACCTTCCCGGCCTTTGGCGCCGCGGTATATAACCTGGGCACGATCATTGCCGTGCCGGCACTCTCCGGCCAGCTCGACGCCTTTAGCCTGGCCGTGGGGGTCTTGCTCGGGTCGCTGCTGCAACTGGCCATCCTCAGCCCAGACCTGCGCGGCGTGCGGCTGCGGTTCCGCCTGGACCTGTCGAACCCGGCGTTGCGGCGGATCCTGGTCCTATACCTGCCTATTGTCGTGGGCCTGCTCATCAGCAACGCGCAGATTGCCATCGACCGCCGCCTGGCATCTGGCACAGGGGCGAGCAGTGTGGCCTGGATGGATCGCGCCACCCGCCTGGTACAGCTACCCCATGGCGTGGTAGCGGTGGCGATCTCGTTGGCGGTGCTGCCCAGCCTGTCCGCCGCCAGCGCGCTGAGGGACGAGGCAGGCTTCCGGCGGACCCTGGGCATCGGGCTGCGGTTGGTGCTGGTCCTGATCTTGCCCGCCACGCTGGGCCTGTTGATCCTGGCCGAGCCGGCAGTCGCCCTGCTCTTCCAGCACGGCCAGTTCACCGCCCTGGACACGTTCTGGACGGCCTGGGCGTTGCGCTTCTATCTGCTGGGGCTGACCTTTGCCGCCATCGACTGGCCGCTGAACTATGCCTTCTACGCGCGGCAGGACACGCTGACACCCGCGCTGGTCGGCGTCCTGAGCGTGGGCGTCTACCTGGCCGTGGCCCTCTCCCTGCTGCGGCCGCTGGGCATGTTGGGCCTGGTCCTGGCCGACTCGGCCAAACATTTCAGCCACGCCCTGACCATGTTGGTGCTCACGCAGAGGCGGATTGGCAGCCTGGCAGACCTGAAGC
This sequence comes from Anaerolineae bacterium, assembly GCA_023544525.1. GTDB lineage: Bacteria > Chloroflexota > Anaerolineae > JAAYZQ01 > JAAYZQ01 > JAMJFU01. The sequence goes on along the minus strand of JAMJFU010000319.1, from coordinate 982 downwards.
TGGGACAGACCACAGCCAAGACCCTGCTGGCGGCAGGGACCATGGCCGGCGTGATCTATGTGGCGTTGATAGGCATGCAGCAGTGGCGTGGCACGGAGGGGCTGGTGGACAGGTTCCTCGTCCTGGCCATTCCCGGGGGATTGGGGGTGGTGGCATTCGTGGGCCTGGCTGCCCTGCTGCGCGTCGACGAGATGCGCTTGCTGCGGGATCTGGTGTTCGAGCGGTTGAGAGGCCGCCGCCTTGACTAGGCAGCCTGAGTGGGGTATAATGGTGGCGAATTTATGGTAAGCCGGGTCGTGCCAGGAAGGCCCGACCATAGCCGGATGCTAGCGGGGCAATCATGACGGATCGGCGGACGGTAGACGAACTCAGCATCGAAGAACTGGAGCAGATCCTCATCGTGAAGCGGCGAGAGGCCCGCGCAGAGCGGATTGGCCGCCTGCGGGAGATCGGCCGCTTGCCAGCGGACGCCGCGCTGCCCCACGAGGACCTGGCGGCCATCCCCGTCGGAGCCAGTGGGGGCGGTGCCGTCCTCGAGGCTTCGGCTTCCCTGCATCGCGCGCTGGACGTGGAGCCGCTCACGAGACTGGGACGGCGCCGGAGGGGCCGGCGGCAGGCGTCCACCAGCCGCTGGGGCCGGCTGCGCGACAGATTCCTCCTGCTACTGGAGGTCGGGGCGCTGGTTGGGCTCGTCGTCGTGGTCGTGGTCTCGCTCTCGAACCTGAAAGCGCTGAACGAGGACTATGCCGAGGCCAGCCTGCTGCAGACGACGCCCACTGCAGAGCCGACGCCCATGGGCGGCGGGTTCCTGCCCAGTGGACACACGCCGCCGGAAGAGCCGGGCGAGGTCCCACTCCACCTGCGCGGGCTGGTCGTGGGAGAGGTCCCGCCAGCGGTGCCGATCCCGACGCCGGGGCCAGAGGCGCCGACGCGGATCGTGGTTCCTGCGATCGACGTCGATGCGCTGATCGTGGAGGGGGAC
>JAMJFU010000318.1 GCA_023544525.1 Anaerolineae bacterium | reverse complement strand
GCATAAGCAGGTCATCGATAGCCGCCTCCGTGACCCGGGGAGAGGGCCATCGGGCTGCCAGGCGCGATAGCCGTCACCGGTCACCAACCAGCTCGAAGGGAGTCCCGTCCTGTGGAGTGGAAGCAAGACTATACTGCGCTGATCGTGTCCTATGCCTACGTTTTTGGGGTGCTCGCCGTGGCGGAGCTCTTTCGATTGGTCGGCAAGCGCCCAGTCAGCTTTACCCGCAAGCTCATCCACATCGGCGTCGGCATGTGGGTCGTCGGCACCGTACTCCTTTTCGAGACCTGGTACTTTGCCATCATCCCGCCGGCCACCTTCGTCCTGATCAATGCCTTCTCCTACTGGCGGGGCGCCATCAAGGCCATGGAAGGGGAGGAGAGGGCAGACCCCGGCACCATCTATTTTCCCATCTCGTTTGGGGCTCTGATCTACTTCTTCTGGGATCAGCCGGTCTTGCTCGTCGCCAGCTTGATGCCCATGACCTGGGGTGATGCTATGGCCGCGGTATTTGGCCGGCGTTTTGGCTACTACCAGTACACTGTCGGCGGGCGCAGCCGGACGGTCGAGGGTTCGGCAGCCATGCTCTTTTGGAGCTGGCTCGCCACGTTTGGGGCGTTATTCGGCATGCCTTTTCTCCTTGGGCAGCCGACGATCAACTGGATGCTGGGCCTCATCTACAGTGGGGTCGTGGCCATCGTCTGCACCCTGGTCGAAGCGCTCTCGCCGTGGGGCATCGACAACCTGACTGTGCCTGCCGCCGCGGCCTTTATGCTGAACGTGTTGCGCGGATAGCACCCTCTCTGCCGGGCCCGTCGTAGTGAGCGCAAGACTGGATCCCCTGCCCAGCGCATTGTCCCAGGCCCCACCCTCGCCGCAGGCATAAGCAAACCGTAATGTTTGCGACACGTTTTCGTAAGCTGGATTGTATAGGATCAGCATAGGACTCAAGAGAGCCGGAAGCTGAACCCCAGGGGCCGGTCCCAAGGGTCCATCGTGTTGAGCCAATACAGTCTGAAAGGAGACGAAAACATGGTGCGCAGAGTTGGAGTGGTAATGTTCCTCGCCGTATTAAGCCTGGTGGTCGCGATCCCGGTGGCCCTGGCTGACCAGCCCGACATGGTTGGTGGCCTGGGTAACAGCAGCCCGAACTTTGGGCCTGGCGTGTATGCCGATGGCGTGGCTTGGGGTACAAAGGGCACGACCTTCTTGCCTGCTCCCAATGAAGACAACCAGCAATCCTTCGACGCTCTGTACGTCTTTACCAATGGTGTTGCGGGGCAGCTGCCGGTCAGCGAGGCAGGCCCGGGCAATCCGATGTACAACGGCGGGCGTTGGTTCACCCACACGGTAACCTGGGCAGACCCTTCGGCTGCCGTACTGATCACGTCGTACGCTGAGCTGATGGCGCACATGGCGGAGCTCGAGATCACAGAGGGCTCCCCAGAGGGCGGGCCGCCTGCCTACTTCCAGTGCCCGCTGCTGCCAGTGAAATAGCGTCGTTCTGGGATCCCGGGATCTGGCAGCCCCAGGCCCGGGATCCCGGCGTTCAGGTCGTAGGCTGGCAGTACCAGCCGAAACGAACCGTCTGGTGGAGCTCAGGATCTGGGGTTCAGCTCCGCCGGCGGTTCTGCTGCTGCTGTGAGCAGAGACACTGGTCCTTCGACGACTTGGCTGATTTCGGCCATGAGGCTCAATCGCTCGCTGCCATCAGCGCCTGCTCTGCCACCTCTGGCAGCTCAATTGGTGCAAACATAGACTTGGGGTAGAGATAGCCGTCAGATTCTGACTTGTCCTCATCAATGATTCGAAGCAGGTTGTGTGACTCGGCTTCTGTGTCTGGCAGCCTGCGGTAGACTTTGCCCAAGATCAGACTTGCCGGATTGCTCTCGTTATTGATGCATATCACAAAGTCACTCATCGAATCACTCTCTTGATCTTGAAGTCCTTTCGACCAATGCCGTGCGCCTCGAACCAATGGATCTCGGCCTCAAGAATGCTGCCATCACTCAATTGAACGGTGGCCAAGCCCTTCATCTTGCGCCAGCGCCCTGTGCCGTAGGTGCGCTCCAGATAGCGCCGGAGGTGCACACCACGACCCGCTGCGATGGTCTCAATTTCCCTGATCTCGCTGAGGATTTCGAACACCACGTTCCCCATGCTTGCAGCAGCCCTTGCACTGTACGGTCATTATACAGGGGAATGGCACGGGCGTCAATCCCAAGAGAACTGACGTCTTGGGGGTTGCCAAACTGGACCGCCTCGGGTACAATGGCCCGGTGAGCCCAGCCCAGAAAGGAGCCTGGCGATGCCAACGCGCGAAGAAGCTTGGGAATTGGTGACCGAGTGCACACAGAACCAGAACCTTGTGCGGCACATGCTGGCCGTGGAGGCCGCGATGCGTGCCTACGCCGGCCAGTATGGGGCGGATGAGGAGCTTTGGGGTCTCGTCGGTCTCGTGCACGATTTTGACTACGAGCGCCATCCTGACCTCTCGGTCGAGGGCCATCCCGTGGTCGGCGCCCGCATCCTCAAGGAGCGGGGCTGGCCGGAAGAAGTGATCCGGGCCGTCCTGGCCCACGCCGGAGAATATACGGGCGTGCAGCCTCAGTCCAGGATGGAAAAGGCCCTGGTCGCGGTGGACGAGCTGACCGGGTTCCTGGTGGCCGTAGCCCTGGTACGGCCCACCAAGGACATCCGCGACATCACCAAGATCAGCTCGGTCAGGAAAAAGTGGAAGGACCGGGCATTTGCCGCGGCGGTGAACCGCCAAGAGATCGAGGCAGCCTGCCAGGACCTGGGCGTCGACCTGTGGACCGAGCACGTGCCCCTGGTGCTGGAGTCGATGAAGGGCATTGCCTCGGAGCTGGGGCTGGACGGCCAGGCGGCCTGACAGACAGGATAGCGCTGGTCGCGCCTATTCTTCTCCTTCGCCTACCGGCTCGGAGAGGGTGGACAGGCGCGAGTTGTCCGCCCCGCTGTAGATCAGGTACACGGGCTTTTCGTTGCGCAGCATGTCCACAATCACGGGCAGGTCCTCGTAGGCATAATACAGGCCGTACACCCCGCTGGGGAACTGCTCGGCAGGCTTGAGTGGCTCGTCTGAATTGCTAAAGAACACGCCCCCCAGATAGCCGCTGTCGCCGTACAGCAGGATCACGGTGTTGGCGATGCTGCTGTCCCGCGACGAGAAGGTGTAGTACTTGTACTCCTTGATCTCCCACACGTCTGGCATCACATCCCCCTTTCTGGTTCCTCTGCATTATAAGGCCTGATCTCTCTGGCGTCAAGCTCCATGCCCGAGATCCGCCCAATCCGGCCCTGCCTCCAGTCAATCGTGGCGGCAGCCTCCGCCGCTTGCGCAGGGGGGTGTATTGCATCGATCCTCGCGCCCACAACAGGTCTGGCCCGCTGGCCGCTGCGCATGACTGCTCAAGACGTGGGGTGCAGAGAACGGCTTTTCCGTCAGCGTGCTGCCTCTAGGCCACGCCATCCAGGCGTTCCCGGATTCGCCTCCAGCCCTCTCGCAGGGTCACGGCCACGGGCCCGTCCGGCTGGTAAGCCGTCACCGGCTGGCCCTGGACCATCGCTTCGGTGACGGCGGTATCGTAGGGCAGCTTGCCGACAACCTCGATCCCGCGGTCCCGGCAATAGGCCTCGATCCGGGCCGTGTGCACCTGGTTCAGGTCGGCTTTGTTGATGAGGACCAGGGCCGGCACGCGAAAGTGGTTCACGGTGCCAAGGATGCGCTCCAGATCGTGAACGCCCGACACCGTTGGCTCGGTCACGATCAGCGCCAGGTCGGCACCGGCCTTGGCCGAGATCACCGGGCAGCCGATGCCTGGCGGGCCGTTCTTGGAGCCGACGCTGCTGTTGTTCCTGCACCAGGGCCCGGCCCACGGCTATACGCTGATGGACGAGTTGGGCGAGTTTGGCCTGGGGGATGTCGATCCCAGCGCCGTCTACCGGGCACTGCGCGAAATGGAAGGGCGGGGATGGGTCACGTCATTCTGGGAAGAGGAACAAACCCAGGGCCCACCACGCCGGGTCTACCGTCTCACGGAACTGGGCGACGAGGTACTGGAGTGGTGGACACGGGACCTGGAGGACACGGCCCGGATCATCCAGCATTTTCTCAGTACATATCGTACCCACATGGAGGAGGGTGAGGGAGAATACCATGATCAATAGAACGAAAGGAGGTGATCTAGATGCCTGCAGGAGATAGGACTGGTCCAAGGGGTATGGGTCCCAGGACCGGGCGTGCGGCTGGTTACTGTGCCGGTTACAGTGCGCCAGGTTGGGCCAACCCTGGTCCCGGGCGCGGCCTGGG
>JAMJFU010000317.1 GCA_023544525.1 Anaerolineae bacterium | reverse complement strand
CGGATGAGGCCCAAAGGGCCACGGTGCCCCTGCATGAGCTGGACCGCGGTAATGCCATGGATCACCTTACCACCCTGTACGTGCCAGCCCTGCCTGGCGCCGCGGGGATGGCAGCGCTCCAGGACACGGTGGCCCGTCTGCGGGCGCCCGGCGGCTGCCCCTGGGATCGGGAGCAGACCCACCAGAGCCTACGGGAGAACCTGCTCGAGGAGACCTACGAGGTACTGGCTGCCCTGGATGCAGAAGACGACGACAAACTCTGTGAGGAATTGGGTGATCTGCTGATGCAGATTGCCATGCACGTCCAGATCGCTACGGAGGAGGGGGCCTTCCGGTTCGCAGATGTCATCGAGCGCATCGATGCCAAGCTGCGGCACCGTCACCCACACGTCTTTGGCGACCTGGCGGTGCGGGATACCGGGGAGGTGCTCCGCAACTGGGAGGCGATCAAGTCGGGCGAGCGCGTGACCGCTGTGGGAGAGGATGTTTCACGACTGGCCGGGGTGCCCGCGATCCTGCCAGCGCTGGCCCGGGCACAGGCCCTCGCCGGACGTGTGGCACGCTATGGCTTTGATTGGCCCGATGTACAAGGGGTACTGGCCAAGGTCGACGAAGAGCTGCAGGAACTGGTCAGCGCGGGCACCGTGGAGGAGCAGGAGCAGGAGCTGGGGGACCTGTTGTTTTCCCTGGCCAACGTGGCCCGTTGGCTGGGCATCGACGCCGAGAGCGCTCTGCGCATAGCCAGTGACCGGTTTGCGCAGCGGTATGCTGCCATGGAGCGAGTAGCAAGGGCACGCGGACTGAACCTCCTGGACATGCCGCCGGGTGAAAAGGAGGCGCTCTGGCGGGAGACGCGCGCTGCTGGTGATGCTGACTCCTAGCCGGGGACCCTCTCTGCACAACGCCCGCCGGGTACTGGGTGCTTGACAAGTCCGGCCCGCCGGTGTAGAATGCGGGCCACATGCTCAATTCCACAGCACAGACTCATCGCGGCAGCGAGCTTCCGAGAGTGCCCCATCCCTGGAGCGCCAGTTGTCAAGGCCGTGTATCTGTCATCCAGGTAGCGAAGGAGCAAGAGAACCTTGGAACATTGGTATGCACTGTACACCAAGCCACGCAAAGAGCGACAGGTACATGCCCTGTTAGAGGACCGAGGCATTGAGACCTTCCTGCCGACCGTGCGGCGCAAAGTGCGCAGGCGAGACCGCCCGGATCGGGTGGTCTATTTTCCGTGTTACGTTTTCGCCCGCCTGGATTTTAAGGAAACGCCCCATTCGTCCATTGCCTGGATGCCTGGCGTCCGGCGCATCGTGGCCTTTGGCGACCAACCGGCTGTGGTCGCGGATGAGATCGTTGACTTGATCCGTGGAAGGCTGTCTGACGTCGAAGAGGTTGGCTATGGAAGGCTGCGAAAGGGCGACCGGGTGCGGATCCGTACGGGGCCCTTGCGGGATCTGGAAGCCATCTTTGACCGGCCGTTGTCGTCCAGGGATCGGGTGCGGGTCCTGCTAAATGTGATGGGGCGCATGACGCCAACAGAGATCGATTATTCAGACATATCGCCCATATAGGCCAGCAACTGGCTGCGTCAACGGCTGGGGGCAAGTTGGCCGGGCAGCAAAGTGCTAAGGTTTGATGGCGCCGTGGGCATTCAGGAATGACCTCAAAACCGCAATCTACTGCGAGGTGAGATATTGAGAGCACTCATTACCGGGGGAGCGGGCTTTATTGGCAGCAATCTGGCCCACCGTCTGATCGGCGGGGGACATCAGGTAGTAGTCTATGACAACCTATCGCGGCCGGGAGCGACCAAGAACCTGGCGTGGCTGCGTGCGACCCACGGCGAGCGCTGGGCGCTGATCCAGGCCGACGTTCGGGACTTTGCCACAGTGCGCGAGGCGGCCGCCGGGGCGGATGTCATCTACCACCTTGCTTCCCAGGTGGCAGTCACGACCTCGGTCCAGGATCCACGCCACGATTTTGAGGTCAATGCCCTGGGCACCTTCAACGTCCTGGAAGCTGCCCGCCTTTCGCAGCAGAGGCCTGTCGTGATGTATGCCTCGACCAACAAGGTATACGGTGGCATGGAAGACGTGGCGGTCGTGGAGACCGGTTCAGGCTATGCATATCGGGACTACCCTGCCGGCATTCCCGAGAGCCACCCCCTGGACTTTCATTCGCCCTATGGCTGCTCCAAGGGTGCCGGCGATCAGTACGCCCGGGACTATGCCCGCATCTATGACCTGCCGACGGTGGTCTTTCGGCAGTCGTGCATCTATGGTCCGCGCCAGTTTGGTGTCGAAGACCAGGGCTGGGTTGCCTGGTTCCTGATCGCAGCGGTCACCGGTCGGGATATCACCATCTATGGCGACGGCAAGCAGGTCCGTGATGTTCTGTGGGTCGACGACCTCCTGGACCTGTACCAACTGGCCCTCGACCACATCGACGTCGCGGCGGGGGAGGTCTATAACGTGGGAGGCGGTCCGGACAACACCCTCGCCGTCTGGTCCGAGCTGGGGCCGATGCTGGAGGAGCTCACCGGCCAGCGTATTGAGGTCGAACACCAGGACTGGCGGCCAGGCGATCAGCGCATCTTTGTGGCCGGCATTGGCAAAGCCGGGGAAGAGCTAGGCTGGCGACCCAAGGTCGGTCGTGAGGAAGGTGTGCGCCGGCTGTACGAGTGGGTCGTCGACCACCGGCACCTCTTCGAGGACTGAGATGGCTCACTATTTGGTGACGGGTGCCGCCGGGTTCATCGGCAGCAAAGTGGCCGAAACCCTGCTGTCGGAGGGCCACGCCGTGTTGGGCCTGGACAGCCTGAACGATGCCTATGATGTGCGGCTCAAGACGTGGCGCCTGGCCCAGCTCGAGGGTCAGCCCGGATTTGAGTTTCGCCAGATCGACATAACCGATCGAGAAGCGCTGCGCCGGCTCTTTGACGGCGGGCAACCGGCGGGAGGCGCAGGCGAAAACACGGCCGGTCGTCAGCCATCGACCGTTCCCTTCGATGGGGTGATCAACCTGGCGGCCCGGGCGGGCGTGCGCCAGTCGGTGCGCGATCCATGGATCTACCTGGCGACCAATGTGACGGGTACCCTGAACCTGCTAGAGCTCTGTCGTGAGACGGGTGTGGGCAAGTTCGTCCTGGCTTCCACCTCGAGCCTTTACGGAGCGCGGAATCCCCGGCCGTTCCGCGAGGATGCCGACACCGATGGCCCGCTGTCGCCGTACGCAGCTTCCAAGAAGGCGGCAGAGGCGATGTGTTACGCCTACCACCACCTTTACGAGCTGGACGTCACCGTCTTTCGCTACTTCACTGTCTATGGTCCGGCCGGCCGGCCAGACATGAGCATCTTTCGCTTCGTGCAGTGGATCAGCGAGGGCCAGCCGGTAACGGTCTATGGCGATGGGCAGCAGTCGCGGGACTTTACCTACGTGGACGATATTGCGCGGGGGACGGTTGCCGGTTTGCGGCCTATGGGCTACGAGGTCATCAACCTGGGCTCTGACGAACCTGTAGTGCTGATGGATGCCATCAGCTATCTCGAGGAGCTCCTAGGCAAGGAGGCCCGGCTCGAGTACCTGCCGCGGCACCGGGCGGACGTGCTGGCCACCTGGGCGGACATATCCAAAGCGGAGCGCCTTCTGGGCTGGCGGCCCAGGCTTTCGTTCCGCCAGGGGCTGCAAGAGGCGGTCAGCTGGTACCGGGCCAACCAGGATTGGGCCCGGGAGATTGTGACACGTTGACCCTGAAACGGCATCCAGGCGATTGGCAGTCGAGGGAGTGCCGTCAGGCCGTAACCGCGAGCTCGGGAGAGCGGTATATAGGGTGAGCTGCATGACGGTTCAGGGTAGAAGTTGAGGAGTACAGCGGCACTAGCGGCTGGGAGTGGAGAAGGGAGATGTCAAAGGAAGGGCCACAACCTGAGAAGGGGACCGGAGGCGGAACGTCCGGGCGGGCCAGGCGGCAAGCGCCGGGAACGCCGCGACGTCTTCTGGCGCATCTCCTTGCCTTCCTGGCTCTGATCGGCCTATCCCTGCTCCTGGTCGCGCAGGTCTCGGCCCAGGCACCCTGTCCGGTGCCCCTGGAGGAGCGCCAGCGCTACGGGTTTGCTGCCTTCTCTACCGATTGGCCCCAGGCTTTTGCCATCGACCAGCTCAAGGCGGGGTGGTACGTTGACCACGCGAGAGTGAACAACCCGCCGGGGGGGATGGACCGGGCGCTGGTCCTGCGCGTGCACGCTGGCTACCGGCTGGATGCGTCGACGCTGGGTCCTCTGGTCGACGCCAACCCGGGTGCGATGTGGCTCATCGGCAACGAGCCGGACTGCATCTGGCAGGACAACG
>JAMJFU010000316.1 GCA_023544525.1 Anaerolineae bacterium | reverse complement strand
CTGCTGGTATGTGGGCCGTCGGGCTAGGACCAGACGAGCGGGTGGGCGCTGCCCATGTGGTGCTTCCCAGCCTGGCGGGTGTGCACTGGGCCCACTTGAAGGCCCGCTTGGTCCAAGTTGTCGAGCAAAGGGATCCATAGCCACGGAGAAGGGGACCGCTCGCCTTGCCTGCCTGCAAGTCCAACGAGCGGCTCCCCAGGCTCCCAAGCCGTGTCGATCGGGAGTCGATGGATTATGTCACATCCAGCCCCGGAGGGGAAACTCCAGAGGATATACGGCTTTGATCGGAAAAACGAGAGGAGGTGAAAACGAGTCGCCAAAACGGAGGAACACGATTCAAGTCAATCTGATGGAAGTGACCCATGGTCATGGACCGAATATCTTTAGGAGGAGGAATAGAAAATGAAAAGCAAGTGGCTAAGTTTGATCAGTGTGTTGCTGGTGGCTATCCTGTTGATCTCTGCCTGCGGCGCGACCGCGGAACCGACGACGGCGCCGACCGAGCCGTCGCAGGCCGAACCGACCACAGCCCCCGAGGCCAAGCCGCCGGAGGGTGGCTGCCCCATCGCCGTCGAGGACGGGGCGGAGATCACCTTCTCGGGCTGGGGCGACGAGACGGAGCAGCAGATCTACCGCGATTCCATCGACCGCTTCAAGGAGGTCTGCCCCGGGATCACGGTCAAGTATGAGCCGATCCCGGCTGACTTTCAGACCAAGCTGAAGGCTCAGATGGCCGGCGGCACTGCGCCCGATCTGTTCTACGTGGACGACCAGCTCATGACCGCCTTCGGAACGACAGGCCAGTTGGTGGCCCTGGATGACTATATGGCCGAGGCGGGTGTCAGCCGTGGCGACTTTATCGCTCCCTTGCTGACCATCTTTACGCTGGAGGGCAAGACCTACGGTTTGCCCAAGGACTGGGGCACGTTGGGCCTGGTCTACATCCCCGAGGTCCTGGCAGAGGCGGGCGTGGACGAGCCCACTGAGGACTGGACCTGGGACGACCTGGCGGCGGCAGCCAAGAAGATCGCCGACAACACCGACTATGGCGGCTTTTGCCAGAACGCCGACTGGGCGCGCTTTGCGCCGTGGGCCTTCTCCAACGGCGGTGCCTACGCTACCGACGACTTTAGCGCTGCACTTCTGGACACGCCTGAGGTCAAGGAGATGGCCCAGAAAGTCTCCGAGATGTATGCTGAGGGTAGCCTGGTGACGGCCTCTGACCTGGGCGCTAGCTGGTGTGGGGAGGCCATCGGCAAGAAGCTGGTGGGTATGACGCTGGAGGGCGGTTGGATGGTCAACTTTATGCGCCAGAACTACCCCGATCAAGAGTGGAAGGCTGCCCTCGTCCCGCAAGGACCCAAGACCCGCGCCGACGTCATCTTTACCAACGCCATCGGCGTCAACGCATCCACCAAGTTTCCCAAGGCAGCGGCGGCTTTCACCATCTTTGTCACCGGTCGAGAGAACCAGGCCGAGATCGTCAAGACCGGCTTTGCCTACAGCACCCACCCCGACCAGGTGAACCTGGTCTTGGACGCCAACGACAAGGCCATCGCCGGTGGCGGTGTGCTGGAAGACAGCCGTGTGGCCTACTGGGGGCCGAACACCGGCAGGGTCAACGACGCCGTCAGCAAGGCGTTGGAACGCATCTACCTGGGTGACCAGGCTGTGGACGAAGCCTTCGCCCAAGCCCAGGAAGAGGCGGATGCAGCTCTGAAGGGGGAATAGACTCGCCTCATTACCGGGTAGTGGGGGGGCATCCACACGCTGGGTGTCCCCGCCCCCCATAACCACAAGGACCTGACGGGTCTTTGCTGAACCAGAGCCCCGCTTGACCCGTCAAGTCTGGATGAAGGAGTTGTACCATGCAATCTCAAGAGACCGCTCCTCGCGGCAGGTCCAACCTGGCGGCGCTTGGGGCCTTTGTGCTGGTTTTTGTCGTGCTGTTTGTCGTAGCATTGATGAATGCTCCGATCCGATCCGTGGCCGAGGTCACAGAGTCGTTGGGCAACTACTTGGCCGAGGTGCGTGACACGGCTATTCCCTTCATGATCATCATCAGCGTGCTGGCTGCCGCGTTGGGAGTGGTAATCGCAATGGTAGTGCGACGCGAGTGGCCCAACGCCAGACGACGACAGGCACTGATCGCTGGCTATTCGTTCCTCGCCCCCTACCTGTTGGTGACGCTTGTTTTCACCGTGGGCGTGATTCTGTTCGCCCTGTACATCTCCTTTACCGAGTACCAGATCTACACCACGCCCGTATGGGTCGGCCTGAGCAACTATGTCAAGGCGCTCACATCGAAGCCGTTCCACCAGTCGCTGTACAACGTGCTCTGGTATGCCCTCATCGTCACCATCGTCCAGACGGTTCTCGCCATGGCTATGGCCGTGCTGCTCAACACCTCCATGCGCTTCAAACAGATCATCCGCACCGTCTTCTACGCCCCCAGCGTCACCTCTTCGGTGGTCATCACTCTCATCTTTGTGTGGCTGTATCTCAAAACCGGCTACATTAATCTGCTCTTCACCAAAGTATGGGGTCTGTTCGGGCTGGATTGGACGGCGATTGACTGGTTGGGGAATCCCAAAGGCTTGTTCCAACTCGTCGTTGAGGGATTTGGCGGCAAGATTGCGTCCGCACAGTGGTACCTCCGTGGACCGAGCGTCGCCTGGATGTGCCTCATGGTCCAGAACATCTTTACGACCGTGCCCACCTTCATGATCATGTTTCTGGCGGCTCTCCAGGACATCAACCCCGCCCTCTACGAGGCAGCCGAAATCGACGGGGCCAACGGCTGGCAGCAGTTTTGGAAGATCTCTTTGCCCATGCTGCGGCCTATCGTCGTGATGGTCCTCGTGCTAAGTACCATCGGTACCCTGCAAATCTTTGACCAGGTCTACCTGGCCACCGCTGGCGGCCCTCTGGGCACGACTATGACGCCCGTCTACCTAGTCTACACCGAGGCCTTGGGCCGGCTGGGTCCGATTCAGATGGGCTACGCGTCAGCCATCGCCTTCATCCTGGCGGTGATCATCTTTATTTTCACCTTCATTCAGCGTCGCGTGATCGAGCGTGGCGCCGAGATCTACTAGGAAGAGGAGTGCTACCATGTCTGTAGCAACGCCAGCTCTGCCCAGCACGGCTGACAAAAAGGCCGGGGGCAAATCGGTCCGGCACTACGCCAGCCTGGTCCTGCGCTACGCGCTCTTGGTCGGCATCGGTATCGTCATGCTGACGCCCTTCATCCTCGCTGCCATCGGCAGCTTCAAGACCAACGCCGAGATCATCGCCTGGCCACCCAAGTTCTTCCCGGAGACGTGGCTGGCGGGAAACTGGGTCGAAGTCTGGAATACCGACCTGGGCGAAGGAGGTACCTTCCCCCGCTGGCTGTTCAATACTGCCTTTCTGTCGGTGAGTGTCGCGGTGCTGCAGGTCATCGGCTGTTCCATGGCGGCCTATGCCTTCGCGCGACTCAAGTTCCCGGGCCGCGACGCGACGCTCGCTTTCATGTTGGGCACGATGATGATCCCCGGAGCGGTGACGATGATACCGGCCTTTGTCCTGATGAGCAAGCTCAACCTGCTCAACACCTACTGGTCGCTGCTCCTGCCGGGCATCGTGAGCGCCGGCTCGATCTTTATGCTTACCCAGTACTTCAAGTCAATTCCTCGCGACCTGGAGGAATCGGCCTTTATCGACGGGGCCAGCCAATTCCAGATCTACAAGGACGTGATCCTGCCCTTGGCTCGTCCGGCCTTGCTGACCGTTTTTATCCTCCAGTTCCAGGGCATGTGGAACAGCTTTTTGACGCCGCTCCTCTACCTGGACGCGCCCCGCATGTGGGTCCTGAACGTGGCCCTGAGCGTTTTCCAACAGCAGTACCAGGCGGACTGGAACCTGATTCTGGTTGGTGCCATGTTCAACGCCATCCCGGTCCTGATCCTGTTCTTCGTCTTCAGCAGATACTACATCCAAGGCGTAGCCTACGCCGGAGTGAAAGGATAGCGAGTGGGCAGTGGGAAGTGCATAGTAGTCAGCCAGACCACGAACCACATACCACTGTCCACTGTCGCTGTTTGCCGCCATGACTGAAGCCTGGTGCGTCGTCCGCGCAGCCTTGAGGGATACCTGGGGTGATCTGCTAACCGCGGCGGTCGTCAACTTGTTGTGGTTGGTTTTCACGATGGTGATCGTGACCGCGCCGGCGGCGGCCTTGGCGTTGTTCTACGTGGGCAATCGCATCGCCCATGGTGAGCCGACCGACCCCCGCGATTTCCTGCAGGCCTTTAGCCGCTATTTCCGCACAGGCTGGCGCTGGGGGCTGATCCAGGTAATCGTTCTCTTTATCCTTATGGGTGAC
>JAMJFU010000315.1 GCA_023544525.1 Anaerolineae bacterium | reverse complement strand
CCAAGACCCCGATCCCAGCGGCCCGGTCTCGGCTAGACACAAGGCTATTCCTGCCGTTTCCCATGCGCCGGGCAGATTCCGGCGCCCGGCCTCACCCGCAGACTCGTCCAGTGTCATCCCGAGACCCCGATCCCACTGGACCAGTCTGGGCTGGACGCGAGTAGATTTCTGCCGGTTTCAGGGCCATCGTCAGTTTCTACCAGCTGGTATCAGACCCAGACTGGTCCGGTGTTGAGCTTTTCACCGGCCTTGTTGCGGCCCTGCCCTCACTTTGCCCGCCAATTGACCCTGACCCCCAACTGTGCTAAGATGGTACCGGCGTACCAGTCATGGTACCAGAGTACTATCGGGCCGTATCTTTCTTCACCGCCAGGCGGTATATAGGAGGGGAACGGCTTGGCTTTTCTCCAAGTTCCCAGCGCATTGTCGCCAGACGTTTTTCACCAAGAACTCTCGTGAGAGGAGGCGTTTTTCGTGAAAGATGGCCAGGGTGTTTCAGGTGCTGCCTGATCGTCCCCAGCTCTTGAATCATGCCATCCCCAACCACGCCGTCTCCGAATACCATGGATCTATCCGATCTCTAGAGGAGGTGATGACCAGACATAACCAGGCAAGAAGACATGTGCTTGAGCTTCCAGACTACGATTGGAGGGAGAATAGGGAAATGACCAAACGACGAAAATCAGAGCAGGTGATGGCTGTCCTGCTGGTGATGGTCCTTGTTGTGACCATGGTGCCGCTGATGAGCGCACCGGTAGTGTTCGCACAGACAGCAGTATTCGTCAACGAGATCCACTATGATAACGTCGGCACCGATACCGGCGAAGCGATCGAGATCGCCGGGCCGGCAGGGACCGACCTGACCGGTTGGAGCATCGTGCTCTACAACGGCAATGGCGGTGCGGTCTATGACACCGATTACCTGAGCGTCGTCATCCCCGATCAGCAGGCCGGCTACGGCACGGTGGTGATCAACTACCCAGTGAATGGCATCCAGAACGGATCGCCGGATGGCCTTGCCCTGGTCGATGCGAGCAACGGCGTCATCCAGTTCCTCAGCTATGAGGGCGTTTTCACTGCTGTGGGTGGACCGGCCGACGGGATGACTAGCACTGACATCGGTGTTGCCGAAGGCAGTGGAACGGCGGTCGGCGACTCGTTACAGCTAACTGGTTCCGGCTTCGTTTATGAGGACTTCACCTGGATTGCCCCTCAACCAAACACCTTTGGCGCCGTCAACACTGGCCAGTCCTTTGGCGGGGTCGTGAACGCCCCGGTGATGGTGGACTGCGGGAGCTGGCTGAATACCTATGAGGGCAACCCGGCCAGCCGGGCGGTCAGCGCCAGCGACGCCGACGGCACGGTGGTGGCCATGTCCATCGACGTCTCGCCGGTCCCGGCCAGCGGGACCATCACCTTGCAGAACTTTGTCGCCGCGGCCGCGCCGGGTGAAACGGCCACCGGCGACGTGGTGGTCGACGCCGACGTGCCGGCCGGCATCTACGCCGTGACCGTGACCGCCACCAACGACGACCTGGAGCCTCAGGAAGGCACCTGCAGCTTCAACGTCGACGTGGATCCCTTCCTGACCATCGGCGAGGTACAGGGCGTCGTCGAAGACACCGACTTCGGCACTAGCCATGATTCGCCCTACGAGGGCGAGTATGTGGCCATCCAGGGCGTCATCTACGAGAAGACTCAGGAGTTTCGCAGCTCTGGCGGCGCCTACTACGGTTTCTTCCTGCAAAACACGGCGGCCACGGCCGACGGCGATCCTCTGAGCTCGGACGGCATCTTTGTCTTCCATGACCGGTTTTCCACGCTGCGGGTCGACGGTGGCGGATACTACGAACCTCAGATTGGCGACGAGGTCATCTTGCGCGGCCCCGTGCAAGAGCGTTTCCAGAACACACGGCTGAACAACCCGTACCTGATCCAGGTGGTTCGTTCCGGCGTCGATCTGGACGCCGAGATCCCGGCTTTTGAAGTCGATCCTCCGGCTGCCATCGTCGACGACATGACCTTCGACGACATCCAGGATGCCTATCGCTACTGGGAGCGGCACGAGGGCATGCGCGCCCAGGTGCCGGCCGGCAGCACCGTCCTGAACGGCCGCGACGTCTTTGCCAGTACCTTCGACTCCGAGATCTGGGTCGCCCGGCCTGATAGCCTGATCGCCCAGCGAGCCGATCCTTACGAGCGACGCTCCTTCCGCGACATGCACCCGCTGGACGACATACCGACCGTGGGCTTTGATAACGACAACCCCTATCGCATCCTGATGGGCACCTTCGGGCTCAAGGCCGCCATGGACGACACCACGGCCCTGCTCGCCCCGGCCCGGACCTACGATACCCTGACCGGGGCCGTCATCGGCGGCATCTACTTCAACTTCGGCAAGTACTCGGTCCAGGTCGAGGAGCAGATCCAACTGGTCCACGGGGTTGACCCGTCGCTGAACAACCCGCCCCCGGCCCTGGACCGCGGCATTGAGTACAGCGTGGCCGTCTTCAACGTCGAGAATCTGTACGACTTTGTCGACGATCCCTTCGACGGTTGCGACTTCGTCGGCAATGCCGGTTGCCCGGGCGTCTCTCCGCCCTTCGACTACGTGCCGCCCAACGACGGGGTCTACCAGGAGCGCCTGGAGCAGATCGCCTTGCAGATCATCCAGGACCTCCACGCCCCGGACATCGTCTTGGTCCAGGAGGCGGAAGATCAGGACATCTGCCTGATTGACGCCGGTGAGTACGAATGCGGCGACGTGAATGACGCCGACGGCAAGCCCGACGCGCTGCAGGAACTGGCGGAGCTGATCGAGTCCCTCGGCGGGCCGGCCTACGACGCGGCCTTCGACCGCGACGGCGCCGACGACCGGGGCATCATCTCGGCCTACCTGTTCCGCTCCGCGCGGGTCGAGTTGCTGCCGGCCATGGCCGACGACCCGGTCCTGGGCAGTGATCCCCAGGTGTTCTATCCTGACGGAGAACCCTTCGACTACAACTCCGACGTCCAGAACCCCAAGGTGCTGAACGCCGTTCTACCCTACTACGTCACCGGCCCGACCGACGGCCCCAACGTCTTCACCCGGCCGCCCCAGGTGGCCAACTTCCGGATCTGGCGGACGGGCATCGGCGAGAGCGTCTACCAGGACATCTACCTGTCCAACAACCACTTCAGCAGCGGGCCTGACAATCGCGTCGGCCAGCGAACGGAGCAGGCGCTCTACAACGCCCGGATCGTCAAAGCCCTGCAGGCGGTTGACCCCCTGGTCTACGTCGGCGTGGGCGGTGATCTGAACGTCTATCCAAGACCGGATGATCCCTTCCTGCCGCCTGACACCAGCGACCAGCTAGGCGCCCTCTACGATGTTTCCCTGGTCAACCTGTGGGACATCATGGTGGGCGAGGATCCGGTAAGTGCCTTCAGCTACGTGTACCAGGGCCAGACTCAGACCTTGGACCAGATGTTCAACTCGCCAAGCTGGCTGCCTGAGCTGGCCCAGGCCAACATGGCCCACATCAACGCCGACTTCCCGGCCGACTACCCGGGCGACGGCCCGCGGGGCACCAGTGATCACGACCCGGTTCTGGCCGGCTACGGCTTGGAGCCGACACTGGCCCGGCTGGAGGCATTGGTCTACTATTACGATGCCAATGGCGAGATCACCGGGAATCAGACCACCCGCATCTTGCTTGACCGTCTGGAGCGCGCCCGCCGCTTCATGGGGAATGGTCAGCAAGATGCCTACGAGGACCAACTACGGGCCTTCATCAGCCAAATCTGGGACTTTACGCCGCAGTTCATTACCGAACGTGCTGCCCAGGTCCTGGAGCAGGAGACTACGTGGCTGTTGTCAATGCCCTAGGGGTGCGGCGGTAGACAGCTCGTCTTGCTGTCTCCACAAACGGTAATGCGCGGCAGATTCGTGAGTGGGCGGGACAGGGACCGACAATGGTTCCTGTCCCTCCCTGGTCTCAGCGACCTGAAAGTTGGTTGCCGTCTCGCATCTCTTGTTGCCCTGTCGGACCTGAAGACATCCTTGCCAAGGAACTGAGGAGATTCTTCACTCCCTGCGGTCGTTCAGAATGACGGCTTGGAGAGGGCGAGGCCTCGCTCAGACTCTGGGGTAGCGACGGAAACTGACCCGGCGTGAGACGTAGCCAGTGTCCGGGGTGGCGGGCGGGAATGGTGCCTGTGGCTCAAGTTCACAGGCGTGTCCACTTTCTTGAGAGCATGCATTAGGCTCCAGAAACACGCAAGGGGGTAAGTAAGATGAGGAAAGTATGGATCCTGGTGAGTCTGGTACTGATTCTGGTTGTGGGGGCAGCGCCAGTTGCTGCCATTACCTGGGGGCAGCCCGACACCGAGCACACCAACGTCGGTGCCATGGTCGTCGA
>JAMJFU010000314.1 GCA_023544525.1 Anaerolineae bacterium | reverse complement strand
ATTCAAAACCGAACACGCATGCTATAATAACCTTATGAACGCAAAACAACCAGGGTCCCACAAGGAGCCACCATGTGCAACAGCCCATCCACCAATCCACCAATCTACCAATCTCCCAATCTACCAATCTACCAATCTACCAATCCACCAATCTCCCAACTCCCCACCCCCCCACCATTGAACCTCAGAAAGAAAACGCCCGGGTGGGTGGGCGGGCGGTCCACGCACCACGGCCGGCTGCTTGTCGGACCCCCCGATAGATGCTATAATAGCTGACGCCCAAGCCCGGAGGGAGCAGACGATGAGACTCAGCCTCGAACAGGTGGAACACGTGGCCAAGCTCGCCCAGTTGGCCTTGACCGGGGAGGAGAAGGCGCTCTATGCGGAGCAGCTGTCCTCCATCCTCGAATATGCGCAGCGCCTGCAGCAGGTCGACACGGACGCCATCCCGCCCACGGCCTCGGTCCTGCCCCTGCAGAACGTCATGCGCGAAGACGAGGTCCAGCCCTCACTGCCCCACGACGCAGCCATGCTGAACGCGCCGATCCAGGAGGATGGCTATTTCGGCGTCCCCGTCGTCCTGGAGGGCGACGGGTGAGCGACCTGGCGCGCCTGACCATCCAGGAGGCCCGGTCCCTGCTCAGCCGCGGGGAGATCAGCTCCGTCGAGCTGACCCAGGCGGTCCTGGACCGCATCCTCGACCTGGATAACGCGGTCAAGGCCTATCTCACCCTGGCGCCCGACCTGGCCCTGGAGCAGGCGGCCGAGGCGGATAGGAATCGAGCCAATGGCGGAGCATCCCCGCTGCTGGGCATTCCCCTGGCCATCAAGGACATCATCAGCCTGGAAGGCCTGCCGGCCACCTGTGGCTCCCGCATCCTCGAAGACTATGTCCCGCCCTACAGCGCCACCGTCGTCGAAAAGCTCCGGGCGGCCGGCGCCGTGATCCTGGGCAAGACCAACACCGACGAGTTCGCCATGGGCTCCTCCACCGAGAACTCGGCCTATTTCACCACCCGCAACCCCTGGGACCTGGACCGGGTGCCGGGTGGATCCAGCGGTGGCAGCGCCGCAGCCGTCGCCGCCGGCATGGCCCTGGGTGCCCTGGGTTCGGACACGGGCGGCAGCGTGCGCCAGCCCGCCGCCCTCTGCGGCGTGGTCGGCATAAAGCCCACCTACGGCCGGGTGAGCCGCTGGGGGCTCGTCGCCTTTGCCTCCTCGCTGGACCAGATCGGCCCCCTGGCCCGGACCGTTTCCGACGCCGCCCTGCTCCTGGGCACCATCGCCGGCTACGATCCGCGTGACTCTACCTCCGTCGACGTGCCGGTCGCCGGCTATGCCGCCGCGCTGACCGGGGACGTGCGCGGCCTGCGCATCGGCGTGCCCCAGGAGTATTTCATCGCCGGCATCCAGCCCGAGGTCGAGTCGGCGGTGCGGGCCGCCGTCGAGACCCTGGCCGGCCTGGGCGCCGAGGTCGTCGACGTCTCGCTGCCCCACACCGAGTATGCCCTGCCGGCCTATTATCTGATCGCCCCCGCCGAAGCCTCGGCCAACCTGGCCCGCTTCGACGGCATGCGCTATGGCCTCTCGCTGCCGGCCGATGACCTGTGGGAGACCTACCGGCGCACGCGCGGGCAGGGCTTTGGCCCCGAGGTCAAGCGGCGCATCATGCTGGGCACCTATGCCCTCTCGGCCGGCTACTATGACGCCTACTACCTCAAGGCCAGCCAGGTGCGGACGCTGATCCGGCGCGACTTTGACCAGGCTCTGGAGCACTGTGACGTCCTGCTGGCCCCCACCGCGCCGACGACCGCCTTCAAGGTCGGCGAGATCGCCGGCGATCCGCTGCAGATGTACCTGCAGGATATCTTTACCCTGGCCCTGTCCCTCGCTGGACTGCCGGGCCTTTCCCTGCCCTGCGGCTTTGACGGGGAGGGGCTGCCCATTGGCCTGCAGGTCATGGGCCGCGCCTTTGACGAAGCGACGGTGCTGCGCGTGGCGCATGCCTACGAGCAGGCCACAGAGTGGCACAGGCGCGCGCCGGCGCTGGACGGGTCAGAAGGAACGAGGGGAGGGTGAGCTCTTGAAAGGCATCATCACCATTGCCGGCTTTGGCACGCGCTTCCTGCCGGGCTCCAAGGCGGTCCCGAAAGAGATGTTCCCCATCGCCGGGGTGCCGCTGATCCAGTATCACGTCGAGGGCCTCGTCGCCGCTGGGATCACCGACATCATTGTCGTCGTGCGCGAGGGTGGGGACATCGTGCGGAGCCATTTCGCCCCCGATACCGACCTGGAGCGCCACCTGGAGAGGACCGGCAAGCTGGACCTCCTGGAGCAGGTGCGCGGCCTGTCGCGGCTGGCCAACATCGTCCTGGTGCGCCAGCCGGAGGACCTGCCCTATGGCAACGCCTCCCCGGCGCTCGCGGCGCAACCCTGGCTGAATCCCGGCGAGCCGTTCTACTACATGTTCGGCGACGACATGATCCTGGCCGACGTGGCGGTGCCGCGCCAGTTGCTGGCTGCATTCCACCGGTACGAGCCCGCCGCCGTCCTGGCCACCCAATGGGTCCCCGACGAGGAGACCCACCTCTATGGCTGCATCGAGCTCAAGCCTGGTTCCGAGCGGGAGATGGCCCGCATCATAGAAAAGCCCGAGCCGGGCACGGCCCCGTCCAACTGGGTGCAGATCGGCCACTTTGTCTTTACCTCTGAGCTGTTCGACGTCCTGCAGGGCTCAGAGACGGGCAAGGCTGGTGAGCTGTGGCTGGCGGACGCCGTGGATCGCCTGGCCGGCCGGTCGCGGGTGATTGTGCAGCCCATCGAGGGCCAGTGGATGGCAGCCGGCGATCCGCTGCGCCACCTCAAGGCCAACATCCAGATGATGCTGCAGAACGACGACAGCCGCGACGACCTGATCGCCTACCTGCGCTCCCTCGACCTATGAGCGCGGGCGATGCCACGGTGGAGTGCTACTCCGGCTACACCTATGCCCAGGAGCCGCGGGCGGTCATCTGGGAGGGCCATCGCTATCCGGTCGAGCGCATAGAAGGGCGCTGGCGGACGCCCGGTGGGCCCGGCTTCCGGGTCGCCACGGACCAGGGTCTGTCGTTCGACATCCAGTATTCTGAAGAGGAGGACCGCTGGACCGTCCAGCCGCGGCCTGCCAGCGGTTCTTATTGAGAAACCAGTTAGAGGTCGGACAACCTTCCAGGAAGGTCTACTGGATCCAATCTTCCTGGAAGGTTCAGTAACACGACCACAAAGGGGAGGTCCAAGCAAAGATGCGAAACTTTGTAGCAAACAAGATCGAAGCCGTTCCACCATCGGGCATCCGGCGCTTTTTTGACATCGCCGCGACGATGGACGACGTGATATCTCTGGGCATCGGCGAGCCGGACTTTGCCACACCCCAGGCCATCGTCCGGGCGGGCATCCGGTCTCTCGAGTCAGGGGAGACGCACTATACCTCCAACTCGGGCATTGCCGGGTTGCGGCTCGCCCTGTCAGAGCACCTGGAGCGCCTCTACGGCGTGCGCTACAGTCCCGATACCGAGCTGCTGATCACCGTGGGCGTCTCGGAGGCCCTCTACCTGGCCCTGGCTGCCACCCTGGACCATGGCGACGAGGTGCTCGTCCCCGAGCCCTGCTTCGTCTCCTACAATCCGGAGGTGATCTTTGCCGGTGGCGTGCCGGTCAACATCCCCACCCGGGTGGAGAACGACTTTCAACTGCTGGCCTCTGAGGTCAGGGCCGCCATCACCGACCGGACAAAGGCCCTGCTCATCGGCTATCCCAACAACCCCACCGGCGCGGTCATGAGCCGCGAGCGCCTGCTGGAGCTGGCCCGGCTGGCGGAGGAGCACGACCTGCTGGTCATCTCGGACGAGATCTATGACCAGCTGGTCTATGGTGTGGAGCACACCTGCTTCCCCACGCTGCCGGGCATGCGCGAGCGGACCATCCTGTTGGGCGGCTTTAGCAAGTCCTACGCCATGACCGGCTGGCGCATCGGGTACGCCGCCGCTCCGCCAGACATCCTGGGCGCCATGCGCAAAGTGCACCAGTATACCATCATGTCCGCCCCGACCACGGCCCAGTACGCGGCCATGGAGGCGCTGGCCCATGGCGAAGAGGCGGTGTTGGAGATGCGGGCCCGTTATGACCGCCGCCGGCGCCTGATCGTCGACGGCCTGAACAGCATCGGCCTGGCCTGCTTTGAGCCCCGCGGCGCCTTCTACGCCTTCCCCTCCATCGCCGTGACCGGCATGTCCGATGTCGAGTTTTCGGAGCGGCTGATCCTGGAGGAGAGGGTGGCGTGTGTGCCGGGTAGCGCCTTTGGCGCCTGCGGGGCCGGGCACGTGCGTTGCTCCTACGCCACGGCCTACGACAAGATCGAGCAGGCGTTGGAGCGCAT
>JAMJFU010000313.1 GCA_023544525.1 Anaerolineae bacterium | reverse complement strand
CCGGCCCACGTCCCAACCCTCGACGTTCACCGTCAGGGCGGGCCGCAGGACGATGGCTACCCCCACGATGATGGCACCCAGGACCAGGCCCACCGCCGCGTTGCCCCGGCGCAGCTCGGCCCATTCATCCAGGTCACGCGTAAACCATTGGAACAGGTAAAAGGCCAGGTAGGCGGCGATGGCGCTCAGGATGATGGCCACGACCAGCTGTGCCAGGCCTAATAGCAGTTGCCCCACGTGCTCCTCCTTTGGTCGTCGATGTGATCAGGCTGGGGCACAGTATACCACAAAGCGCGGGCAAAGGCAACGGGCTCCGGCGATGCCTGAGGGGGAAAACAACGAGGGTGATTGCATTTGGCTCAAGCCAGGTGCATTGCACCTCGAATCCAAGCCAAATGCAATTGCCCTGGACCATGCCCTGCGATCACCTTCGATGTGCTACTCTTATCCTCAAGACCCTCCGGACCTGACCTGGCCCTTGTAGCGGAACTGCTGCTCGTAGAGCTGCCGCACCGTCTGCAGGCTGTCCGCTTCGGTCGCCCGCTTGTCGTCGCGGATGCGGGAGATGCGCGCAAAGCGCAGCGCCAGGCCCGAAGGATACTGGCGGCTGTCCTGGATCTCGTTGAACAGCACCTCGACCACCACGCGTGGCTGCACCAGCACCGCGTTCCCCTTCCGCGCCCGCTCCAGTGCCAGCAACCGCTCCGTCATCTCCTGGAATTGGGCATCGGTCAGGCCTTTGAACGTCTTGCCCACGACACGGTATTCGCCCGTGTCCGCGTCGAGTGCCGCCAGGTGGTAGTTGGAGAGCCAGCCGTGGCGCCGGCCATAGCCCCATTCGGCGGCGACGACGACCAGGTCCAGGCTGTGCACGTGTTTGAGCTTGAGCCAGGCCTTACCCCGCACCCCTGGGTTGTAGGCGCTGCCCAGGGCCTTGGCCATCACGCCCTCATGGCCGTCGCGGTAGGCGGTTTCGGCAAAGGCCTCACCCGCCTCGGCGGTAGCGGGCAAGAGCCGGGGGACGAGGCCCAGGTCCCCGGCGGCAGCGGCCAGGGCCGCCCAGCGGGCCTCGTAGGGCGCATCGACCAATGACTCGCCATTGACATAAAGCGCGTCAAAGAGGTAAAGGCGTACCGGCACCTCTGCCAGCGTGGCGGCAATGGCGTGCTTGCGCCGGAAGCGACGCATCAGGTGCTGGAACGGAAGCGGCCGGCCCTGGGCATCGACCGCAATGGCCTCACCCTCCAGGATCGCCTCGCCGGCGCGCATTCGTGCCCGCACCTCATCGGCCACGTCTGGCAGGCTGGCGGTGACGTCGGCCAGGTTGCGGGAGTAGATGCGTACCTGGTCGCCCTGGCGGTGGATCTGCACGCGGGCGCCGTCCAGCTTGTATTCCAGCGCCAGTTGACCGTTGAGCTGCTCAAAGGCCTCGGCCATCCCTTCCGCGGTCTGGGCCAGCATCGGCTTCAGCGGCCGGAACAGGCGGAGGCTGGCTTCCTTGAGGCCGGCCTCGCCCTGCGCCAGAGCCACCAGGGCCACCTCGCCGACATCGCCCCATAGCTGGTTGGCCCGGCGCACTAGGCGGCTCTTGACCCCCGCCGCGCGGGCGATGCCGTCGAGCATGATGCCCTCGCTGACCCCGTGACGCATCTCCTGGTAGATGATCTTGGCCAGGTACTTGGCCTCCACGGCACTGGCCCGGCCAAAGAGCTTGCGGAGCAACGCCTCCTTGCGCGCCACAGAACCGCGTCCCGACGTTGCGGCGATCCCTTCGAAGGCTTGGTAGACCTCCAAGAGGCCCAGGGCTGGCGGATCAGGTGGCTGGCGGCGGTGCTCGGACAGGAGCAGGTAGATGTATTCGCCGCCGTCGACGGCCTGGCGGCCGGCGGCCTCCTGCGCTGCCGGGGAGGCAGCGTGCAGGTCATCGACCACCGCCTTGACCGCCTTCCAGCTCACGTTCAAGGCCCGCTCGTCCCACTCGGGAAAGACCTGGCCGATGGTCATCCGGACCGCCGGCGGGACCTCCTCCAGTGCCAGGTCTCGGAGCAGGCCGGCCAGGAGCTCGGCCATCTCGGTACGTTTTGTCGTTGCCTCCAGCTGCTCGCCCAACTCAGCCAGCCGGGCAAAGGGTGTGGCGCTCATGTTGGCTCCTCTGCTGCCAGTGTACCCCCATTATACCACAACCCTGTGCCCGGCCGCAGGGCCTACTCCGGACCGGGTCTGGATTGCCGGATCTCGCCCCGGTGCTCGGCTTCAGCCAGGCCGGCACCTGTGTCACCCAATCGCCGGCTCCTGGCTGACCTGATGACAGCGCCAAGGGAGCTTTGCCCGGGAATTGCCCGTGCTCTCAAAACATGATATATTAGGGACAGATGAACTCGGAGCCAGCCTGAGAGGACAGCCGAAAGGGTCTGTGGTTCAACTGGAGGGTACCTATGCGGGTCATTGACAAGGAGACCTGGTCGAGGCGCGAGCACTTTGAGTTCTATCGTGGCTTCGACCACCCCTACTTTGGCTTGTCCGCGAATGTGGACGTGACCGCCTTTTACCCGGAGGTCAAGGAGCGCGGCGTCTCGCTCACCGTGGCAATCGTCTACCTGATTGCCCGGGCAGCGAACGCCATCCCCGAGTTCCGCTACCGTATCCGGGGGCAAGAGGTGGTGGAGCACCGAGTTGTCCACCCCGGCACGACGATCCTGGTGAACGAGGAGATGTTCACCTTTGCCACGTTCGAGTACGCTGAGGTTTTTTCGCCCTTTGCGGCGAGCGCGGAGGCACAGCTCGCCTACGTGCGGGAACATCCCTCGCTCAACGTAGACGCGGGAAGGGACGACTGGCTGTTCATGACACCGATCCCCTGGGTGTCGTTCACCAGCTTCATGCACCCAGTGCACTTGCACCCTCCTTCCTCCATCCCCCTGTTTGCCTGGGGCAAGCTCTTTGGCGATGGGCAGCGCATGATGATGCCCCTGCAGGCGCAGGGACACCACGCGCTGATGGATGGGCTGCACATGGGCAGGTTCTTCCAGGGGGTACAGGACTACCTCGATCGTCCCCAGTCGCTCCTGGGCGAGGCATAGGCGTGCGGGGCAGGAAGCCGGCTCACGCGTGCGGCAGCTCCGGGTTTTAATGCGACTCTAATTGACAGGTACCCTTCGCACGGCTATAATAGTGCATGGCCCGGCCACGGTGCCACCCCCATCACGGACGATACCAACACCCTGTCTGAATAAACGGATTCAGGAGGGATTGCCCAGCGCCACTGGACCCGGCGACAGCCAGTGCCACGTCGTCGGGCTGCCGCGCGCAGCCGGCCTGTGATACAAGCCCGAACCCTGGAGGTGATCGCGGTGCCCAGAACGTTGATCTAGCATCCGGCGGTCGCCGTTCCGATCTAGTCAGATTTCGTCAAGTGAAGGAGAAGAGAATGACGCTACCCGTTGCTTCCCAAGTACAAGTGCTGGAACCTGAAATCCAGGCATTGAAGGCCCAGGTGCGCGGTGAGGTGTTGGAGCCTGGCGACGAAGGGTACGACGGGGCGCGCAGCGTGTGGAACGCCATGATCGACCGCAGGCCAGCGTTGATCGTGCGCCCGACTGGTGCTGCCGACGTGATAGCCGCCGTGGACTTGGCCAGGGAGCGTGGCCTGTTGCTCTCAGCCAAGGGCGGCGGGCACAACATCGCCGGGAATGCCGTCTGTGACGGCGGCGTGATGCTCGACCTCTCGACGATGAACAGCGTGCGCGTCGACCCAATGGCGCGGACGGCGCGCGCGGGGCCCGGCGCCACCATGGGCGACCTGGATCGCGAGACACAGGCCTTCGGGCTGGCCACGCCGGGCGGCGTCGTCTCCACCACCGGGGTCGCCGGCTTGACGCTCGGCGGGGGCTTTGGCTGGCTCAGCCGCAGGTACGGGCTGGCCGCCGACAACCTGCGCTCTGTCGAGGTCGTGACGGCAGGCGGCGAATTGGTCACTGCGAGCGCAGATCAAAACCCGGACCTCTTCTGGGGGATCCGGGGTGGCGGTGGCAACTTTGGCATCGTCACCTCCTTCGAGTTTGCACTCCACGTCGTGGGCCCGGACGTGCTCTTTGGGCCGACGGTCTATGCCTATGAGGACGCGCCGGCGGTGCTCAGGCACTACCGCGGGTTCGCGCAGGACGCGCCGGACGAGTGCTGTGTCTGGGTGGACAGCCTGACAGCGCCACCGCTGCCGTTCTTGCCAGAGCGATTCCATGGAACGAGGGTGCTCTCGGTGATGCAGTTCTACGCCGGTGAGCTCGAGGAGGGTGAGGAGGTGCTCAGGCCGCTGCGTGAATACGGCAAGCCCATCGCCGACGCCGTCGCACCGACGCCGTATGCAATGGCCCAGCGTTTCCTGGACGACGCGTATGCCAAGGGCTACCGGAACTACTGGAAGTCACACAACCTGGT
>JAMJFU010000312.1 GCA_023544525.1 Anaerolineae bacterium | reverse complement strand
GCGTGATCAGGCCACGCACCACTGGAAAGCGACCAGCCTGGTCACCCTTGACCTCGGCATCACCCAGGTAGGCCCGGGCGATGAGCCCACCCCGGCTATGGCCGAGGAGGACCGCCGGCCGGCCCCGGTACCTGTCATCGCCCAGGACATCCTCCTGCAGGTTGCGCATGAAGGCCTTGAACTCGGCAACGGGACCCCGGCTGAAGGGCACCATCAGGTCCCCCACTTGCGAGTACGTAAAGGTGGGGAAGCCGGCGCGGACCAGGGCCTGCCACCAGGACCGGTCGTCGCTGCCATCGGCGCCCCGGCTGTTGCTGGCCAGCTTGGGCGACAGGAAGAGCTGCGTCTGGATCCCGGGCAGCGGAGTCAGCGGCGGCTTGCGGTGGGTACCGAGGTCGATTTCTTCGGGTGCCTTGCGGTGGTCATAGGGCCAGTTCCGCTCGCGGAACGGGCTCATCCAGTCATTGCGATCACCGCCCAGGCCGTGCAGGAGCACGACGACCGGCTTTCGCCCGGTTGCCCCGCCTGTGGGCAGATGCCCGTGAAAATCCCGTACCCTGGTCTGGAGCCGGGCCAGATTGGCCATCTCCCCCCTCCTATCTCTAGTGTTTCAATGTCTCCAGGTAGTTCACGATCTCGGGCATGACCAGCAGCCGCTCCTCAAAGAAGCGGTTGACCAGCTCGCCCACGTGACGGTAGGAGGCTTCTACCACCTCACGGCGCTGCTCGCCCAGGCTGCGGCGACCTGAGAGGTCATCGCGCAGCCGGAGCAGGGCATCGACGATCTGCTCCTCTGTCGGCCCCTCGGCTACCCGGACCACGGTCCGGATCAGGCTGTCGATCTGCTCGATCAGGGTATCAGCCTCGAGCGATTGGCCGCTGGTCATCGCCTCGTCCAGCGTGTCGATGAGGGCCGCCACCTGGTAGAGGAGCGCCGCAGGCTCATCGAACAACTCCCGGACAAAGACCGCCTCGGGCCAGCGCCCGGTCAGGCGAAAGATGTTGTACAATCGTTTGGCGACCTTGCCATAGTTCTTGGGGTCGTAGAAGCCGTACTTGGCAACCTGCTTCTCGAGCGCCGACACATAGTCCTGCAAGGCATTGGGCGACACGTGCTTGATCAGCTTGGTAAAGAGCGGGATCGACTCAGCGTCGAGGTAGACCTCCTGGAAATAGGGATCCAGAAAGCCGTCCAGGGGGATGATCTCGCCCTCCGGCGTCTCCCAGGTGGCGTCGAGCATGTTGCTGGCGTGGACCACGCGCCCCGCCTCGCGCTCCGCGACGACCCAGTCCAGCTTGCACCAGCCCGGATCCTGGATGCCGTAGGCCCAGTCGATGATCAGCACATCCCCTTCAGCGCTATAGACCTCAAAGGCACCCGACTTAACCTCAGATGCGTCCCACGAAATCGGGGTCCCGGCCCCCAGGCGCTCACCCCGGCGGACGACATCCTGCTGGAAGGTACCCCACTTGACCTCGACCAATTCATAGTTGTCGCCCTTGATGCACGATAGGGCCTTGTCGCGCATGGCTTCACCCAGCAGGCGGCAGGCTTCCTCACGCGTCGGGGCGACGATATGCACCCGCTCGAAAAAGTCTGCGTCGCCGGGAAAGAGCTGGACCTTTGACTGGGCCGCACTGCCCGACAACGAGAGTGCGGTCCGGATGCCCGGCCTGTCCGGGATCTCTACGATCTCGGCGATGGCGCGGTAGCGCTCCAACACCTGGGGGTCAAAGTCCAGGAGGGTGACCCGGTGCCCAAAGATGCCTTCTTTGGCATCCACCTCGAAATCGCCCGGTGAGACCTGGCTGCCAGCCATGGCGGCCAGCCATTGGGCCGCATCGGCCTCGTCCACTTCCACGCCCAGCTTCTGGGCCGCCTCGATGATGCGCTTGACCTGCTCCTCTGGGGAGGGGCCTTCCTCCTCGGGACGGCCCGCGGGGGATCGTTCGTCTGCCATGAATTCCTCCGATAGCCTGACTTGCCCCGGCTCTAGCGGGACTTGCAGGGATGTAATGGGGTATACTGTATCATGCTCCGCCCACCGTCACCAGCAGGGCAACGATGAAGGCCACAAAGAGGAGGGCAGCGACCACGGCCAGAATGCGGAGGAGACGCCGGTCGCCGTGCCCACGCGCGGCAGGGCCCAGCCCCAGGGGTTCGAGGCGCTCCAGGTGCATGATGGAGGCCATCCGGCCCTGGGAGGCCCACTCTTCCTGTTCCTTGAGGGGACCCATGCTCGCCTGGCGCTCATAGAGCCGCTGCTGCGTGGTCTGCTGCCAGCGGCGGGCCAGGCGCTCGACGAGGCCAAGGTGGCGGCCGCACTGGCTGCAGTAGCTGGCGAGGACCCAGTTGTCAGCGCCGCAAGATGAGCACTCGCGCACGAGCTCAGTGCCACAGACAGAACAATGGCGCAGGTTGTCCTCGTTGTAGTGGCTGCAGGAAGGGCAGAGGCGGCTTACCCCGCCCAGGACCGTCCCGCAATTGCTGCAGGCCAGTTGCTGGTCCTTGCGTAGGACCACCTCGCTTGCGCCACATTTGGGGCATCCGCGGTCGGTCTCCACGATGCTGTCTCCTATGTTCAGGACGCCTCAAAGAATCGGGGCAGGTCACTCCCCCGGCTGGAACGCTTGGGCCATGATAACACACTCTGCTGCTTTTGACAAATAGCGTGGCGCGTGCCCTATTCCAACTCGTAGCGCTCGATGGCCAGGTCGAGAATGCTGTTGATCAGCTCTTCATAGGACCAGCCGTCTGCCCCGGCCTCGATGCACAGATCCGAGTAGCCGGGGTTCAAGCCCGGCAGCGGGTTGACTTCCAGAATATACGGTTGGTCCTCGTCGTTGACGTCCAGGCGAAAGTCGACGCGGCCCACGTCCAGGCAGCCGGTGACGCGGAACGTGGCAGCCGCCAACCAGTCCAACTCCTCCACTTGCTCGGGCCTAAGGGGCGCGGGGCAGTGGTAGTGAAAGTCGTGGGCCATCTCGACCTTGATACGGCTGGTGTAGACCCCCGCCTCCTCCACTGGATAGGCCGCCAGGTCCACCTCCAGGGGCGGGAAGAAGTGCAGGCCGCGGGTCACGCGAGGCGCCTCCTCATCCCTCGGGACACGCCAGGCCACAGGCGAGCCAAGATTGCCGACCAGGCCGACGGTTACCTCGCGGCCCTCGATATAGCGCTCGACCAGGCACGGCTGGTCATAACGCTCAAAGACGCGGCGCAACTGGGCCTGCAGCTGGCCCTCGTCGTAGACGATCGACTCGGCACTGACGCCCATACCGGTGCCCTCGCGGCTGGGCTTGACAAAGAGCGGAAACCGGAGGTCCGGATCCAGGGTCTCATGGAGGCGCTCGAATACCTGGAACGGTGGCGTGGGCAGGCCATGGTAGGTAAGCACTCGCTTGGTCATGGGCTTGTCCAGGGCCAGCGCCAGCGTCAACACCTGCGAGCCGGTGTAGGGAATGCGCATCATCTCCAGGATGGCCGGTACGTGGGCCTCGCGGCCATCGCCAAAGTGCCCCTCGCAGATATTGAAGCAGATGTCGGGCTTGACGCGGCGCAGGTTGTCGGGCAGAGTCAGGTCCCCCTCCAGGACTGTGACCTCATGGCCACCAGCCCGGAGGGCCTGGGCGATAGACTCGATGGTCTCTTCAGAGTCCAGGTCATCCCACCTGTCGGGCGACATGCCGGGCCAGGTGGGTGCATTCTTTTTCAGATTGGCCAATATGGCAACGTCCATCGGATGCTCAGCCTCCTTCGTCTTCCCACTCCTCGTCCTCTTCCCACTCGTCTTCGTCGTCCCAGTCTTCCTCGTCATCCCACCCTTCGTCTTCGTCCTCGGCCTCTTCATCCTCCTGCCAGTCGTCGATGGGCCCCTCGAAGGCCCAGTCGAGCTCCAGGGGAGAGACCTCGATCACCTCCAGCTCGGCGCCGCAGCTGCGGCAGGTCACGCGCTGGCCGACTTTGGGCCGCTCTCCGAGCTGGATCGGCTCCTCACAATCGGGACAAAAGGCAATGGCCATGTCAAGCCTCCGGGGCATGCTTTTTGGGCGTCGCGTCAAGGTGGCGCACGCCGCCCTGGAGTATGCACCACCCATGTGCAGATTTCGTGGAAAACGCCTATCAAAGGCGTGACAATCACAGCGAAAGGGTGACAAAGCTGCAACCAAAGGCGGGCACCCCAACCAGCCCGAGCGAGCTCGGGACTCCAGCAATACGGTGCCTCGAGGGCAGGCGGCAGCATAGCGCGGAACACTGGCTCCCCCGGCTTGCCGGGGCCGGGCCGGCTCACAGCCAGGACCTGCGCCTTGAGATGGCTCCTGCTCCCACGCAACCAGCCCGAGCGAGCTCGGGACTCCATCCATACGGTGCCTCGTGAGCAGGCGGCAGCGGAGCGCGAAAGACTGGATCCCCCGGCTTGCCGGGGTCGGGCCGGCTCACAGCCAGGGCCTGCGCCTTG
>JAMJFU010000311.1 GCA_023544525.1 Anaerolineae bacterium | reverse complement strand
AGTCTCGGCCAACAACGCGGCACCCAGGGGCAGGGCTGCCTCGTCGAGGTCAAAGAGAGGGCTGTGCAGGGGGCGATCGACATCGCCAACGGACACGCCCAAGCGGAACAGGACCCCCGGCACCTCGCGCGACAGGTAGGCAAAGTCTTCGCCCGCCATCTCCAGATCGGGCAGGTAGACGCGTTCGGCGCCTATCATCTCCTCCGCGGTGCGGCGCAGCAGGGCCGTAATCTCGGAGTCGTTGTGACAGGCCGGATAGTAGCTCCGGATCTCGAGCGTATAGTCACCACCGAGTGCCCGGGCCAGGCCAAGGGCCCTCTCCAGTTCATCCCACAACCGCCGGCGCGTCTCCTCGTCATAGCTACGGATGTTGCCACTGAGCGTGACCTGCTCGGGAATGACACCTGTCGTGCCGCCAGCGTGCACCGACTCCACGGAGACGATGGCCGGCTGCAAGGGGCTCACACGCAGGGCAGGAACGGCTTGGATAGCACTTACGACCTGGGTCAGGAGATAGATCGGGCTGAGACCCTGTTCGGGGGCACTGCTGTGGCAGCCCGCGCCCCGGATCGTAGCCGTCCAGGGATCGACGGCTGCCATTGCAGGGCCGCTGCGGATACCGACCATGCCGGCCGGCGCCCCGGGGTCCACGTGCAGGGCGATGACGGCAGCCAGTCCCTCCAGCACGCCGGCCTCTACCAGGCGCAGGGCGCCACCCTTGCCCTCCTCGTCCCAGGCCTCCTCGCAGGGCTGGAAGAGGAAGCGCACCTCCCCCCGTGGCCGTCCTTTCATGGTCCGGAGGAGCTCGGCGGCGCCCAGGAGCATGGCCATGTGGCCATCGTGGCCACATGCGTGCATCAGGCCGGGCCGCTGCGAGGCGTAGGGCACATTGTTGACCTCTCGCACCTCGAGGGCGTCCATCTCAGCGCGGAGGCCGACGGCGGGCGGCCCCTCGCCTAACCTGGCGACGACACCCGTGTTGCCGACGCCGGTCTGCACTTGCAGATCCATAGCCCGCAGGGCGTCCGCAACCCGCTCGGCAGTCCGCAACTCCTGAAAGCCTAGCTCCGGGTACATGTGAAATGCCCGGCGGTGGGCTGACAGCCAATCCTGCATCGCCCGTGCCCGGGACAGTGTCTGGGATGGATTCATCTGTTGCCTCCCCGCTTGCGCCCTGACAGGGCGCGTTCGACCCGGGTCCGCGCAAGTATTCTCTCCCGGTCTCGGACAGTCCGTCCCAAAGGGATGCTGCGCTTACGGCCGGCACTGTTGACTCGGTGGCACGCACCTACCCATAACTCCGGGTTCCGGACCCGGCGTGAGCGGGAGAGGGAGGACCAGCTACAACGGCACATCGCCGGGCTCGAGCCGGGCGATGGCCCGTTCAGCCGTGGTAAGGGTGTGCTCCCGAATGACGGCTTCGGCCCGATCTGCGTCGCCCGCCCGGAGCACTTCCAGCACTTCGCGATGCGTTTCGGGATAGGTCTCCTCGTCTCCAGGGCGGGTCACGTACATGAAATAGCGCACCTGGGGTTTCATATCCTCGAGGGCCTCTTGTAGCAAGCGGTGCCCCGTGCAGGACCAGACGTAGCTGTGAAACTGGATATCCAGATGGATCAACCGCTCATAGTCCCCCCGCGCCAGCGCCCGCTCCATCTGGGTAATGACCCCCTCCAGGTGGTCGGCGTCCTCAGGAGTCAGCTGTACCGCAGCCAGCCGGACCACCAGCCCCTCCAGCGCACCGCGGAGGGTGGCCACCTCCCACAGGTGCTGGCGGTTCCAGCGGGCGACCACGCAAGTGCCGTTCGCATCCCGCTCGACCAGGTGGCGATGCTCCAGCTGGGCCAGGGCCTCGCGGACCGGCATCCGGCTCGTATTCAGTGCCTCGGCAATCCTGGCTTCGGGCAGCCGCTCGCCGGGGGGCAGGGTCCCCTCCACGATGGCGTCACACAGAGTATCGAACACCGAATGGGACAACTTGACCCGCACGGCAGCGACGGGAGATAGTTTGAGGTCTTGACTCATGTTCCCTTCACCCGAGATGGATTTTAGGATCCCAGCATACTGGGATCCCAGGATACCGTAGGACGCGGAATTTGTCAACTCGCCGGATCTGTGGTAGATTAATCCCGTGCAGCACCTTCGAGGGGGAAAGGGATCGACGATGAATGCAGACCGCTTTGTTCTGACCTGTCTGCCTGAGGAAGCCCTGGTTCGGATCGAGGCGACGGCCTACCGGCTGTTAGAAGAGCTGGGCATCTCCCTGGAGCACGAACGGGCAAGGGAAATGTTGCACGGCCTGGGCTGCCGCATCGAAGCCGGCCGCACTCACATTCCCCCTGAAGTGGTGAGCTGGGCCCTGACCAACGTCACCCCTGGGCGCGAGTTCCTGAGGCCTGATGGAACGCCGGGGTTTCGCCTGGGCGACGGACAGGTCCGCCAGCCCGACACCCTGGACCTGGCCACAGGCCAGCGGCGGCGGGCAACCTTACAGGACGTGGCCGACATGACGCGCTTGTTGGATGCCCTGCCCAACGTCGACCAGATCACGCCCCTCTTCAGTCCCCAGGACGTTCCCCCGGAACTGCTGTTCGTAATGGCCACAGCGGCAATGATGCGAAACACGCGCAAGCCGGTTTCCGCCGCGGCCCTCGACAAGCCAGACGACGTCCCCTATGTTGTCGAGATGGCCGCGGCCTGCTGCGGCGGCATAGAGGCCTTCCGCCGCAACCCGAACATGACCCTGAGCGTATCGCCCGTCAGCCCCCTCAAGTTCCCCAAGGACGTCACAGGCGCAATCCTGGCCGTCGCCGAGTCGGGCGCTCCATTCCATTCTCTGCCGGCGCCATCGCTGGGCGCGACCGGCCCGGTGACCATGGCTGGGGCCCTGGCCCAACAGCACGCCGAAGTGCTGGCCAGCTTTGTGTTGGCCGCCGCTGCCAGGCCAGGTGTGCCCGTGGTCTATTGCTCTCGCATCAGCCCCATCGACCTGCGGACAGCCATCTCGGTTTGGGGCGGCCCGGAGGTGGGCACCTCGGGGGCCTGCGCCGCCCAGCTCGCCCACCGCCTGGGATTGCCCTGTGACAGCTATGGGTTCTCGACCACCTCACCCCGCGTGGATGCCCAGTTCGCCTACGAGCGCCTGGCCAACGGCCTGGTGCCTGCCCTGGCCGGCGTCGACATCCTGTCGGGCGTGGGCATGGGCGGGGGTCTGGTCGGCGGATTCGAAATTGCCGTCATCGATGACGAGGTCATCAGCCTTATCAAGCAGATCGTCTCTGGCTATACCGTGGACGATACGACGCTGGCCTATGACATCATGGCCAAGGTCATCCCGGGCGACGGCGTGTATCTGGCCGAAAAGCACACCGCGCAGCACATACGGCGCGGCGCCCTGTGGATTCCGGGACTGAGTGTGCGGGCCGCCACCGAACCGGGGGATGACGTGGTGAGCCGGGCCAGGATCCGGGCGAAAGAGCTGCTGACCAGCCATCGTGTCGAACCACTGCCGGAGGCTGTAGAGCGGCACATAGAAGAAATCGTGGACCGGGCACGCCGCGAACTGCTGACCGGCTAATTGTTGTTGGAACTGTAGAAAGGGGGGATGCCACTGGCCAGAGAGAAGGCGATCAACAGGGGTTGCAGGAGAGTGTCACCGTGTACACAAGAAAGGGAGGAGTGAAGGTGAAATCGAAAAGTCTATCGCTGCTGAGTCTGCTAATGGTCCTCAGCCTGGTGCTCGCTGCCTGCGGAGCCACGCCGGAGCCAGAGATCGTGGAAAGAACGGTCGTGGAAACCGTCGTCGTCGAGCAGACGGTCAAAGAGACAGTCATTGTCGAAGGTACACCCCAGGTCGTGGAGAAGGTAGTGACCGAGGTCGTAGAGAGCGTGGTCACAGCCACACCAGAGCCCGTCGAGGGGCCCAAGATCCTCCGGGTCCGGCTGTACGGGGATATCCAAAACCTGGACCCGGCCTTCCAGATCTCGGAGAATGACACCGTTGTGGCCAACGCCGTCATGGATGGCCTGGTGCGCTACTGCCCGAACTCGTACGATCTTTGCTACAAGCTGGCCGAAGAGCTGGTGGAATCGGAAGACGGCCTGGAGATACGGTTCAAGCTCCGCGAAGGCGTCATGTGGCACAACGGCTATGGTGAACTGACGGCCGAGGATGTCAAGTACTCCTACGAGCGCTTCATCGACCCTGAGCTGGACGCCGCCTATGCCGATGACTGGGCTACCCTCGACCACGTAGAGGTGATCGACGACTACAACGGCATCATCCACCTCAAGGAACCCTTTGCCCCGTTGTGGAGCTCGACCTTGCCTGTTGGCAGCGGCACCATCGTCCCCAAGAAGTGGATCGAGGAGATTGGACTGGAGACCTTTGCCACGCACATCATCGGCACGGGACCCTACCTGTTTGAGCAGTGGAAACCCCAGCAGATGGTCATCCTCAAGAAGAATCCTGACTATTGGGGTGAGGAGCCAT
>JAMJFU010000310.1 GCA_023544525.1 Anaerolineae bacterium | reverse complement strand
CCCCGACCAACAGCAGGTCCTGCCCAGCGCGGGTGGCCTCTCGGATGGCCTGGGCCACCAGTACGGTCGGGGATGGCATGACCATCTTGAGCGCGTTCTCTGGTTCTTTGGTGCTGTCAAAGAGCAGCACATCCTGAGTGCCTGTCCCAATATCTACCGCCAAGATCTTCATGGTATCCTCTCCACTCGTCGGCCCAGCCACGGCTGGCCAGTGCCGGCAGTATAGCACAGGCGGCGTCCTGGATCAAACACCCGCGCTTCGCGGACTCGCATCGCGATCCGGGCAATCCCCGGTCTGTCGTGATGCATGGCCCTTGCCCAGGATGCCTGGCACCCGAATCTCGAGAACTGGTGATTGCGATCCAGGTGCCTTTGGAGGGTGCTGCGGCCTGTGCTATAATCTACAGCATAGGGAGGGTGCATGGCCGAGCGTTTTGAGCAGGCGTTACTTGCCCAATTGGTGACTCCTCACCTGCCCGTCGACCCGGACCGGCTGCGTTTTGAGCCGATCGCGACGGGCAAGCACAATACGTCGTACTATGTGCAGGGTGCGGGCGATGAGTTGGTGTTGCGCATCAGCCCGCCCGACGACGCTGGATTCCTCTTCTACGAGCGGCGGATGATGGCCCAGGAACCGCAGATCCACGAGTTGCTCCGGGCTGAGACGACGGTGCCCGTGGCCGAAATCCTGGCCTACGATGACAGCCGCCGCCTGCTGGATCGGGACTATCTCCTCATGGAACGCCTGCCAGGCCAACCCCTCATCGAGGCAGGGCTGGTGGGTGCGGAGCTGGAGGGGGTGCTGGAACAGGTAGGTGTCTACCTGGCGCAGATGCACGCGTTGGTCGCCGACCGCTACGGCTACCTTGGCCCGCACCGGCCTATGGAGCCGCAGGCTGCGTGGGTCGAGGCCTTTGCTGTGATGTGGAACAAGCTCCTGGACGACGTGGTGGCCTGTGGCGGCTATACGCAGGAGGAGGCCGATGCCCTGCGCCGCCTGTGGGACGTCTATCGCCCCCATTTCGAGCGTCGCGTGCCCGCTTCCCTCTTGCACATGGACGTCTGGAGCCAGAACATCCTGGTCGACGACACAGGCCGCGTGACCGGGTTGGTCGACCTGGACCGGGCGTTGTGGGGCGATCCCGAGATAGAATATGCCGTGCTGGACTATTGCGGTATCTCGGAGCCGGCTTTTTGGCGCGGCTATGGTCGCGTACGGGACACGTCGTTCCCGGCCCAGATCCGGGCTCGCTTCTACATGTTGTACGAGCTGCAAAAGTACATCGTGATCCGCCTCTGGCGGCGCAACGACCCGGCCGAAGCACTGGAGTACAAGCGACAGTCGTTTGCCCTCGCCAGGCCCCTCGTGCAGGCCCTTGGCTGAACACCTCTGGATTTGCCTCGCTTTTGACAACCCGTGCCCTCGATGGTACACTTTGAGCTGCTGGCCCGGCCAGCAGCTTTTGATATCTAGAGGGTTGGTGAAGAGAGAGCAGTGAGATATTATCTGGAATCCCTGGGCTGTCCCAAGAACCTGGTGGACGCCCACGGCATGGCCCGGCTCTTGAAACACCTGGGTCACGAGCCTGTGGCTGACCCGCGGCTAGCCCAGGTGCTGTTGGTGAACACCTGCGGCTTTGTGGAGGATGCCCGGGAGGAAAGCCTGGGTGAGCTGCGCGAACTGGCCCGCAAGAAGCGCCGCGACCAGCTACTGATCGCGACCGGCTGCCTCTCCCAGAGATGGGGTGAGGCCCTGTTGGACCATGTGCCAGGGATTGACGCCCTGTTGGGCACCCGCCGCTGGAGCGAGATCGGGCGCCTATTGGAGGATCTGAACCAGGGTCACAAACGGCAGCCCAGGCCCCGGCGTGCTCTGCTGGGCGATCGTGATCCGGCCTCGCCGGAGACGGGACCCCAGACGGCCCGCCAGGGGGCGACGGCCTACCTAAAGATCGCGGAGGGGTGTAGTGCACCCTGTGCCTTCTGTGCCATCCCCCTCATCAAGGGGCCGGCCGTCAGCCGGCCTGCAGATGAGGTCGTCAAGGATGCCGTGTCCCTCGTCGATGAGGGGGCCAAGGAGATCGTGCTGATCGCCCAGGATACCACCGCCTACGGCCGTGACCGTGGGGAAGGCGATGGCCTGCCGGACCTGGTCCGGGCCATCCTCGATGCGGTCGCCGGTGAACGGCAGGAGGGGCTGCCCTGGCTGCGGCTGATGTATGCCTATCCGGGCCACGTGAGCCCGCGGCTCATTGAGGTCATGGCCGGGGATCCGCGCGTGTGCCATTACCTCGACCTACCCCTGCAACATGCTCACCCTGACACCCTGCGGCGGATGAAGCGCCCGGCGAACGTGGATCGGGTGCGGCGGTTGATCGCCGACTTGAGGGCTGCCATGCCTGATCTCGCTCTGCGCAGCACGCTCATCGTCGGCTATCCAGGCGAGACGGAGGACGAATTTCAGACGCTCCTGGATTTCCTGGCCGATGTGCGTTTCGACCGGGTGGGGGCCTTTACCTTCTCGGTGGAGGAAGGGACGACGGCGGCGAGCCTGGGCGGCGGCATCCCTGACGAGGTGAAGGCCGAGCGCTATGAGCGCCTGATGGCCCTTCAACAGGAGATCTCGTTGGAGGTCAACCAGGCCCAGGTGGGGCGCCACCTGGACGTGCTGGTGGAGGGCCAGGGGGACGGGCTCAGCGTCGGGCGGTCCTACCGGGATGCGCCCGAGGTCGACGGCATGGTACTGCTGCCCGGCGACCTGCCTGTGGGCTGCGTGGTGCCGGCGCACGTCACCGGGGCGCTGGAGTACGATCTGATCGCAGAGGTCGAAGGCGATCCGGCTGGCGCCGGGTGCGAGACGCCCGGCACGAGATGAGCTTGGAACCGGGTCTTAGGCCAGAGGGCCAAGGAGTTGGGCCAGACAGCCGCTCCTGGCACCCTGTTCGGTCTGGAGGGTGGGTTCGCCGCCCCGCTCCTCC
Source organism: Anaerolineae bacterium (assembly GCA_023544525.1). Classification (GTDB taxonomy): domain Bacteria; phylum Chloroflexota; class Anaerolineae; order JAAYZQ01; family JAAYZQ01; genus JAMJFU01. The sequence continues at coordinate 1,546 of JAMJFU010000310.1, read as the reverse complement.
AAACGCTGGAGGCGGACCTCCAGGGTTTCGCGGCGGGCCTCGTCCAGGCGCCGCAGTTCGGCAATGTCGCGTTCTAGCTCGAGCATCCGGTCCCGTAGCTTGGCGTTCTCTTCCTTGAGGGTAAAATTGTCCTGGAGCACGACGGTAAGCAGTTCCCGGTTGGCGTGTTGGCTGCCCAAGAGCAACTGCTGGCCGTCGGCCACGGTGTGCAGGGTATCGGACAATACGCTGACCGCGGGCGCCATGGGAGAGGCGTCCACAAGGGAGGGAGCGAGGGCGGTGGCTTTTGTCTCGTCAGGCTCGTTCGACCCATCGGGTGCGTGCCGATGCCTGAGGCGCAGGGCTTCGAGCCGCCGGCCGACCTGGATGTAGGTCTGGCCCTCGGCCAGCAGACCCTTGATGGTCATCAGCGTCTCCAAGTCGCCGTCGACGTAACGACGGTGGGCGGATCTGCCCGTTTCTGACTCGGGGCGTCCCGCCGCATCAGAGAGGAAATCGGCAAACTCGTTCGACCACCGGCGCAGGGTGGAGGGGGAGATTCCCAATTGGCTGGCGACCTCGCTGGGGAGCCGGTACCTTGTATCCGTCATGGCTACTCCTTTCGCTGCTCCTCGTCGTCGATGACGCGATAGGGAGCGTCGATGTACGGTGCTTGGTTGCTGGGCGCCTCTTTCGCGCCGTAGAGGTCATGCAGGTGCTCACGCACAATGCCGGATGGGCTAAAATCGACGAACATCTTTAATGCCAACAGGAGCATGACGACGTCGTCCACTTCTCCCAGGCCCGGGAGCATCAAATCAGGCAGCAGGTCGATGGGTGACAGCAGGTAGAACAGGCCCGCCACGGGGATGAGCTTGACCCAACCGGGGACGCGGCCATCTTTGTATAGCCGCCAAGCCAGGCGGATCTGCTTGAAGAGGCCGCCGAGAAAACCGGCGGTCTCGTATAGATCGGATGACGGAGATTTGCTCATTCTGAACCTCCTGGTACGCTCACGGTCCGGGCGAAAGGGCAAACGATTTCGCCTGAAACCAGCGTGGGCGATATTATACCCGGCTCGAACGATCTTGGCAAGGTGAGATGCACGATTTGCGCCGTTTCCTAGTCGATTATGATATGGCCATGCTGCGGGCTCTGGCTCAGAACCGCGGCGCAGCACTCAAAACCAACATCCAGACCGAGGCGGTGGACCATTTGGTCTCCGCCCTGCTCGAGCCTCTCTCAGTCAGGACCGCCCTGGCGCGCCTGAGCCCGGCAGCCCGTGAGGCGCTCGAGCGCCTGGTTGCGGCCGGCGGGAAGATGCATGCGCTGCAATTCGAGCGCGACTTTGGCCAGGTCAGGCCGATCGGTCCGGGACGGCTGGAGCGCGAGTCTGCCTGGCAGAACCCGGAGAATGTGGCCGAGGAATTGAGGTACGCAGGCCTGGTCTTCCATGGCTTTGACGAGGACGAGGCTGGGCTCGGGGCGTACGTGTTCGTGCCAGGCGATCTGCTGCGGCTGTTGCCAGCGCCTGAGGCGGGACCGCCCAGCTTTGAGCTGGAGATTT